>NZ_JBHTRI010000053.1:0-30938 GCF_042796085.1 Streptomyces sp. NPDC056452
GCCCCGGTTCCCGCACCTGCGGGAACCGGGGCCGTACGCGTTCCCGGGCGCGGTACCGCCACCGGCGATAACCTCGCCCCATGAGCCGGCCGCCCACTTTCGCCCCGCCCCCCTGTGCCCGTGCCCGCATGCTGCCTACCGCGCGCGGGGACTTCGCCGTGCTGGACGCGGCGCCGCGTACGGGAGCACACTCCACCGCCCTTCTGCTGCCCGGGTACACGGGCAGCAAGGAGGACTTCATCGCCCTGCTCGAGCCTCTTGCGGATGCCGGGTTCCGGGTGGTGTCCGTCGATGGCCGCGGCCAGTACGAGACCGAGGGGACGGACCGTCAGGAGTCCTACGCCCAGGCCGAGTTGGCCCGTGACGTACTCGCCCAGGCCGCTGCGCTCGCCGGCCCCGGCGACGCCCCCGCAACCGGCGGGATCCATCTGCTCGGGCACTCCCTGGGCGGCCAGATCGCCCGCGCCGCGGTGCTGCTCGACGCCTCACCGTTCCGTTCGCTGACCCTGATGTCGTCCGGACCGGCCGAGATCGCCCCCGCCCAGCAGAAGAAGGCGCAACTGCTCAGTGACGCCCTGACCCGCTGGAGCATGGCCGACGTCTGGCAGGCCATGCGCGCCCTCGACCCGCCCGAGGACGCGGACACCGGGGACGGCGAGGACCTGCGGCGCCGCTGGATGCGGCACCACCCCGCGCAGCTGATCGCCACGGGCGCCCAGCTCTCGGCCGAGCCGGACCGGGTGGCCGAGCTGGCCGCCCTGCCCCTGCCCGTGCACGTGGTGTCGGGCGAGAGCGACGACGTCTGGCCCGTGCCGCTGATGGACGACATGGCGCGGCGGCTGGGTGCGCGGCGCACCGTGGTCGAGGGAGCCGAGCACTCCCCCAACACGGCCAGGCCGGACGTGACGGCGGCGGCGCTCGTCTCGTTCTGGAACAGCCTCTGACCTTCCGGAACGGCTTGCGGCAGGTGTCAGTACTGCGCCTGCAGGTGCTGCCAGAAACCGTCGCGCAGCGCTCGCCGCAGGTGCGCGTGCCCGCGCAGTGAGTGCTGGAGGAGCCGCTCGGCCTCGACGAGCAGGTCCTGGTCGACGGAGCCCGGCAGGTAGGGGTGCCCCGGGAGCAGATCGGCGAGGGATTCCCGGCCGCGCGAGGAGAGCCAGGTGGCGGCGATCTGCGCGCCGACGAAGCGGACGTCCTCACGGGCCGGTGCCGGGCTGTCGTCCTCGTACATCGTGACGGGGCGCCGGGTCACGTACGGGCGGCAGAAGTCGAGGTCGAAGGTGCGCTGGCTGTCGACCTCCCAGAGCAGGGGCTCGGCCTGGTTGCGTCCTTCGCCCGCCTCGATGCCCCAGAGGTGGACGCGGGCCCCGTAGCCCTGGGCCGCCTCGACGGCCGAGACCAGGTCCTCGTCGCCGCCGACGAGTGCCGCGTCACTGATGGCCCGGTGCCTGGCCAGTGACTCGAGGTCGGTCCGGATCAGCGAGTCGACGCCCTTCTGCTGGTTGTTGGCGTTGAGGTTGCCGAGCCTGACCTTGACGTCGGGGAGCTCCGCGATGGACTGCTGCTCGACGGTGTGGATCCGGCGCCTGGCTCCGTCGTACCAGTAGACGCGCAGCAGCCTGCTGTCCGCGAAGATCGTGCGGGCCTTGTCGATGAAGGCCTCGATCAGCCCTTCCGCGTCGAGATCGAAGGAGCGGCGGTCCTCGGTGCCGGTGACGAGCAGCCCGGCCGCGGCGTACACATAGCCCGCGTCCACGAAGATCGCGTGGGTCGAGGGCGTCTTGGACACCTCGGCGAGCACGCGCTGGAGCAGCTCGTTGGTGCGGTCCAGCTGCTCGCGGATGCCCGGTCCTTCGTCCGGCTGCGTGTCCGCGTGGTTCATGCGGTCCTCATTGTCTGCACATGCTCAGTTACTGAAGGGTACTTAGACATCCAAAAAATTTCCTTAGCGTAGGGAATGTTTGTAGAGGGCAAGCCGTTGTACCCCTCGTGGAGCGCGAGACGCAGACGCCTTGCGCTCTTCATCCTTGCGGACGGCAAGCCCGTCCTCCCAGTAGTTCTCCAGCAGGAGGATCAGACGAAGGGAAGCCATATGCGCTTCGAGATCATGCGACTCGACGATGTCGACGGTACCGCCGTGGACAGCACCGTCGTGGACGCCGCCTCCGTCAACCGGATGGTGCAGCAGGCCGCGGCAATAGGCCAGCGCATCTACATCCGGCCGGCCGACAGCTCGGCTTCGTAACGCCTTACACCGCTTTGCGCCGTTGAAGAGAAGCGCCCCCGCACGGAAGGTCTGTGCGGGGGCGCTGTGCTGTCCGGGTGCGTCAGGAGTTCTGGATGACCTGGGTGACCCCGTTGATGATCTGCTGGACGGCGATGGCCGAGAGCATCATTCCGGCGAGCCGGGTCACCAGCACCACACCGCCGTCCTTGATCACACGGATGATCAGCAGCGAATAGCGCATGGTCACCCAGAGCACGACGTGCATGGCGATGATCGCCGACCAGACCGAGAGCTGACCGGCCGCGTCGTCCGCGTGCTGCACCGCCAGAATCACCGACACGATGGCGCCGGGCCCGGCGAGCAGCGGCATCCCCAGCGGGACGAGAGCCACGTTGACGTCCTTGGTCTGCGTCGGCTCGTCCGTCTTGCCGGTGAGCAGGTCCAGCGCGATCAGCAGCAGGAGCAGCCCGCCCGCGATCATCAGCGCGGGGACGGAGACATGCAGGTAGTCGAGGATCTGCTGACCGAGCAGACCGAAGACGGCGATCACCCCGAAGGCGACCGCGACCGCCTGAAGGGCCATCCTGCGCTGCACCTTGGCGGGGCGGCCCGCGGTGAGGGCCAGGAAGATCGGAGTGATTCCGGGGGGATCCATAATCACAAAAAGGGTGAGAAAAAGGGATCCGAAGACAGCGACGTCGAACACAGTGAGCCTTGCGAGAGAAGAGCGGGCCGAACAGGGGTGCGCAGGTCCGGGGCCGCGAGAACGGCCGGACGCTGCGAGGAGACGACAGGGGTGCCGCCGGAAACAGGAGTGAGGAGCGTGCGGGAGGCGCGTTACGCCCGGCGGGCTCCGCCGGCTCCCGGCACCGGGAAGGCTCCCGTGGCGCGCCGGGTGATCTCGCCGTAGATCTCGGGATCGGTGGTGTACTCCCCGAGCCGTACGGTCTTGCGGGTGCCGTGGTAGTCGCTGGACCCGGTGGGCAGCAGCCCCAGGTCGCCCGCGAGGCCACGCAGCCGGGCCCTGGTGGGCTCGTCGTGGTCCATGTGGTCCACCTCGATGCCGTCGAGCCCCGCGGCTGCCAGACGGGCGATCGCCGCCTCGGGCACGACGTCGCCGCGCTTGACGGCGAGCGGGTGGGCGAAGACCGTGACGCCGCCCGCGGCCTTGACCAGCCGGATCGCGTCGAACGGGTCGAGTTCGTGCTTCTCCGCGTAGGCGCGTCCGCCGTTCGCGAGCCAGGCCGGCGTGAAGGCGTCGGAGACCGTGTCGACGACGCCGAGGTCCACCAGCGCGGTGGCGATGTGAGGACGGCCCACGGAGCCGTCCCCGGCGATCCGCGCGACCTGCTCCCAGGTGACCGGTACGCCGAGTTCCCGGAGCTTGGCCACCATCGTCTGCGCGCGCGGCACCCGGTCGTCCCGTACGAGCTCGCGCTCGCGCGCCAGTTCGGGCTCCGAGGGATCGAAGAGGTACGCCAGCATGTGCAGGCCGATGCCGTCGATGCGGCAGGAGAGCTCGGCGCCCGTGACGAGCGTGAGCCCCTCAGGAAGGGCGGCGGCCGCTTCCGCGTGCCCGCCCACCGTGTCGTGGTCGGTGAGGGCGACGACGTCCAGGCCCGCCGCCGCGGCACGGGCCACCAGTTCGGCGGGGGTGTCCGTGCCGTCCGACGCGGTGGAGTGGGTGTGCAGATCGATGCGCACGACGCGGACTCCAGGGCGGGCTGCGGACAGGGGGACGGTCAAGGATAACCGCCGGGCGCGGCGCGCCCGGCCCCGTCGCCGCGGCCCCGGTCAGGGCGGCGTGAGCAGCCGGGGCGTCAGCGCCCCGCACGGGAGGAGGTCCACCTCCGCGCCGGCGTCGCGCAGATCGGTCAGCACCAGTTCGTCGTACATCAGGAGGCCGGACTGTTCGGGCCAGATGACCGCCCAGAGCCACAGGCCGCGCGCCTCGCCCGCGAAGACCGCCCGGTCGTCCGGGGCGTCCTTGACGTGCCAGAGCGGGGTGGGACGCCCTGCGGCGAGCACCTTGGCGTCCGGTGCGCCCTCGGCACCGAATCCGGCACCGGGGTCCAGGCCCTCGATGCCCGCGTAGCGCGCGCCGAGCCCGACGCCGAGCTCCTCGGCGACGAGCAGCAGTTCGCCCATGCCTCCGAGCGGACCGGGGCCGGAGCAGGCCACCGCGGTCGCCCGGCCGCCGCTGCGGTCGTCACCGGCGTACGCCACGCCCGTGAACAGCCAGCCGACCGGGAGCGGCCATGGCATCCACACCGGCACCTGCGCCCGGTGCACCACCACGCCCAGCGCCTCGACACTGGGTGGGATCACCGGCTGCATCGGATGCACCTGGCCGTGCTCGGGGCACTGCCAGGAATCGGCGAACAGACCGGGCGCCCTGACCCGGCCACCGCACTTCGGGCAACTGGGTTCGCCCCTCATAGGGCCCAACGGTCCTCCCCGGTCGTCGCCGCGTCAAGGACGATCACCCGTCCGCAGCGCGGCGACCCCGTGGACCCGGTCAGTCCAGAGGTACCGAGGAACGCAGCGGGTCTCGCAGATCCGTCCCCTGGGACAGCCAGCGCTCCTGCAGTTCCTGCGCCCCCCTGACCCGCTTCCAGGCCGCCTCGTTGTGGGTCATCGGCAGCAGCGGCAGGAAGCGCACCGGGTCCATCGGTTCGTCCAGCTCCAGGTCCTCGACCAGGCCGCCCGGCTCGGCGACGAGCACCGAGGTGAACGGTGCCCCGGACCACAGCGGTTGGCCGAGGTCCAGCGACGCGCCCGGGGTCACGATCAATCCCTCGACCTGCGGGGAGGCGGCCAGCACCGCGAGCGGCCGCAGCACCTGGTCGGTGTCGGCGAGGCCGGCCCGTACCGACAGGACCAGTTCCGCGCGCGGGCCCTTCACCGGGTCGGCGAGGGGCGAGGTGGGGTCGGCCATCGGCTGTGCGGACATGCCGAGCGTGGCGTAGCGCACCACGTCGCCGTCGATGAAGCGGAGCACCTCGATGCGGTCCGTGCCGAGGAACGTCACATCGGCGCGTGCGTCCGGTTCGCCCAGGGCCGTACGGAGCCGGGCCTCGACCAGAGCAAGAATTTCTCCCATGCCGCGAGCATAGAACGCGTTTCGAACGGGCAAAGGTACGGATTGGCCCCGGGGTGGCTGATAGCCTGGGCCGTCGGCCGGGACAGCACGCAGAAGCGTTGCTCTCAGTCCCGGTACACGTGATCCCCCACGGGGGACCGGCCGGAGGAGGTGGGGCTGCGGTGGATCCAAGTCGACCGTGCAGTACCAACCGTTCTTCCGCACGACGCCTACCTTCTGTGATCTGACGCCCTCCCAGGACGTCCTCGCGGCAGTTCGCGCAACGGAAGAGCCCCTCGTTTTTGCCTGTCTGTAGCGAACGCCGTCATCGCGCCTGCGCGGTGCCGCCCGCTTTGCGGACGTGAGCGCACGTCCCCATTCCGGGCTGTTCCACGCCCCCGCCGACGGCCCTCCGTGAAGGAGCCAGCCTTGTCGATGATCCGCGACCTGCGCGCCGCCGTGCGCCCGTCCCTGCGCAAGAGCAACACCCCGTACAACACCTACGACACCACCCGCGACCCGACCGTCTCCAGCGCTGTCGTCGACTGCGCGGTCTACCGGGGCGGACGCCGGCTCGCGGCCGACGCCTGCCAGACCCCGCACGAGGCGATGCTGCGCGTGCGTGAGGACGGCGGATTCGCCTGGATCGGCCTGCACGAGCCGACCGAGGAGGAATTCGCCGGTATCGCGCGGGAGTTCGGTCTCCACCCGCTCGCCGTCGAGGACGCCGTCCACGCCCACCAGCGGCCCAAGCTGGAGCGGTACGACGACACGCTGTTCACCGTCTTCAAGACCATCCACTACGTCGAGCACGCCGAGCTGACCGCGACCAGCGAGGTCGTCGAGACCGGCGAGGTGATGTGCTTCACCGGGCGGGACTTCGTCATCACCGTCCGGCACGGCGGTCAGGGCTCGCTGCGCGCCCTGCGCCACCGGCTCCAGGACGACCCGGAGCTGCTCGCCAAGGGCCCGTCCGCCGTGCTGCACTCCATCGCGGACCACGTGGTCGACGGGTACATCGCGGTGGCCGCTTCGGTGCAGGACGACATCGACGAGGTCGAGATCGATGTGTTCTCCACCCCGGCGAAGGGCGGCCCCCGCGGTTCGGACGCGGGCCGGATCTACCAGCTGAAGCGCGAGGTGCTGGAGTTCAAGCGCGCCGTGTCGCCGCTGCTGCGGCCCATGCAGCTGCTGAGCGAGCGTCCGATGCGGCT
This sequence comes from Streptomyces sp. NPDC056452, assembly GCF_042796085.1. Taxonomy (NCBI): domain Bacteria; kingdom Bacillati; phylum Actinomycetota; class Actinomycetes; order Kitasatosporales; family Streptomycetaceae; genus Streptomyces; species Streptomyces sp. NPDC056452. Next base: position 6,524 of record NZ_JBHTRI010000053.1, read on the forward strand.
GATCGATCCCGACATCCAGAAGTACTTCCGCGATGTCGCCGACCACCTCGCCCGCGTGCACGAAGAGGTCATCGGCTTCGACGAACTGCTCAACTCGATCCTCCAGGCCAATCTGGCGCAGGCGACGGTGACGCAGAACGAGGACATGCGCAAGATCACGTCCTGGGCGGCCATCATCGCCGTACCGACGATGATCTGCGGCGTGTACGGCATGAACTTCGATCACATGCCGGAGCTGAGGTGGACGTACGGCTATCCGGTGGTGATGGGGGTCATCGGAATCGTCTGCTTCACCATCCACCGCAGCCTCAAGCGCAACGGCTGGCTCTAATAGAGTTCGGGCATGACTGCTGCTGACGTGTTGCTGGGCCGGGCTCTCGTCGAAGAGGCCACCAAGAAGTCCGGTCTGATCTGGGTGCGGGGCACCGGCCCCGCCCGGGCCCTGTGGCACGTCTGGCACGAGGCCGCGGCCGTGCTCGTCGGCGACGGCCCCGGGGAGCAGCCGCTCCCCGAGGGCCTGGTGGACGGCGGCGCCGCCGAAGTGACCGTGCGCAGCAAGGACAAGGGCGGCCGGCTCGTCGCCTGGACCGCCGCGGTCGCCGTGCTGGAACCCCACTCCGAGGAGTGGGAGGCCGCGGTCGCCGAGCTCAAGGGCAAGCGGCTGAACGCACCGGACGCCGAACAGATGACTGACCGGTGGGCGCGTGAGTGCCGGGTGGTCCGGCTGACGCCGGGCGCCTCCCGTACGGAACTGCCGGACGGCTCCCTGACCACCGCCCCACTGCCCACCGGGGCGACCACGCGGCAGCCCGCGCCAGCCGCGCTTCCCCGGCTGCTGCTCAAGCGCCGCAGGAAGAGCTGACGAACCGGCAGCCGCCGGACCGGGAGGAGCCGGCGGACGGGGCCGCGCTCAGCCGGAGGACTTGGGGAGCTGGCCGCCGTAGTCGACGGTGGCGCTCTCGGGCGGCGCCTCCAGCGTGAAGGCCTTGCCCCAGTCGGCGAGGGTGACGATGCCGCCGCCCCCGCCACGCGCCACGCGCAGCGGATACGGGGTGCCCTCCAGGGAGACGTCGAGCGCGCCACCCTCACCCTTTCCGCCCATGATCTGCACGGTGCGCACCCCGCCGATCGTGTCGCGGTCGCCCTTGTTGATCTTCCCGTGCAGTGCGAGGACCCCGTCGAGCAGGATCTTCTTCTCCGTGAAGCCGCGCAGTTGCTTGTACGTCGGGTCGTCCTGCGGGACCTTCACGTACTTGCCCTGCAGCTTGTCGGCGGCGGCCTGGTCGCCCTCGTTGTCGCTGTCGCCCGACCCCTCGTGGTTCCAGAAGCCCGCGTCGGCCTTGAGGAACAGCTCGTCACCGATCCGCAGCAACGCGAACGTGCTCTGCTTCGAGGTGACCGATCCGGTGCCGCCATCGGCGCTGAGCTGCATGTTCAGGGTGTACGTGCCGCCCTTGCTGACCAGCTTCCCGGCGAGCCGCACCGCGTCCGCGGCGTCCGCCGCCGCGCGTGCCTTCTGGTCGATACGGGCCGCGGTGAGCTTGCCGACGCCGTTGGTCCCCTTGTCCGGGTCCTCTCCGGCGCAGGCCGTGAGCGCGGCCGTCAGGCCCGCACAGAGCACCACGGCGAGAGCGGTCCGGCGATGGGCCCGGACGGCCGGGGCGGAAGAGGTCACGGGCGCACTGCCTCTCGTCTGTGTGTCGGGGGGTGGCAGACGGCAGCGTACCTGTGCCGCGTACGCCCTTCGGCAGTGCGCCGTACGGACGGGTCCACCGGGGCACACCGTCGCGGTACGGGCTAGCCTGATCACGCAAAGGAGGGTGTGAGGGACTTCAGGGAGGCGCACAGGATGGCAGCAGGCGCTCCCCGTGTCTTCGTCTCGCACCTCTCCGGTGTGCCGGTCTTCGACCCCAACGGCGACCAGGTCGGCCGGGTCCGCGATCTGGTGGCCATGCTGCGCGTCGGCGGCAAACCGCCGCGGCTGCTCGGGATGGTCGTCGAAGTGGTGAGCCGGCGGCGGATCTTCCTGCCGATGATCCGGGTGACGGGCGTCGAGTCGGGTCAGGTCATCACCACCGGAGTGGTCAACATGCGGCGCTTCGAGCAGCGCCCGACCGAGCGACTCGTTCTCGGCGAGATCCTTGACCGGCGGGTGCACCTGGTCGAGACCGACGAGGAGGTCACCGTCCTCGATGTCGCGATCCAGCAGCTGCCGGCCCGACGCGACTGGGAGATCGACAAGTTCTTCGTACGCAAGGGGCGCGGCGGCGCGCTGCGCCGCAAGGGCGAGACGCTGACCGTGGAGTGGTCGGCGATCAGCGGCTTCTCGCTGGACGAGCACGGCCAGGGTGCCGAGAGCCTGGTCGCCACCTTCGAACGGCTGCGTCCGACGGATGTCGCCAACGCCCTGCACCACCTGTCGCCCAAGCGCCGGGCCGAGGTCGCCGCCGCCCTGGACGACGACCGGCTCGCGGACGTCCTTGAGGAGCTCCCCGAGGACGACCAGGTGGAGATCCTCGGCAAGCTCAAGGAGGACCGCGCTGCGGACGTCCTGGAGGCGATGGACCCGGACGACGCGGCCGACCTGCTCTCGGAGCTTCCGGAGGCGGACAAGGAACGGCTGCTGGCGCTGATGCGGCCGGACGACGCCGCCGACGTACGGCGCCTGATGTCGTACGAGGAGCGGACCGCGGGCGGTCTGATGACGACCGAGCCGATCATCCTGCGGCCCGACGCGACGGTCGCGGACGCGCTGGCCAGGGTCCGGCAGCAGGACCTCTCCCCGGCGCTGGCCGCGCAGGTGTACGTCTGCAGGGCACCGGACGAGACCCCGACCGGCAAGTACCTGGGCACCGTGCACTTCCAGCGGCTGCTGCGCGATCCGCCGTTCACGCTGGTCAGCTCGCTCGTCGACAGCGATCTCGTACCGCTGACGCCGGACACCCCGCTGTCGGCCGTGACCAGCTTTCTGGCCGCGTACAACATGGTCTCCGTTCCCGTGGTGGACGAGACGGGGTCGCTGCTGGGCGCGGTGACCGTCGACGACGTGCTCGACCACCTGCTGCCCGAGGACTGGCGCGAGACCGACTTCCAGGGCGAGGAGGGGATCGCCGGTGACCGGTGAGGACCGCCCCAGAGCCGCCTCGACCGGCGCTTCGGGCATCGTGCGCCCCCCGCGGCCCCGGCTCGACCAGCCGAAGGCACAGCGGCGCCGGCTGCTGCCGGAGTACGACCCGGAGGCGTTCGGCCGCTTCTCCGAGCGCATCGCCCGTTTCCTGGGCACGGGACGGTTCATCGTCTGGATGACGCTGATCATCATCCTGTGGGTGGTGTGGAACATCTTCGCGCCGGAGAAGTTCCGGTTCGATCAGTACCCGTTCATCTTCCTGACCCTGATGCTGTCCCTCCAGGCCTCGTACGCGGCCCCGCTGATCCTCCTCGCGCAGAACCGCCAGGACGACCGCGACCGGGTGACCCACGAGCAGGACCGCAAGCAGAACGAGCGGTCGATCGCGGACACCGAGTACCTCACCCGCGAGATCGCGGCGCTCCGGATGGGTCTCGGAGAGGTCGCCACCCGGGACTGGATCCGCTCGGAACTGGAGGCCATGGTGAAGGACATGGAGGAGCGCCAGGTCCTCTTCCAGGTCGAGAGTGACGAAGGCGACCGCTGAGGGGCTACCCGCGCGTAGGCACCGGCGCCGTACCATCGTCCTATGGCTACGGAAGACGCGGTGCGTGAAGCACTGGCGACAGTGAACGACCCGGAGATCCACCGACCGATCACCGAGCTGGGCATGGTGAAATCGGTCGACATCGATCCTGACGGTGTGGTCGCTGTCACCGTGTACCTCACGGTTTCCGGCTGCCCGATGCGAGAGACGATCACCAAGAACGTGACCGACGCGGTGGCCCGTGTCGAGGGCGTGTCGCGGGTCGAGGTCACTCTTGACGTGATGAGCGACGAACAGCGCAAGGAGCTCGCCTCCTCGCTGCGCGGCGGCACGGCGGAGCGTGAGGTGCCGTTCGCCAAGCCCGGGTCGCTGACCCGGGTCTACGCGGTCGCCTCCGGCAAGGGCGGCGTCGGCAAGTCCTCGGTGACGGTGAACCTCGCCGCGGCGATGGCGGCCGACGGACTCAAGGTCGGCGTGGTGGACGCGGACATCTACGGCCACAGCGTGCCCCGGATGCTCGGGGTGGACGGCAAGCCCACCCAGGTCGAGAACATGATCATGCCGCCGTCGGCGCACGGCGTGAAGGTGATCTCCATCGGCATGTTCACCCCGGGCAACGCCCCGGTGGTGTGGCGCGGGCCCATGCTGCACCGCGCGCTGCAGCAGTTCCTCGCCGATGTGTACTGGGGCGACCTGGACGTCCTGCTGCTCGACCTGCCGCCGGGCACCGGTGACATCGCGATCTCCGTGGCACAGCTCGTGCCGAACGCCGAGATCCTCGTCGTCACGACCCCCCAGCAGGCCGCGGCCGAGGTTGCCGAGCGGGCCGGCTCCATCGCCGTGCAGACCCACCAGAAGATCGTCGGCGTCGTCGAGAACATGTCGGGGATGCCGTGCCCGCACTGCGACGAGATCGTCGACGTGTTCGGCTCGGGCGGCGGTCAGCGGGTCGCCGAGGGGCTGACGAAGACGGTGGGCGCCGAGGTACCGGTCCTGGGCACCATCCCGATCGACGTGCGCCTGCGCGAGGGCGGCGACGAGGGCAAGCCCGTCGTGCTGTCCGACCCGGACTCCGCGGCCGGCGCCGCCCTGCGGTCCATCGCGGAGAAGCTGAGCGGCCGTCAGCGCGGCCTGTCCGGCATGTCGCTGGGGCTCACCCCGCGCAACAAGTTCTGAGCGGTCCGACGCGTCAGGGGCGGCACCTCCGAGGAGGTGCCGCCCCTGACCGCTGTCGCCCCGGCACCGGCGCCCCAGGACAGTTCGCTCGTCGCCGCGCGTTCGCTCAGTTGTCGTACGCGGCGATGTCGCCGACCACGGCGAAGCCCAGGCCGTAGGCGCTCATCCCGCGTCCGTACGCGCCGATGTGCACCCCGTCGGGCGCCGAACCCGCCAGCACCCAGCCGAACTCGGACTCGCGGTAGTGGAACTCCACCGGAACGCCGTCCACCGGCAGGGAGAGCGTCGACCAGGGCGCCTCACCCAGGTCGTCGGCGAGCTCGAACGCGGTCTCGGTCTGCTGGTTCAGCCATTCGTTGCGCAGGGTGTGGTCCATCTGCGGGGGCCATGTGTAGGCCAGCAGACCGGAGCCCGCCAGCCAGGCCGCCGAGGATACGCTGGTGGCGTCCAGCACCCCGGTGCCGTCACCACTGCGCCGTACCGGACTGCTGGCCACCGTCACGACCACCGCGAAGCGAGCCTTCTCGGCGCCCGCGTCGGCCCGCACCACCGGCTCCTCGCCGTGCCCGGTGGAACCGTGCTGCACGGTGCCGTCCGCCGAGGCGGTGACCTGCATCAACCAGCGCGGACCGGTGAAGGCCCCGTCCAGCCCGTACCAGGGGAACGGCGCCTTGAGATAGCCGTCGACAGTACGCCGGGTCGCCGGCACCCCCTCTGCGGTGACTGCGCTGGGCGCATCTTCCGCCCCTACCCGACTCGTCGTCTCCATCTGTCCGGCCGCCTCCTCGATCTTGTACAGATCCGGAGCGGCCCTCCCCCCGTGGGCATGGGCAACCTCGCAACCGGACAGATGGAGAATAGCCATACCGTCCGGACGAGTCGGGATTGACCGGTCTCAGGTGGCGTCGGCGTCGAACGGCGGACGCTCGTCCTTCGCGGGCTGCGCGGGCTTCTTGAGCAGATCGGGCGCGGAGCCGGAACCGGCCGACGCGCCGACGGCGGAGGCTGCTGCAGCGGCGCCGGATGCGGAGGAGGCACTCTCACGGCCGTTCACCGCGTCGGTGACGTCGGCCATCTCCTTGCGCAGGTCGAAGCTCTCGCGGATCTCCTTGAGCCCCAGGTCGTCGTTGCCGTCCATGAGCTGCTTGCGGACGAAGGTCTTGGGGTTGAGGTCCTCGAACTCGAAGTCCTTGAACTGAGGGCCGAGCTCCGAGCGGATGTCTTCCTTGGCACTGTCCGAGAACTCACGGATCTTGCGGATGGTGCGCGTGACGTCCTGGATGACCTTCGGCAGTTTCTCCGGACCGAAAACGAGCACGGCAAGAACCACGAGCGTCAGGAGCTCGAGTGCGCCTATGTCATTGAACACCTTGCTGCTCCTCGTGTTCTCTGCGTGTTCTCCGCGGTACTCCGCCACCAGGTCGTCAGGGGCCCGGACCGGCTCCACGGTACCCGGCGAAGCTGTCCGGGCGGTACCTGCCGGTGGCCGTCAGGTGCCGCTCGCCGAGCCGAGCGTCAAAGTCATGGACAGCTCTTTGCCACCACGGGTCAGCTTGAGGCCGAGCCGGTCTCCCGGCCGGTGGGCACGGATCTTGACGATCAGTTCCTCGCCGCTGTGCACGCGTCCGCCCTCCACCTCGGTGATGATGTCGCCCGGCTTGATGCCGGCCTTGTCCGCGGGACCGTCCGCGGTGACCGCGGACCCGCCGTCAGCGCCCTTTCCGCCGACCTTGGCGCCGTCGCCGGTGAACTTCATGTCCAGCGTGACGCCGATCACCGGGTGGGTGGCCTTGCCCGTGTTGATCAGCTCTTCGGCGACGCGCTTGCCCTGATTGATCGGTATGGCGAAGCCGAGACCGATGGAACCGGACTGCCCGCCGTCGAGGCCGGATCCGCTGTCGGCTCCGCGGATGGCGCTGTTGATGCCGATGACATGGGCCTGGGAGTCGACGAGCGGGCCGCCGGAGTTGCCGGGGTTGATCGGGGCGTCGGTCTGCAGGGCGTCGACGTAGCTGACGTCGGAGCCGTCACCCTTCTCGCCGCCCGCGGTGATGGGCCGCTGTTTGGCGCTGATGATGCCGGACGTGACCGTGTTGGACAGGTCGAAGGGGGCGCCGATGGCCACCACCGGATCGCCGACCTGCACGTTGTCGGAATTCCCGAGCGGCAGGGGCTTGAGGCCCGAGACGCCGGTCACCTTGACGACCGCCAGGTCGTAGCCGCTGTCCTTGCCGACGATCTCGGCCGGCGCGGTCTCTCCTCCGCTGAAGGTGACGGTGATGTCCCCGTTGGAACCTGCGGGAGCGACCACGTGGTTGTTGGTGAGGATGTGGCCCTTGTTGTCGAGCACGAAGCCGGTGCCCGTGCCGGACTCGGCGGAGCCGCTGACGTGCAGGGTCACCACGCTGGGCAGCGCGCTGGACGCGATGCCCGCGACACTGTCGGGCGCCCTGCCTCCGCTGTCCCGGCCGGCCTGCGGGAGCTCGACCGTGGTCAGGCCCCCGTTGCGCTCGGCGTAGGCGCCGATGCCGCCGCCGATCCCGCCGGCGACGAGAGCGAGCAACACGGCACCGATCAGGGCGGATCCGCGGCGGCGCCTGCGGGGCTGCGGGTCGGCGCCGAGGGGCGGGCCGGCGTGGGTGAGTGGCTGCTGGGGCGCGCCCCACGGGTCGTAGCGCAGCCACTGGGACGTCTGCGGCTGGAACTCGTGGGGGGCGGGGTGGGGCTGCTGAGGCTGCGGGGGCGCGCTGTGGTGATGCTGCTGCGGCACCGCGTGGGGCTGGGGCGGGGGTGCGTACGCCTCACCGGGACCCTGTCCGGCAGGGGCAGGGGCCTGGACGGGTACCGGTGCGGGGGCGTGTACGGCCGTCCCCTGCCCGTTCGTCCCCGCGTAGGGCGGGGGCACCGGGGTGCCGTGCGCCGGGGTCGGCACCGGGCGCTGCACGGGCGGCGCGGGCGCCCACGGCCCCGGGCCTCCGTAGGGCGGGGTGCTGTACTCGTCCGGAGCGTGCAGCGGCTGTGCGCGGGGCGTGGGCGGCTCGGCGACGACGGGGGCCGGCGGCTCGGCGACGGCGGGCGCGGGCCGGGCTGCCGCTTCGGCCTCCGGCTCCGGTGCCGGTGCCGTCCCGTGGACCGCGGTGTCCTCGGCCGTGTCCGCGACGGGCGTCGAGTCCTCCGGCCCGGCAGGGACAGCACGTCCCGTCGAGGGACGGCTCCACCACTTCGCCTTCGGCCCGCTGGGCTTTCCGTCGTCCATGCTCTCCCCGCAACTGGCCTCTGCACGCCCCCACAGGGGCGTCCCTCCCGGAATTCAACCAGGTTTGCGAATCCGTGCGCAGGGTCCCGGTCAGCGCAGGGGAGAAAGCGGCATCGCGTGGTCACGCAGCTGCGGCGCGGCCGTCGCCGTGGGCGCCGCCGGCTTCGGGTCCGCTCCCCCGCCGAGCGTGGCCGAGAACAGCGGGCCGGCATCGGTCGGGCGTATCAGCGGCGGCACGGTCACGTTCAGCACCGGGTACGCGTACGAGTGCCCGCTCAGCATCGTCGTGCTGAGGAGCGACGGCGCGGCAGCGAGCACCGGCCGGGCGGACGAGGACGGCGAGGGCGCGACGGTGGCCGGGCTTTCGCCGACCGCCAGGGCACCGCCGCCGCTGCGGCTCGCCGCGGCGTCGGCACTGCCGGTCCGCGCGTCGGCGTCGAGCGGCGTCACGCTGCTTCCCGCGCCCTCCGCGCTGAGCGGCGCGTCGGGACCCTGGTCCAGGGGCAGGGCGCCGCCGAGCGCAATGGCGGCCAGTGAGACGGCACTTGCCGCGGCGAACGCGAAGCGCCGGGCACGCCACGGCGAACGGTCGGCCTCGCGGCCCACGCCGTGGATACGGAAGGCCGATCCGGCGGGGCCTCCCGGCAGCACGGCGGTGGAGCCGTGCGCGGTGGGGAGGTAGCCGAATGCGTCCAGCGGTGAGGACCCGGACGCCGTGCCCGTGTGTCCGTCGGGGTGCTGGAGTTCGGGGAAGAGTCCTTCACCGAAGCGCCGTCCGCTGCCGAAGGGGCGGCTCGGGCCGTCGTCGTCACTCCCGGGGCCCCCGGGAAGGCCCTGCAGACGGGCAAGGAACCCCTCGGAGGGCGACGGAGGGGTGGCGGTCGCGAAAGCGCTCTTCAGTCGCCGCTGGGCGTCGGCCTCGGCCTTGCACCTGGGACAGGTCGCCAGATGGGCGAGGACCCGCTCCCGGGCGTCGTGTTTGAGCTCGCCGTCGACAAGCGCGGCGAGCCGGTCCCCGAGATGCTGCTCCGCGGGGGTCGGACCTGTGGCGCTCACGCCGTTCCGCCCTCCCCTGCCAGGACCGCGTCCGCCAGGGAACGCTGCTCGGCGCGGGCCTCCGGCGAACGGTGCTGCAGCGCCTTGCGCAGGTGCGAGCGGCCCCGGTGGATACGGCTGCGCACGGTCCCGAGCTTCACGCCGAGTGTGGCGGCGATCTCCTCGTACGAGAGGCCCTCGATGTCGCAGAGCACGACTGCCGCACGGAACTCGGGCGCGAGGGTGTCCAGCGCCTGCTGGACGTCCGCGTCGAAGTGGGTGTCGTTGAAGACCTGCTGCGGGGACGGCTCACGGCTCGGCAGCCGCTCCGCGGCGTCGTCGCCCAGGGAGTCGAAACGGATCCGCTGCTTGCGGCGGACCATGTCCAGGAAGAGATTCGTCGTGATCCGGTGCAGCCAGCCCTCGAAGGTGCCGGGCGTGTACGTCGACAGCGATCGGAAGACGCGGACGAAGACCTCCTGGGTGAGGTCCTCGGCGTCGTGCTGGTTTCCTGTCAGCCGGTAGGCAAGGCGGTACACGCGTCCGCTGTGCGTGCTGACGATCTCTTCCCATGAGGGCGGGGTCCACGCCTGAGAATCCGCATCTGAGGCGAAGGTCGCGGTCGGTGCGGAATCGTTGGAAGAACGGTCAGCAATGTTGGTCACGGATTTCGGCTCACCCGCCGACCTGAGAAAGCGCCGCAGCACTCCTCCCCGATCCACAGGCGCAGCCGCACCTCCCCTATCGGCTCTGGTGGTGTCCAGTGGAGCCCCTACCATAGCCACCTCGCCCGTTAGCTCCGGATAAGCCTTTTTACCTGCTGTCGCCCGGGCGTACCCGGGAGCAAGGGCCATATTCCGGGCCCGGTCAGCGGGTCCGATCCACGCGTTTTCCCCTGCCTCTACCTAACGCCCGGTCCCATCTGCGGGTTCCCGGCTCCAGCGGATACAGTCACCGTTGCGCCAACTACGGGGACAGGAGAGGGTCATTACCGCCAACCGGCAGACAAGCTGGGCGTTCGCCGACGCCTTTGTCGCCGAGGACGCAGCTCTGCGCTGGGCCCGTGACCGGGCCCACGAGGCAGGGCTCCGCTCGGTGTCCCCAGGCACCGGAGCTGCGCTGCGCCTGCTCGCTGCCGCCGCGGACGCCAAAGCGGTGGCCGAAATCGGCACCGGTACGGGCGTGTCCGGCATCTATCTGCTGCACGGGATGCGCCCCGACGGCGTACTGACCACCGTCGATCCCGAACCGGAGCGCCAGCAGTTCGCGCGCGAGGCTTTCCGGGCGGCGGGTTTCGCCACGAACCGGGCGCGGTTCATCCCCGGGCGCGCCCTCGACGTACTGCCGCGGCTCGCCGACGGCGGGTACGACCTTGTTTTCTGCGACGGTGACCGGCTGGAGAGCCTGGACTGCCTCGCTGAATCGTTGCGCCTGCTGCGGCCCGGCGGTCTCGTCTGCTTCGAAGGCGTCTTCGCGGACGGCCGCACCATCGACTCCGCCGCCCAGCCGGCCGAGGTGCTGCGCCTGCGTGAGCTGCTGCGGGCGGTGCGGGAGAGCCAGGAGCTGATGGCGACGCTGCTGCCGGTGGGCGACGGGCTGCTGTGCGCGGTGAGACGCGGCTGAGGCCGCGCCACCTGATCCGTGACGCACCACTGCCCCGGCACGGAATCCGTGCCGGGGCAGTGGTGAAGTGTGGGCGCGTCTACGTCAGCCGACGACCTTCTTCAGGGCATCGCCGAGTGCATCGGCCTCGTCCGGAGTCAGCTCGACGACAAGCCGACCGCCGCCTTCGAGCGGAACGCGCATGACAATGCCCCGCCCCTCCTTTGTCACCTCGAGCGGGCCGTCGCCCGTCCGCGGCTTCATGGCCGCCATGCTCGTTCCCCTTCCTGAAACCAGCTCATCCCAACCGGCGGCCCCATGACAGGCGCTGCCTCACCGGCGTCGAACACATTGCTTCCTTCGCATTATCCCGCATCGGAGACCCCGATGACCAACATCGGTCGGCATCGCTTCCGCAACGCACTCTCTCAAAACCACCCAATTCGGCGATCCGGCTGCGATACTGCGCCGCCATCGGCCCTCAGCCGAGAGCCAATTGTTAGACGCAGGTCACATCTCAGGCCCGTCCGAAGTCGGCCATGCTTGCCTGGACAGGCACAATGCCGGAGCCGTAAGGAGACCCAGCAATGGCCGACATGGCCGACACCACGGCTGACGCCGTGCTCACGGACGTGAGCGACGGGCTCGCGACGATCACGATCAACCGACCCGACGCGATGAACGCCATGAACACCGCGGCCAAGGTCGCGCTCCGCGACGCCCTTCGAGCCGTCGCCGAGGACAGCGCCGTACGAGCAGTTCTGCTCACCGCCACCGGGCGCGCCTTCTGCGTGGGCCAGGACCTCAAGGAGCACGTCTCCAAGCTCGGCGAGGCCCGTGAGTCGGGCGGCGGCAACGCGCTGAGCACCGTGAAGGAGCACTACAACCCGATCGTGCGGGCCATCACCGAGATGGAGAAGCCCGTCGTGGCCGGGGTCAACGGGGTCGCCGCGGGCGCCGGTTTCGGATTCGCACTCGCGGCCGACTACCGCGTGGTCGCCGACACCGCCGCCTTCAACACGTCCTTCGCGGGCGTGGCCCTGACGGCGGACTCGGGCGTCTCCTGGACGCTGCCCCGGCTGATCGGCGCGAGTCGCGCCGCCGACCTCCTGTTCTTCCCGCGTTCGATCTCCGCGCAGGAGGCGTACGAGCTGGGCATCGCCAACAAGGTGGTGCCCGCCGCCGACCTGGCCAAGGAGGCACTGGCGGTGGCGCGTGCCCTCGCGGAGGGACCGACGGTGGCGTACGCGGCACTGAAGGCGTCGATGGCGTACGGCGCTGGCCACACGCTCGCCGAGTCGCTGGAGAAGGAGGACGAGCTCCAGACCCGGGCGGGCGCGTCGCAGGACCACACCATCGCGGTCGAGGCGTTCCTCGCCAAGCAGCCGCCGAAGTACCTCGGCAGGTAGCGGCCGGGGGGCGGGGCGCCCGGGGGGGGCCGCCCGGCCGCACCGGCGGGGGGCGGTGCGGCCCCGTCGGGGGGGGGGCGGTGGGGGCCGGGGCACCACCCCTGGGGGGGGGGGGGGTCCCCCCCAACCCCCCCCCCTACGCCCCCGGGCTGGGCGGGGCGGGGCGGTGGGGCCGGGGGGGGGGCCGCGGGGCCCCCACGGCGGTTCGTCGTTCGGCCCCGTTCGTCGGTTCGTCGTTCGGGGCCGTTCGGCGGTTCGACGGTGCGGCGCCGGACGTCCCGGAGCCGGTCAGGATCCGCTGGACGGGCCCTGGAGCGCCTCGCGGGCCACGCAGTCGGCCAGGTGGTCGTTGACGAGGCCGCAGGCCTGCATGAGGGCGTAGGCCGTCGTGGGGCCGACGAAGCGGATGGACCGCTTCTTGAGGTCCTTGGCCAGCGCCGTGGATTCCGGGGTGACGGCCGGGATGTCGCCGAGGGCGCGCGGGACGGGCCGGCCGGCCGGGTCGGGGGCGTACGACCAGATGAGTGCGTCCAGCTCGCCCTCGCCCCAGCCGGCCAGCACCTTGGCGTTGGCCAGCGTCGCGTCGATCTTCGCTCGGTTGCGGATGATGCCGGCGTCGGCGAGGAGCCGTTCCCTGTCGGCGTCGGTGAACTCCGCCACGGCGGAGATCTTGAACCCGGCGAAGGCGCTGCGGAACCCTTCGCGGCGGCGCAGGATCGTCAGCCAGGAGAGTCCGGACTGGAACGCCTCCAGGCAGAGCCGCTCGAAGAGGGCGTCGTCGCCGTGGACCGGACGGCCCCACTCCGTGTCGTGATAGGCGAGGTAGTCCTCCGTGGACAGGCCCCAGGGGCAGCGCAGACCGCCGTCGGCGGCCGGTCGGGCGTCGCTCATCGCGGGCCCTCCTCGCCCGGCGGCCTGCCGTTGTCACGGCTGTTGTCCCTGCCGCTGTCCCGGCCGTTCTCCCCGCCGAGCGGCTCGCCCGGCCGCTTGAACAGGTCGGGGCCGGTCACCGCGGTCGCCTGCGCGCCGGCGAGCGCGGACTCCAGCTCGGCGATGCGGGCGTCCCGCTCGGCGAGCTCGGCGCCGAGCCTGCCCAGCGCCTCGTCCACCTCCGCCATGCGGTAGCCGCGCACCGCCAGCGGCAGCCGCAGGACCTCGATATCCGCGCGGCCGACCGGGCGGTTCGTCGGCAGCGGGTCGGTGAGCCGCTCGGGCTCCACGTCCTGCAGCACCGCACTTCCGCCTCCGCCGACCACCGCCAGCGTGACCGCGGCCACCACCACGGCCATCGTGAGCAGCAAGAACCAGAACACGTGCATCTCCCCGGGAGCGGAAACCTGTCCGGGTCAGATCGTGCCATGCGGCACCGACAGTTAGGGTCGCAGGCGACCTACCGAGGAGGAACCAGGGATGCGAAGCGGTGCGCTCAGGCTTGGGCGGCGGGAATTCGGGCCGCACGAGCCGGTGATCATGGCGATCGTGAACCGGACCCCCGACTCCTTCTACGACCAGGGTGCGACGTTCCGCGACGAGCCCGCGCTCTCCCGGGTCGAACAGGCCGTGTCGGAGGGCGCCGCGATCATCGACATCGGCGGGGTGAAGGCCGGCCCCGGCGAGGAGGTGACGGCCGAGGAGGAGGCCCGCCGCACGGTCGGCTTCGTCGCCGAGGTGCGCCGCCGCCACCCGGATGTGGTGATCAGCGTGGACACCTGGCGCCACGACGTGGGCGAGGCCGTCTGCGAGGCCGGGGCGGACCTCCTGAACGACGCGTGGGGCGGTGTCGACCCGAAGCTCGCCGAGGTCGCCGCGCGGTACGGGGCGGGGCTCGTGTGCACGCACGCGGGCGGCGCCGAACCGCGGACCCGGCCGCACCGGGTCACCTACGACGATGTGATGGCGGACATCCTGCGGGTGACGGTCGGTCTGGCCGAGCGGGCTGTCGAACTCGGGGTCAGGCCGGACGGAATCATGATCGACCCCGGTCACGACTTCGGCAAGAACACCCGGCACTCGCTGGAGGCGACGCGCCGGCTGGGCGAGATGACGGCAACGGGCTGGCCGGTGCTGGTCTCGCTGTCCAACAAGGACTTCGTCGGGGAGACCCTCGACAGGCCGGTCAAGGAACGCGTGATCGGCACGCTCGCGACGACTGCCGTGTCGGCGTGGCTGGGGGCGCAGGTGTACCGGGTGCACGAGGTGGCGGAGACGCGGCAGGTCCTGGACATGGTGGCCTCCATCGCGGGCCACCGCGCACCTGCGGTGGCCCGCCGGGGACTGGCTTAGCCGAGGAGGCGGGCGGGGGCGCCGGGACGTGCCCCTACCGGCCGACCTCCTTGGTCACCAGCGCGACCGCCTCGTCCACGTCGTCCGTGACGTGGAACAGCAGCAGATCCGTCTCGGACGCCTTGCCCTGGGCCACCACCGTGTCCCGCAGCCAGTCCACCAGCCCGCGCCAGTAGGCCGAGCCGAACAGCACGATCGGGAAGCGGGTCACCTTGCCCGTCTGCACGAGCGTCAGCGCCTCGAACAGTTCGTCCAGCGTGCCGAGGCCCCCGGGCAGGACGACGAAGCCCTGCGCGTACTTGACGAACATCGTCTTGCGGACGAAGAAGTACCGGAAGTTGACGCCGATGTCGACGTGCGGGTTCAGCCCGGACTCGAACGGCAGCTCGATGCCGAGTCCGACGGAGACGCCCTTCGCCTCCCGGGCCCCCTTGTTCGCCGCTTCCATAGCCCCGGGGCCGCCGCCCGTGATGACCGCGAACCCCGCTTCGACGAGCGCCCTGCCGATCTGGACACCCGCCTCGTAGTCCGGCCCGCCGGCCGGTGTGCGGGCGGATCCGAAGACGCTGATGGCGCTCGGCAGCTCCGCGAGGGCTCCGAAGCCCTCCACGAACTCCGACTGGATGCGCATCACGCGCCAGGGATCCGTGTGCACCCATTCGGAATCGCCCTCGGAATCCAGCAGCCGCTGATCCGTCGTGCCCGGCTGCACCTGGTCCCTGCGGCGCAGTACCGGGCCCAGCCGCTGCTCCTCGGGCCTCACCGCGCCCTCAGGAACCTGCGCGCCCTCGGGGATCCGTGCGTCCTCCGGGTTGCCCATGATCTGCTCCCTCCGCCGACATGCGATGTGCGTGTCGCTTCAGCGTAGATCGGCCGAGGTTACGAGCAGGGGAATGCCGTGAGTCAGCTGGTGAGCCAGGAGCGGAGGCGCTCCTCGCAGTGCGTGATCCGTTCGACCGCCACCTGCTCGTCCCGCTTGTGCGCGAACAGCGCGTCGCCGGGGCCGTAGTTCACCGCGGGAATGCCGAGGGAGCCGAACCGGGACACGTCCGTCCAGCCGAACTTGGGCTGCGCCGTACCGCCGACCGCTTCCATGAACGCCTTGGCCGCCGGGTGCGAGAGGCCGGGCATCGCGGCTCCGGAGTGGTCGTCGACCGTGAGACCGGCGACGCCGCAGTCCGCGAAGACCTCACGGACGTGCGCCTCGGCCTCCTCGGCGGTGCGGTCGGGGGCGTACCGGTAGTTGACCACCACCGTGCAGGCGTCCGGGATGACATTGGTGGCGACGCCGCCCTCGATGCTCACGGCGTTGAGCCCCTCGTGGTACTCGAGCCCGTCGATGACCGGCCGGCGCGGCTCGTACGCGGCGAGCTTCGCCAGCACCGGAGCGGCGGCGTGGATCGCGTTGGACCCCATCCAGCTGCGCGCGGAGTGGGCCCGCTCCCCCTCCAGCCGCAGATGGACCCGGATCGTGCCCTGGCAGCCGCCCTCGACCTGGGCGTCGGAGGGCTCCAGGAGGACGGCGAAGTCCGCGTGGAGCCAGTCGGGGTGCGCCTCGGCCACGTGGCCGAGGCCGTTGAGGTGGGCGGCGACCTCTTCGTTGTCGTAGAAGATGAAGGTGAGGTCGCGGTTCGGATCCGGCACCGTCGCGGCGATCCTCAGCTGCACGGCGACGCCCGACTTCATGTCGGAGGTTCCGCACCCCCACAGCACACCGTTCTCGTCGAGCCGGGACGGGACGTTGTCCGCGATCGGCACGGTGTCGATGTGGCCGGCCAGCACGACGCGCTCGGCACGGCCCAGCTGCGTCCTGGCCACCACGTTGTTGCCGTGCCGCTCGACGGTCAGGTGCGGCAGCGGGCGCAGGGCTGCCTCGATCGCGTCGGCCAGGTCCTTCTCCTGCCCGCTGACCGACGGGAAGTCGACGAGCCGGGCCGTGAGCTCGGGTCCGCCGAGAGCGAGGTCAAGCGTGTGTCCGTCCATGGTCACGACCCTAAGGGACTTCGGTCTCGGCCCCGCCCGTACCCTCCAGTACGGTGGGCTCCGTGCCCCGGACCGCCACTCCCACCCGCCGCAGCCGCTTCTTCCGTATCGCGGCCGCCTTCGCCGTGCTCGTGGCCCTGGCCGGCTATCTGGCGGTGCAGTACGTCTCCGGCAACAAGGGCGCCCCCCGCTGTACCGTGCGGGCCGCGGACGGGGACGGCACCGAGGGGCGTACGTACGAGATGAGCCCCGACCAGGCCGCCAACGCCGCGACGATCTCGGCGGTGGGCACCACCCGCGGTCTGCCGGAGCGCGCGGTGACCATCGCGCTCGCCACCGCGCTGCAGGAGTCCGCGCTGCGCACCATCGACCACGGTGACCGGGACTCGCTCGGACTCTTCCAGCAGCGTCCCTCGCAGGGCTGGGGAACGCCGGCGCAGATCATGGATCCGGTCTACTCGTCAGGGAAGTTCTACGAGCACCTCGCCGAGGTTCCGGGCTACTCGCGGCTGCCGCTGACCGTCGCCGCGCAGCGGGTGCAGAAGAGCGGGTTCCCGCAGGCGTACGCCAAGCACGAGCCGGATGCCGCGCTGCTGGCCGCCGCGCTGACCGGACGCGCGCCCGCCTCGCTCAGCTGCACGCTGTCGACGGCGTCCACCCCCGGGGACGCGGCCGAGGTACGGACCGAGCTGGTTCGCGCCTTCGGCAAGGATGTCCTGCCGGCCGCCGGGGCGGCCGGAGCCTCGGCCGCCGGAACGGTCTCTGTGCCCGTGCGGACCGCCGTGAAGACCGCCGCGGACACGGCACCCCGGCGCGGCTGGGAGCTGGCCCATTGGGCGGTCGCCCGGGCCGACGCGCTGCGCATCGACGAGGTCTCGTATGCCGGCCGGGTGTGGAACGCCGATTCGGGCTGGCGGACGGAACGTAAGGAATCGGGCACTACAGCAGTCCTAATGCGGCTCGCACAGTAGTACGGAGCGTCGCCCGTACGGGCCGTCCAGCCCTTCCTGCAACCCCCCTCGCGTCACCCTCCCCACGAGCCCCGCCCGCCCCCGGAATTCCGTGCGAACAAAGGGAAGTGACGGTTCGTCCGCCGTCGACGGAATGCATTGTTTGCCCGGGTTCCTCCGTTGCGGATTATCTGACGCATTACTCAGTCTTTACCTTTGCGGACCGCAACCTTCCCTGCCCTTCGACCGGTTGTCAGTGCGTCCGGATCACCGGACAGGCAGATTCCACATCTGCCCGGAACCCGTTGTAGTCCCGTCGAAGGAGCATCATGTCCCTCCCCCTGACCCGTCGGATCGCCCGTGCCGCGCTGCTGATCGCCGCAGGCGCGGCACCCGTGGTCGGTGCGGCCGGTGCCGCAGGTGCCGCGGGGCTCCCGCAGACCCCTGCCCTGGGCGGCCTGACCACGCTCGACGGTGCCGGCGTGAGCAGCACGCTCGACTCCGCCTCGAAGCAGGGCACCGGAGTGGCGAACGAGACCGGCGGCAAGGTCGTCGGCACGACCCTCCCGGTCGCCGGCCAGACCCTCGAGAAGGCCGGCACGGTGGCGGGCGGCGAACTGGCCGGCGACACCCTGGCGACCGACGGTCTGCCCACCGGCGGCCTGCCGATCGGCTGATCCACCCGCACGTACACGGCACTGATGCGCCGATGGGCCTCGGGAGTGCGCACTCCCGAGGCCCATCGGCGCATCGCGTCAGGCCAGCCGCTTGACCGCCGCGGCCACCCGCTCGTCCGTGGCCGTCAGGGCCACCCGTACGAAGCGGTCCCCGGCCGGCCCGTAGAAGTCACCCGGCGCCACCAGGATGCCGAGCCCGGCCAGGTACTCCACGGTCTCCCAGCACGGCTCGTCGCGCGTGGCCCACAGGTAGAGGCTCGCCTCGCTGTGCTCGATCCGGAAGCCGTGGGCCTCCAGCGCCTCCCGCAGGACCGCGCGACGCTGCGCGTACCGGGCCCGCTGCTCGGCCACGTGCGTGTCGTCGGCCAGCGCCGCGACCATCGCCGCCTGGACCGGCGCCGGCGTCATCATCCCGCCGTGCTTGCGGATCAGGAGCAGCTCGCCGAGGACGGCCGCGTCGCCGGCGACGAAGGCCGCCCGGTAGCCGGCGAGGTTGGAGCGCTTGGAGAGCGAGTGGACGGCGACGATGCCCTCGTACGAGCCGCCGCAGACGTCCGGGTGGAGCACGGAGACCGGCTCGGCCTCCCAGCCGAGCTCCAGGTAGCACTCGTCGCTGAAGAGCAGAACGCCGTGCTCGCGGGCCCAGGCGACGATCCGGACCAGCTCGTCCTTGGGCAGGACGCGGCCGGTCGGGTTGGACGGCGAGTTGAGCCAGAGCAGCCTGAGCCCGGCCGGGTCCAGCTCGGTGGGGTCGTCGTAGGCGACGGGTTCGGCGCCGCAGAGCCGCGCGCCGACCTCGTACGTCGGGTAGGCGAGCCTCGGGTAGGCCACCTTGTCCCCCGCGCCGAGGCCGAGCTGGGTCGGCAGCCAGGCCACCAGCTCCTTGGAGCCGACGACCGGCAGGACGTTCTCGTGCTCCACGCCGACGGCGCCGAGCCGGCGCTCCACCCATCCGGTCAGGGCGTCGCGCAGCGCTCCGGTCCCCCACACCGTCGGGTAGCCGGGGCTGTCGGCGGCGGTGATCAGGGCCTGCTGGATCAGCTCGGGCACCGGGTCGACGGGCGTGCCGACGGACAGGTCGACGATGCCGTCCGGGTGGGCAGCAGCCGTCGACTTGTAGGGCGTGAGCTTGTCCCAGGGGAAGACCGGGAGCCGGGAGGAGACGGGGACTGCTGCAGACACGGATCTCTGCTTTCTCGTACGTGGACGTGCATGCCTGGAAACACCTCGGTCCCGCACGGTGACGAGCCGTACGGGACCGGGCGGCGCTCGTGCGGCCGCTGTTACTGGTTCTGCGGCGGCAGCGCGGCGATGAAGGCGTGGTCGCGCTCGATGAGACCCAGCTTGGAGGCGCCACCGGGCGAACCGAGGTCGTCGAAGAACTCGACGTTCGCCTTGTAGTAGTCCTTCCACTCCTCCGGGGTGTCGTCCTCGTAGAAGATGGCCTCCACCGGGCAGACCGGCTCACAGGCTCCGCAGTCGACGCATTCGTCCGGGTGGATGTACAAGGACCGTGAGCCCTCATAGATGCAGTCGACGGGGCACTCTTCGATGCAGGCCTTGTCCTTTACGTCGACACAAGGCTGCGCGATGACGTAGGTCACGCTGTCGTTCCTCCTCGGTAGGGCGTTGGCTCTCGCGCGGGAGCGCGGCGTCGTCGATGCCCGCACCTAGTATCTCCGTTCCGGGGCACGATCCGAACAGGAGGGGCGTACTGAGCTATGGAATTCACCATCAGCGGACGGCTTGAGGTTCGCATGACAGCTGCTGACGTGGGCAAACGCGTGTCCGTCCGCCAACTGATCAGTGCCCCCGGTGAGACCCCGAAGTTCACGGACACGGTCGGGGTTCTCACATCGTGGGACAACGGCGTGCTCTCCATCACGCCCCGGAGCGGCGAGAGTGTCCACATAGCGGAATCTTCGCTGGTCGCGGGCAAGGTGGTGCCCTCCGCGCCGGCCCGCCGTCGCGGCCCCGCCGCCTCGTTCGACGAACTCGCACGCGTCACCGCGCGCGCCTGGCAGCCCGTGGAGAGCGCGCCGCTGGGCGACTGGCAGCTGCGCGCCGCCGGCGGATTCACCCGCCGGGCCAATTCCGTACTCCCGCTCGGCGATCCCGGACTGCCGCTCGAAGCGGCGCTGGAGCACGTCCTGCGGTGGTACGGGGAGCGCGGCCTGCCCGCGTACATCCAGACCGCCACCGGCGCCCAGGGCACGCAGGAGCAGCTCTGTGCGGCGCTGGAGGAGCACGGATGGCGGCGCGAGGTGTCGGCCGAAGTGCGGATCGGGGCGCTGGCTCCGGTCGGTGATCTGGATGCGGACGTCTCCGCGGTGCGCCTCGCCCGTGGGACGGACGATGCGTGGCTCTCCCGGTACCAGCGCTTCAGCACCCCCGGGCACGCCCCGGGCAGCGATGTGCTGAAGGTGCTCGGCAGCGGCCCCTCGGTGTGGTTCGCCACCGTTCCGGGCGAGGGCGCCGACGGGGTGCCCGCCGCCATCGGACGCTGTGTCGTGGACGGCCGCTGGGCCGGGTTCATGGCTGTGGAGGTGGGCCCCGAGTACCGGCGCCGGGGTCTTGCCACGGCCGTGATGACCGCACTGGCCCGCAAGGCGCTGGACGAGGGCGCGTCCGCCTCGTGGCTCCAGGTCGAGGCGGACAACGACGGTGCGCGCGCGCTGTACGACGGCATGGGCTTCGCCACCCACCATCGGTACCACCACTTCCGGTCCGCCTAGCGGGAACAGCAGGGGATTAGTCGCATATGAGCGCTCAGGATTCCGGTGCGGCCGAACGCCGGCGGCAGTTCGCCGACGAGGCACGCGCGGAGCGGCCGGACCTGGCGCTGCTCTGCCTGCTGGTGGGCGCGGAGGCGGGATCCCCGACGGCGGCCGACTCCCCGCCCTCCGCGGATCCGTACGGCATCGACGCCGCGCAGATCGAGCTGGACCGGCTGGCGGGGCTCCTTCCGTACGGTGCGCGCGGCGCGGCGGCGTGGGCGTCCGCGCTCGGGGAACTGCTCGGCGAGCAGTGCGGTTTCGCCGGCTCGTCCGCCGACTACCAGCGGCTGGAGTCGTCACTGCTCCAGCAGGTGCTGCTGCGCCGCCGGGGCCTGCCGATCCTGCTCTCCGTGGTCTGGACCGAGGTCGCTCGGCGGGCGGGCGCGCCCGTGTACGGGGTGGCCCTGCCGGGGCACTTCGTGGTCGGGTTCGGCGATCCGGCGGAACGGGTACTGGCCGACCCGTTCGCCGGCGGTGCGCCGTTGAGCGGCGAGGACGCGGAGCTGATGGTGGCGGGGGCGACCGGCGCACCGCTCGAGGCCTCGATGCTGGCTCCCGCGGGACCGCTGGAGACCGTGCTGCGGATCCTGAACAACATCAGGGCCTGGGCGGCGACCCGCCCCGAGCGCACGGACGTGGCGCTGTGGGCGCTCGAACTGTCCCTGCTGCTGCCCTCGCACCCGGCCAGGCTCCGCTACGAGCGCGCTCAGCTCCTCGTGCAGCGCGGGGATTTCCTGCGCGGGGCGGCGGAGATGGAGGAGTACGCCCAGGTCGTCGACGCGATCGAACCGACTGCGGCGCAGGCGATCCGCGAACGCGCCCGGGCCGCCCGGGCGCTGCTGAACTAGCGTGTTCCGTCCGGATGAGGCGAACGCGGACAACTGAGGGGCTCACGACGTGACCAGTCAGAAGGAAGCCATGCTCGCCGGCGAGCCGTACATCGCCGACGACCCCGAGCTCGCCGCCGACGCGCTGCGCGCGGCCCTGCTGAGCGAGCGGTTCAACTCCGCTTCGGCCGCCGAACCCGAGGCCAGGCGGGCGGCCCTCGCCGAACTGCTGGGCGAGCTGGGCGAGGGCGTGGAGGTCCGGGCCCCGCTCCGGGTGGACTACGGCTACGGGATCTCGATCGGCGCCCGCACGTTCGTCAACTTCGGTGCCGTGTTCCTCGACGTCGCCCGCATCAGCATCGGCGCCGACGTCCAGATCGGCCCGAACGTCCAGCTCCTCACTCCCACCCACCCGGTGGAGCCGGAGGCCCGGCGGGCCAAGTGGGAGGCTGCGCAGCCCATTACGATCGGCGACAACGTCTGGCTGGGCGGCGGGGTGATCGTCTGTCCCGGGGTGACCATCGGTGAGAACACGGTGGTCGGCGCGGGCGCGGTGGTCACCAGGGACCTGCCCGCCGGTGTCGTGGCGGTGGGTAATCCGGCCCGCGTGATCCGCGAGATCCGGACCCCCCAGGACGCGGACGCCGGATGACGGCGTGCCCGTCAGGGATTGACGGCACCACGGTCACCCGGACGGGCCCGGGCCGCGTCGTCATCCTGTGAAGTCAACGACGCCGTGAACTGATCCCATAGCGGGCCAATTGCCTTACCGCAGCGGTTAATTGTGGCGTCATCAGCAAACGGCTGGGGCTTCTGACGCACACCTCTTGACGCGTCCTGACCAATGACGGTTACATCGCCGACACGAGAGAGCGCTCTCTCGCTTCTCTCGGACGTACGTCGTGCACCCGTACCACGACTCAGGAGATGTACTTCATGCACGTTCCCCCCACGAGCCCCACCGGCCGGACCGCCCCCCACAGGCGCCGCCGTTTCCGGGCCTTCGGCTTCGCGGCGCTCGCCGTGTCGCTCCTCATGGCGGTCCCCGCCACCCAGACGGCCTTCGGCGAGGACATCCAGGAGATACCCGGCGGCGGCGACCTCGGCCCCAACGTCCTCGTCTTCGACCCCTCGACCCCGAACATCCAGGGCAAGGTCGACGAGATCTTCAAGAAGCAGGAGTCGGCCCAGTTCGGCACCGACCGCTACGCGTTGATGTTCAAGCCGGGCACGTACAGCAACAT
The DNA here is from genome assembly GCF_042796085.1 of Streptomyces sp. NPDC056452. NCBI lineage: Bacteria > Bacillati > Actinomycetota > Actinomycetes > Kitasatosporales > Streptomycetaceae > Streptomyces > Streptomyces sp. NPDC056452. Next base: position 29,417 of record NZ_JBHTRI010000053.1, read on the forward strand.
CAATGCCCAGATCGGCTTCTACACCTCGATCGCCGGCCTCGGCCTCAACCCCGACGACACCACCTTCAACGGTGATGTGACCGTCGACGCCGGCTGGTTCAACGGCAACGCCACCCAGAACTTCTGGCGTTCGGCCGAGAACCTGGCCCTGAACCCGGTCAGCGGCACCAACCGCTGGGCCGTCTCCCAGGCCGCCCCCTTCCGCCGCATGCACGTCAAGGGCGGGCTCAACCTCGCGCCCGACGGATACGGGTGGGCCAGCGGCGGCTACATCGCCGACAGCAAGATCGACGGCCAGGTCGGCCCCTACTCGCAGCAGCAGTGGTACACCCGCGACAGCTCCATCGGCAGCTGGGGCAACGGCGTCTGGAACATGACGTTCTCCGGAGTCGAGGGCGCACCCGCCCAGAGCTTCCCCGAACCCCCGTACACCACGCTCGAGACCACTCCGGTCTCCCGCGAGAAGCCGTTCCTCTACCTGGACGGCGCCGACTACAAGGTCTTCGTCCCCGCGAAGCGCACCAACGCACGCGGCACCACCTGGGGCAACGGCACCCCGCAGGGCGAGTCCATCCCGCTGAGCCAGTTCTACGTGGTCAAGCCCGGAGCGACCGCCGAGACCATCAACGCGGCCGTGGAGCAGGGGCTGCACTTGCTGTTCACGCCGGGTGTCTACCACGTCGACCGGACGATCGACATCAACCGGGCGGACACCGTGGCCCTCGGCCTGGGGCTCGCCACGATCATCCCGGACAACGGGGTGACCGCGATCAAGGTCGGCGACGTCGACGGTGTGAAGCTGGCCGGTCTGCTGATCGACGCGGGTCCGGTCAACTCCGAGACGCTCGTCGAGGTCGGCCCCGAGGGCGCCTCCGCCGACCACTCGGCCAACCCCACGTCTCTCCAGGACGTGTTCGTGCGCATCGGTGGCGCCGGCCCCGGCAAGGCGACCACCAGCATCGTCGTCAACAGTGACGACACGATCATCGACCACACCTGGGTGTGGCGCGCCGACCACGGCGAGGGCGTCGGCTGGGACACCAACCGGGCGGACTACGGCGTCCATGTGAAGGGCGACGACGTCCTGGCGACCGGGCTGTTCGTCGAGCACTTCAACAAGTACGACGTGCAGTGGTCCGGCGAGAACGGCAAGACGATCTTCTTCCAGAACGAGAAGGCGTACGACGCACCCAACCAGGCCGCCATCCAGAACGGCGACACCAAGGGGTACGCCGCCTACAAGGTCGACGACTCGGTGACCACCCATGAGGGCTGGGGCATGGGCAGTTACTGCTACTACAACGTCGACCCGACCATTCAGCAGCACCACGGGTTCCAGGCACCGGTGAAGCCCGGTGTGAAGTTCCACGACCTGCTCGTGGTGTCCCTGGGCGGCAAGGGGCAGTACGAACACGTCATCAACGACACCGGATCCCCCACCTCCGGTGACACCACCGTCCCGTCACAGGTGGTCTCCTTCCCGTAGCCGCGAACGGAATGGAACGGGGCCCGGCCGCAACAG
>NZ_JBHTRI010000054.1:0-26970 GCF_042796085.1 Streptomyces sp. NPDC056452
GTGGCGGCCTGCGGCCGCCCTCCCTCACGCGTGCGTACGCAGCAGCGTCCTCATCGTCCGCATGGCCACCGACAGGTTCGCCAGGTCGAAGGAGTCCGAGCCCTGGATCTCCTCCAGGGTGGAGCGCGACCGCGTCAGGATCGCCGCGTTCTTCTCCTCCCAGTCCTCGAACCGCTGCTCGGGCGTCGACGTCCCGTTGCCGACGGACAGCACGTCCGACGTCAGCGCGGCGTGCGCCGCGTACAGGTCCTCGCGGATGGAGGCACGGGCCATGGACTGCCACCGGTCGGCGCGCGGCAGTTCGATGATCCGGTCCATCAGCTGAGTGATGCCCAGCCGGTCGGCGAGGTCGTAGTAGACCTCGGCCACCGACAGCGCGTCCTTGCCCGTACGGTCAGCGATCGCCACGATGTCCAGCGCCGGGAAGGCCGAGGAGAACCCGGCCACCCGCACCGCCAGCTCCTCGGGGACGCCCACCGAGGTGAGTTCGTCGAGGATCGACTGGTACCACTCGAGGTCCGCGCCCCTGAGCAGCTTGGGCAGCTCGTTCCAGACCTGCCCGACCCCGTCGCGGAAGAACTCGACGGTCTGCGCGATCTCGACCGGCTGCGGCCGGTTGCCGAGCAGCCAGCGCGCACCACGCTCGACGAGCCGGCGGGAGTGCAGGCGGATCCGGGTCTGCACATCGGCGGCCACCTGGTTGTCGAGCGCCTCGACGGCGTCCCACACCTGGGAGAGGCCGAAGATCTCACGGGCCGCGAACTGCGCCCGCACGATCTCCTCCAGGGACGCCCCCGTCTCCTCCCGCAGCCGGTGCAGGAACGTCGAACCCGCGGTGTTCACGGTGTCGTTGACCAGCACCGTCGTGATGATCTCGCGGCGCAGCGCGTGCCCGTCGACGGCCTCCGGGAAGCGTTCGCTCAGCTGCTCGGGGAAGTAGGCGTGCACCAGTTTCTGCAGATGCGCGTCGTCCGGCAGGCTGGTCGAGATCAGCTCGTCGGCCGCCGTGATCTTGGTGTACGCGATCAGCACGGCGAGCTCGGGCTGGCTCAGGCCCTTGCCGTGGTTGAGCAGTTCGCGGATCTGCCGGTCGTTCGGCAGGAACTCCAGCGCCCGGTCCAGGTGCCCGTCGCGTCCGAGCTTGCGCATGAAGCGCTGCTGGGCGTGGAGCAGTGACGGCGCCTGGGCACAGGCGTTGGAGAGGGCGATGTTCTGCGCGTAGTTGTTGCGCAGGACCAGCCGGCCGACCTCGTCGGTCATCTCGGCGAGCAGCTTGTTGCGCTGCTTGACGGTCATGTCGCCGTCCCGGACCAGGCCGTTGAGCAGGATCTTGATGTTCACCTCGTGGTCGGAGGTGTCCACACCGGCACTGTTGTCGATCGCGTCGGTGTTGATCCGGCCGCCGGCCCGGGCGAACTCGATGCGGCCGAGCTGAGTGGCCCCGAGGTTGCCGCCCTCGCCGACGACCTGGGCACGCAGGTCCTCGCCGTTGACCCGGATCGCGTCGTTGGCCTTGTCGCCGACATCGGCGTTCGACTCGGCGGACGACTTGATGTACGTACCGATGCCGCCGTTCCACACGAGGTCGACCGACGCCTTGAGGATGTTCTGCATCAGCTCGGCGGGCGTCATCTTGGCGACCTTCGACTCGATGCCGAGGGCCTCACGGATGTGCGCGTTGATCGGGATCGACTTCGCGGTACGCGGGTGGATCCCGCCGCCCGCGGACAGCAGGTCCTTGTTGTAGTCGGCCCAGGAGCTGCGCGGCAGGTCGAAGAGCCTGCGCCGCTCGGCGTACGAGGTGGCGGCGTCCGGATTCGGGTCGATGATGATGTGCCGGTGGTCGAAGGCGGCGACCAGCCGGATGTGCTCGGAGAGCAGCATGCCGTTGCCGAACACGTCACCGGACATGTCGCCGACGCCGACGACGGTGAAGTCCTCGGTCTGGGTGTCGTGGCCCAGCTCGCGGAAGTGCCGCTCGACGGACTCCCAGGCACCGCGGGCCGTGATGCCCATGCCCTTGTGGTCGTAGCCGGCGGAGCCGCCGGAGGCGAAGGCGTCGCCGAGCCAGAAGCCGTACGCGACGGCGACGTCGTTGGCGATGTCGGAGAACTTCGCCGTTCCCTTGTCGGCGGCGACGACGAGGTAGGTGTCGTCCTCGTCGTGGCGCACGACATCGGCGGGCGCCACGACCTCGCCCATCACCATGTTGTCGGTGATGTCGAGCAGCGCCGAGATGAACGTCTTGTAGGAGGCGATGCCCTCCGCCATCCAGGCGTCCCGGTCGACGGACGGGTCCGGGAGCTGCTTGGCGACGAAGCCGCCCTTGGCCCCGACCGGCACGATCACGGTGTTCTTGACCATCTGCGCCTTGACCAGGCCGAGGATCTCCGTACGGAAGTCCTCCCGCCGGTCCGACCAACGCAGACCACCGCGGGCGACCTTGCCGAAGCGCAGGTGGACACCCTCGACACGAGGCGAGTACACCCAGATCTCGAACGCCGGGCGGGGCGCGGGGAGGTCCGGGATGGCCTGCGGGTCGAACTTCATCGAGATGTAGTCGTGCGGCTCGTGGTCGTCGGCCAGCTGGAAGAAGTTGGTCCGCAGCGTGGCCTTGATGACGGTGAGGAAGGAGCGCAGGATCCGGTCCTCGTCGAGCGAGGCGACCTGGTCCAGGGCCCCGTCCAGCTCCTCCAGCAGGCCGTCGATCAGCTCCGTGCCGGCCTTCTGGCGGGTCGGCGACATCCGGGCCTCGAAGAGGGAGATCAGCAGCCGGGTGGTGTGGACGTTGTTGTGGAGGGTGTCCTCCATGTAGTCCTGGCTGAAGGTCGAACCCGCCTGGCGCAGGTACTTCGCGTAGGCACGCAGCACCATCGCCTGACGCCAGTCGAGCCCGGCGCCCAGCACGAGGGAGTTGAAGCCGTCGTTCTCCGCCTTGCCGGTCCAGACGGCGGCGAAGGCCTCCTGGAAACGCTCGCGCGCGTCGTCGGCGAGGTAGCCGCCGTTGCCCGCGGCCTTGGGCATGCGCAGGCCGAAGTCGTAGACCCAGGCGTGCGTACGGTCCGCACAGCGCAGCTCGTACGGACGTTCGTCGACGACCTCGACGCCGAGCCGCTGGAGCGCGGGGAGCACGGCGGAGAGGGAGACCTGCTCGCCGGTGCGGTAGATCTTGAAGCGGCGCTCGCCGGGGCCGACACCGACCGGCTCGTACAGGCTGAGCGCGAAGTCCTTGTGCTCGCTCTTGAGCGCTTCGAGGTGGACCAGGTCGGCCACGGCGGCGCGCGGCGAGTGGTCGGCCTTGTAGCCCTCGGGGAAGGAGTGCCCGTAGCGGCGCAGCAGCTCGGCGGCGCGCTCCTCGCCGCACTCGGCGTTCAGTGCTTCCTGGAAGCCGTCGGCCCAGGAGCGGGCGGCCTCGACGAGACGGGCCTCGATGCGGTCGGCGTCCGCGTCGGTGAGGTGCTGCAGCTCGGTGCCCGGCGGGACCCGGATGACGAAGTGCAGCCGGGAGAGGATCGACTCCGTGTTCCAGGCGGTGAAGTCGACGTTGGTGCCGCCCAGTTCCTCCTTGAGGATGTCGATCAGCCGGAGCCGCACACCGGTGGTGTAGCGGTCGCGCGGCAGGTAGACGAGCGCGGAGTAGTAGCGCCCGTACTCGTCCTGGCGCAGGTACAGCCGCAGCCTGCGGCGCTCCTGGAGGTAGAGCACGGAGGTGACGATGGAGCGCAGCTGGTCGACGGGCGTCTGGAAGAGCTCGTCGCGCGGGTACGTCTCCAGGATCTGCAGCAGGTCGCGGCCGTCGTGGCTGTGGGGCGTGAAGCCCGCGCCCTCGAGCACCTCGGCGACCTTGCGGCGCACGACCGGCACCCGGCGTACGGACTCGGTGTACGCGGCGGACGAGAACAGCCCGAGGAAGCGACGCTCACCGATGACGTTGCCGTCGGCGTCGAACTTCTTCACCCCGACGTAGTCGAGGTAGCTGGGACGGTGGACCGTCGCGCGGCTGTTGGCCTTCGTCAGGACCAGCAGCTTGTGCTCACGGGCCTTGGCGCGGGCGTCGGCGGGCAGCCGGTCGAAGGAGGGGCTCACCGGGTGCGCCTCGTCCTCGCTGTGCTGCGGGTCGGAGCGCAGGATGCCGAGTCCGGTGCCGGCGACGACGGTCAGCGCGTCGCTGTCCCTGAGCTCGTACTCGCGGTAGCCCAGGAAGGTGAAGTGGTCGGCGGCGAGCCAGCGCAGCAGCTCGCGGGCCTCCTCGACCTCTTCGTCACCGAGTTCGTCGAGGGGCTCGGCGGGGAGCTCGTCGGCGATCCGCAGGGCGGCATCGCGCATCTTCTCCCAGTCCTCGACGGTCTCCCGCACATCGGACAGGACGCGGAGCAGATCGGCGGTGATCTGCTTCAGGTCGGCGCGGTCGGTCTCCCGGTCGATCTCGACGTGGATCCACGACTCGACGAGCGCGTCGTGCGGCAGTTCGGCCTTGGCCTCCTTGCGGCCCTTGCCCCTCTTCACGCCGGTGGCCCGGTGCCTGTCGTCGGCGAGGACCTCGATGAGCTTGCCCGTGACATCGCGGCGGACGACGACCTGCGGATGGATCACCAGGTGGATGCCCCGGCTCTGCCGGGACAGCTCGTTGGTGACCGAGTCCACCAGGAACGGCATGTCGTCGGTGACGACCTCGACGACGGAGTGGCTGGACGTCCAGCCGTTCTCCTCGACCGTCGGGGTGTGCACCCGGACGTTCGCGGTGCCCTGCGGGCGGTTCTCCGCGAGGCGGTAGTGGGAAGAGGCAGCCCCGAAGAGATCGACCGGGTCGCGGCCGGTGACGTCCTCCGGAGCGGTGTGCAGGTAGTAGCGCTGGAGGTAGGCGAGCAGCATGTCCTGGCCCGGCCGCTCACTCTGATCGGCCCCGCTGCCGGCCTCGGCAAGGCGCACCCGGGGGGTACCCACCGGGCCGCCGACACCACCGCCCGGACTGTTGTCAGCTACCCGGGCCGCCCGTGCGAGCAGCTCGGCCTTGGCTTCGTCCAGCTTGGTCTGCATGTCCTCTGGCTCCTGTCGCGCGCCGTTGCGTGACGTAGGTGAGAAAAGACGACGTACCGCCACGACACGGGGTTTCCGGTCTCGGTCGACGCTATGCCGCCATGGGAGATACCCGGGACCATATTGGCCATTTTTGGCAGTCGGCCCGGGGTTCGGAGATCGCGGATCGCCCGGGTGCTGTAGCACTCCGGGCGTAGGCCGGGGGCTTCGCTGCCCCCGAGGCGTATCGCGCTGATCACGGCACCAGGCTATCCCCCCGGCACCCACAACCGTCATGAGCCGCATATGTACAAAATACGAACCCGAACTTTGACACTCTGGACATCGCGCCGGGGCGTTCCGGTACGTACCGGCCGACGCGGCATGCCCCGTCCACCGGATCCGGCGGACCCCACCGGCCTCTCAGGCCCGCCGACGCCCCGCTCAGACCGCCATCAGTTCGGCCAGTGCGACAGCCTCCGCCAGGGTGTCCACCACCGGCACCCCCGCCGCCTCCAGGCTGCTACGGCTGTGCGAACCACCGGTGTAGAGCACCGCACGCGCCCCCACATGGGCCGCGGCCACGGCATCGTCCACCGCGTCCCCGATGACCACCGCGCGCTCGGGCGATATCCGGGCGATCTCCTCCAGGGCCACGAAGTGCCGCTCCATGTGCTGGGCCTTGCTTCCGCCGGAGGGCCCGGTGCGGCCGTCGACGCGCACGAAGTGGCTCTCGATGCCGTACCCCCGCACCACCGGCACCAGCTGCTCGTGGCCGTACATGCTGAGCAGCGACTGGCTGTGGCCCGCCCGCCGCCACTGCGCCAGCAGCTCCTCGACGCCCTCGGTGAGCGCGCAGGCGACGCGCTGCTCGGCGTAGTGGCGGTGGAAGATGCCGTCCATGCGGTCCCACTCGGCCTCGGTGGGCAGCCGGCCGAGCAGACGCTCGTAGAACTTGGGTATCGGCACGCAGTACATCTCGCGGTACTGCTCCAGCGTGATCGGCGCCAGGTCGATCTCCGCGAAGGCGGCATTCGTCGCCCCGATGACCGCGTGGATGTCGTCGAGCAGTGTGCCGTTCCAGTCCCAGACCAGATGAGTGTGTTGCTTACCCGGAGTCGCCATGGAAAGAAAAATACTCGCCGGGTACGACACTCAGCCGATCAGGCCGGGGATCTCCTGGATCCCGAACCACAGCAGCTCGTGGTCCTCCGCACCGTCCACCGTGAACTGCGCGTCGTCGTCACCGAGGTCCGCGGCCCCCAGGGCGGCCGCTGCCGCCGCGACGTCCTTCTCGGCGTCATCGGCGTCCACATGCACGGCGGCGGCCTTCGACAGGGCCACGGGCTCCGCGATCCGCACCTCTCCGAGCGACGCCGCGTCCAGGATGTGATCCGGATCGGCGACCGCGGCCCCGTCCGCCACGTCGAGCGCGACGACCACCCGGCGCCGGGGCTCGTCGGGCTTCCCGGCGATCAGCCGCAGGGAGGCGGAGGCGGCCCGGTTGAGCGCCGCGTACTCCAGCTCCTCGATGTCGTCGGAGACGTACCACTCGCGCAGCCCGGGAGTCACCGCATAGGCGGTCAGCGGCCCGGGACCGACCTCGCCCGCCCCGTGTGCCGCTGCGAGGCCGGAGAGGGTCAGAGGGACGTACACACGCATGGCTGACCGCTTTCGTAGTCGACGACGTCCTCAGGATACGTGCGAGGTCCCCCATCGGGGTTCGCGAGCTGCCCCCTCCTGTCCACCCCGCAACGGCCGTCACCCCCGCCGGTCCCCTTGCGGCGCGGGGCCCGCCACACGGATAGGTGATCTCTCCGGCGGCCCGTCCCGGCCCGGGAGCGGGTTGCGGGCCGGGGGCCGGTCCCCGTAGAAGGTCCCCAACAGAAGTTACCGCCCGGTATCGCTCGGTATGCGACCGGGCTCCGGACAGCACGGGGGCTAAATCCATGAGCACGGACAAGACCAGGCCCGCCGGACGACGCGACCGGTCCAGGCCGGGCACCGTACCGCCGCAGCGAGCACCCCACCGTCCCCGGCAGCCGCTGCGCCCGCACCAGTGGTTCGCCGAACGCCTGCTCGCCGTCCTCAGCGGCCAGCGCCCGGTGCACTGGATGCTCGGCCACACGATCGGCGAGGCCTACGACCAGCTGGCCGAACTCGCTCCGGGCGCCCCGCTCGGCGCGGGGAGCAGGCGCCCCGTCGTACGCACCTGCCACGGCACCCAGCCGGCCACGGGGGTGGTCGAGGCCTTCGCCAGCATCGCCACCGGAGAACAGGTCCGCGCCATGGCCTTCCGCCTGGAACAGGGCCCCGACCTCCGCTGGCGCTGCGCCGCGGTGGACCTCGGGGGCGAACGCCTCACGGCCGTCGGATAGCCCTCACCCGCGCCCAAGGACCGGGCAGGGCCAAATCAAGCCCGTCCCCACCCAAGGACCGGGCAGGACCAAAACAAGCCCGTCCCCACCCAAGGACCGGGCAGGACCAAAACAAGCCCGTCCGGCGATTGAGGACACAACAACCGCGCCGCAGGGCTCCCGCAACCCAGCGTCCCCGGACCGCAGGGGGCCTGAATGCCCGTGCAGGCCTGCACGGGCCTGGCGCAGGCCTGCACGGGCCAGCTCACAGGCATGGGGCCACAAGGCCTCCACCGGCCCGCAGAAACGGCCTGGGCCGGACACCACGTGGTGTCCGGCCCAGGCCCTTCAACGATGAGCGCTACTTCTTGCGGCGACGGCCGCCGCCGCCACCGCTCTTCTGCGCCTTGCGGCGCTCCGCACGCGTCATCCCGTCACCCTCGGAGCGATCGCTGTCCCCGTTGGAGAAGTCGCCCTCGACGATGCCGCCCTCCCCGTCCACAGTGGGAGCGGAGAAGTGCAGCCGGTCCGGACGCTGCGGGGCGTCCAGGCCCTTGGCCCGGATCTCCGGACGCGCGGCGGCCGCCACAGGTGCGTCCTGCTTCGAGAGCGAGGTCCGCTCCGCCGCGTCCTGCACCGGAACCTCCTCGACCTGCTGCTCGACCTGAACCTCCAGGTTGAACAGGTAGCCGACGGACTCCTCCTTGATGCCCTCCATCATGGCGTTGAACATGTCGAAGCCCTCGCGCTGGTACTCGACCAGCGGGTCCTTCTGCGCCATGGCACGCAGGCCGATGCCCTCCTGGAGATAGTCCATCTCGTAGAGGTGCTCACGCCACTTGCGGTCCAGGACGGACAGGACCACGCGCCGCTCCAGCTCGCGCATGATGTCCGAGCCGAGCGACTTCTCGCGCTCCTCGTACTGCTCGTGGATGTCGTCCTTGACCGACTCGGCGATGAAGTCGGCCGTGACCCCGGCCAGGTCGCCCGCGGCGTCCTCGAGCTCGGCGACCGTGACCTTCACCGGGTAGAGCTGCTTGAAGGCACCCCACAGCCGGTCCAGGTCCCACTCCTCGGCGAAGCCCTCGGCGGTCTCCTGCCGGATGTAGTCGTCGATCGTGTCGTCCATGAAGTGACGGATCTGGTCCTGCAGATCCTCACCCTCCAGGACACGACGACGCTCGCCGTAGATGACCTCGCGCTGCCGGTTGAGCACCTCGTCGTACTTCAGGACGTTCTTACGCGTCTCGAAGTTCTGCTGCTCGACCTGCGACTGCGCGGAGGCGATCGCGCGGGTCACCATCTTGTTCTCGATCGGTACGTCGTCGGGAACGTTCGCCATCGACATGACGCGCTCGACCATCTGCGCCTTGAACAGCCGCATCAGGTCGTCGCCCAGCGAGAGGTAGAACCGGGACTCGCCCGGGTCGCCCTGACGGCCGGAGCGACCGCGCAGCTGGTTGTCGATGCGCCGCGACTCGTGCCGCTCGGTGCCCAGGACGTAGAGCCCGCCGAGGTCCTTGACCTCGTCGTGCTCGGCCTTGACGGCCTGCTCGGCCTTCTCCAGCGCGGCGGGCAGCGCCGCGGCCCACTCCTCGACGTGCTCGACGGGGTCGAGGCCACGCTGGCGCAGCTCCGCCTCCGCGAGATCGTCGGGGTTGCCGCCGAGCTTGATGTCGGTGCCTCGTCCGGCCATGTTCGTGGCGACGGTGACGGCACCCTTACGGCCCGCCTGGGCGATGATCGGCGCTTCCCTGTCGTGCTGCTTGGCGTTCAGCACCTCGTGCTGGACACCCCGCTTGGAGAGCTGCTGCGAGAGGTACTCGGACTTCTCGACCGAGGTGGTGCCGACCAGGATCGGCTGCCCCTTCTCGTGCTTCTCGGCGATGTCGTCGACGACCGCCGCGAACTTCGCGACCTCGGTGCGGTAGATCAGGTCCGACTGGTCGGCACGGACCATCGGGCGGTTCGTCGGGATCGGCACGACGCCCAGCTTGTAGATCTGGTGGAACTCGGCGGCCTCGGTCATCGCCGTACCGGTCATGCCCGAGAGCTTGCCGTAGAGGCGGAAGAAGTTCTGCAGGGTGATCGTGGCGAGGGTCTGGTTCTCGTCCTTGATGTCCACCCCTTCCTTCGCCTCGATGGCCTGGTGCATGCCCTCGTTGTAACGGCGGCCGGCGAGGATACGGCCGGTGTGCTCGTCGACGATCATGACTTCGCCGTCGATGACGACGTAGTCCTTGTCCTTCTTGAAGAGTTCCTTGGCCTTGATGGCGTTGTTGAGGTACCCGACGAGCGGCGTGTTCACCGACTCGTAGAGGTTGTCGATCCCGAGCCAGTCCTCGACCTTCGAGACACCGGGCTCGTGGATGGCCACGGTCCGCTTCTTCTCGTCGACCTCGTAGTCGCCGGTCTCCTCGATGCCCTTCAGCGGGTTGCCCGCCTCACCCCTGGTGAGACGCGTGACCAGCTTGGCGAAGTCCCCGTACCACTTGGTGGCCTGGTCGGCCGGGCCGGAGATGATCAGCGGCGTACGGGCCTCGTCGACGAGGATCGAGTCGACCTCGTCCACGATCGCGAAGTTGTGGCCGCGCTGGACGAGCTCGTCCTGGGACCACGCCATGTTGTCGCGGAGGTAGTCGAAGCCGAACTCGTTGTTCGTGCCGTACGTGATGTCGCAGGCGTACTGCTCACGGCGCTGCGCCGGGGTCATGTTGGCGATGATGCAGCCGACATCGAGACCGAGGAACTTGTGGACCCGGCCCATCATCTCGGAGTCACGCTCGGCCAGGTAGTCGTTGACCGTGATCAGGTGCACTCCCTTGCCGGAGAGCGCGTTGAGATAAGCGGGCAGGGTGCCGACGAGGGTCTTGCCCTCACCGGTCTTCATCTCGGCCACGTAGCCGAGGTGCAGGGCGGCTCCGCCCATCATCTGAACGTCGTAGTGGCGCTGTCCGAGGACGCGCTTCGCGGCCTCACGGACGGTCGCGAATGCTTCGGGAAGCAGGTCGTCCAGGCTCTCGCCGTCCGCGTACCGTTCCTTGTACTCGTCGGTGAGCGCCCGCAGCTCGGCGTCGGAGAGGTTGACGAAGTCCTCTTCGATGGAGCTGACCTGGTCCGCGATGCGGTGCAGTTTGCGCAGGATCTTGCCTTCGCCTGCACGCATGAGCTTGTTGAAGACGGACACTGAGGCTGGTCTCCTTGCCGGTCGGGCCTGGCACTGGGTCGTGTAATGGACTCTGGCGCGGGCACGGCAGGTCGGCCCCACCGCAACGGCCATCGTAAGCGAGGACCCCGCCGCGCCGGGAGGGCTGCCACAGCGTTGCCCCCGCCGCACCCTTCCAGGACAACGGCCCAGGGGTGCGGAAGGTGCCGGGAAGCCCCAAAAGTGCTCGCTTCCCGGGCTCCGGAACACCACAATCCCCGCATGGAACCGATCACCCTCACCACGGAACGCCTGGTCCTGCGCCCCTTCGGGCCCGAGGACGCCGACAGGGCGTACACCGCCTGCCAGGATCCGGACATCCAGCGGTGGACGGTCGTTCCTTCCCCGTACACCCGCGCCGACGCGGAGCTCTTCACCGGAAAACTGTCCCCGGCCGGCTGGCAGGAGGACTCGGCGTACAACTTCGCCGTGGTGCTGCGGGACGACGGCCCGCTCGTCGGCGCCCTCGGCCTCACCCGGCTGAGCCACCCGGGAACGTACGAGGTGGGCTACTGGACGGCCCGGGAGCACCGCGGTCTCGGCCTCACGACGGAAGCGGTGCTCGGCGGTGCCCACTGGGCGTTCACCGCCCTCGCCGCCGACCGCCTCGAATGGCGCGCCGAGGTCGGCAACGACCCGTCCCGGGCGGTCGCCCGCCGTGCGGGCTTCCGCATGGAGGGCGAGCAGCGGTCCGCGCTGGTCAACAAGGGGATACGGCGCGACACCTGGACCGGGTCGCTGATCCCGGCAGATCTGGGGCTGCCCGGCACCCAGCCGTATCTGCCGGCCCGTTCCTGAACCGGTCCCCCCTGCGCGGCGGGAGCAGTCCCGAAGACCCGGGCGGGATGTCAGTGCGGCCCTCTAGGGTTCGATGCATGACGTCTGTGCCGCCTCCCGTCCTCGAACTCTCCGCCGACCAGGCGCGCCGGATCGCCCTGCGGGCCCAGGGCTTCCTGGGGGCTCCCGACCGCCGGGGCGGAGTACCCGGGGTGCTGCGTCACCTCGGGGCCGTCCAGCTCGACACGATCTCGGTCCTGGCCCGCTCGCACGAGCTCGTGCCCTATGCGCGTCTCGGCGCCGTCGGCCGGCGCACGGTCGACGACGCGTACTGGTCGGGTGGCCGCTCCTTCGAGTACTGGTCGCACGCCGCGTGCATCCTGCCGGTCGAGGAATGGCCGCACTTCGCGTTCCGACGCCGCGCCTACCGCGCCCGCCCCCACTGGAACCACGACCTGCCCGACGGGGCGTACGACACGGTGATCAAGCAGTTGCGCGCCGAGGGACCGCTGACGGCCACCGAGCTCGGCGGCGCGAAGAACGGCGGGGAGTGGTGGGACTGGTCGGCATCGAAGGTCGCCGTCGAACGGGCCCTGATGTACGGCGAGGTGGTGTGCACGGAGCGGCGCAGCTGGAAGCGCGTCTACGACCTGGCCGAACGCGCGATCCCGGAGGCCGTGCTCCACGACGACCTGGACGACGCCGAGTGCCTGCGCCGGCTGGTGGCCCTGGCGGGCCGTTCGCTGGGTGTCGGCACCCGCGCGGACATCGCGGACTACCACCGGCTCAAGGGCGAGCAGTTCGACGCCGTGGTGGCGGACTCGGGGCTGGTCCCGGTGTCCGTGCGGGGCTGGGCCAAGCCGGCCTGGGCCGACCCGGAGGCACTCGCCTCCGAGCCTCGCGGACGCCACCGTACGACGCTTCTGTCACCGTTCGACTCGCTGATCTGGGAGCGGGCCCGCACCGAGCGGATCTTCGGCTTCACCCATCGCCTGGAGGCCTACGTGCCCAGGCCCAAGAGGATCCACGGCTACTTCGCGATGCCCCTGCTGGCGGGCGGCAGTCTGCAGGGCAGGGTCGACCCGGCACGTGAGGGCACCACGCTGGTCGCCCGCCAGGTGTCGCTGGAGAGCGGGAAGACCGTGCCCGCGATGGCCGCGGCGCTCGTCGAAGCCGCGTCCTGGGTCGGCTGCACCGATGTCCGGGTCGAGCGGGTCGACGCCCCGGAACTGCGGGAGCCGCTCACGGCGGAAATCGCCCGCACCCTCGCGTGAGGTCTGCGGGCGGGAGCCCGGCGCCGACCGCTATCTGATCTCGAGGATCTTCTCCCGCATGGCATAGACCACGGCTTCCATCCGGGAGTGCAACTGGAGCTTCTCCAGAATGTTGCGGACGTGGTTCTTCACGGTGTTCTCGGAAATGAACAATTCCTTGGCGATATCGCGGTTGTTCATCCCCGTCGCCACGAGCTTGAGAACTTCGAGCTCCCGCTCGGTGAGCCGCGGTGCCGGTACCAGTCGGCGCTCGTCGGTGCGCTGAATCATCGACTTGAACTCGGTGAGCAGTTTGGATGCCATCGACGGGCTGATCTGGGACTGCCCGTCCGCCACCGCGCGAATGGCCGTGGCCACCTCGTCGGTGGAGATCTCCTTGAGGAGATAGCCGGTGGCACCCGCTTTGATCGCGTCGTAGAGGTCGGCTTCCTCGTCGCTGATCGTCAGCATGATGATCTTTGCGCTGGGTGCCACCTCCTTGATGGAGGTACATGCCTCGATGCCGCCGCGCTTGGGCATCCGTACGTCCATCAGCACGATGTCGGGCAGCAGGTCCGCGGCCTTGTCGACCGCCTCCGCACCGTCACCCGCCTCGCCCACGACCTGGATGTCCTCCTCCTGTGCGAGGACGATCTCCAGACCTCTGCGGAACAGCGCATGGTCGTCGACCACAAGAACCCGGATGGGTTCCTTGCGGGAACTGCCGTCGTCCGCACCGGCATCCGCACCGGCTGCGTCGTCGGCAGCGTTCGTATCACGCACGGGCCCGAAGGTGTCCGCCATCGTTCCTCCCCCTGAAGGCCACGGCCTGAGGTCACAGGCTGTCCGCCAACGGCACTTCGCAGAACACCGATTGGCTTGGGACGCCATGATTTCATGCCCGGGCGCCGGTGCGGTGATCCTGTCGTCGCACGCGGGTGCCCCCGGGGGCGCGCAAGCGCTTCCAGGGGCACCACGAAAGGGATGGCGTCAGCCGCCGAGCGCACCGCCCGCGCCGCCCGCTTCGTCAGAGGCCAGCGGGTCGGTCCTCAGATGAATGACACCGTAGTCGTAGGCGTGCCGTCGGTAGACGACACTGGGCTCCTTGGTCTCGGAGTCGACGAACAGGTAGAAGTCGTGCCCGACCAGCTCCATCTCGTAGAGCGCCTGGTCGAGCGTCATCGGTGCTGCGACGTGCGTCTTCTCGCGCACCACGAGCGGTCCTTCGCCCTGGACCTCGAGCGAACCGATCCTGGTGGTGGGCACGGCCGACGGCGTCTCTTCGGGGATCAGCTCGCCGTCCCCGTTGAACGATGCGGCGCCCGGCACCACCTCGCCCACCTCGGCGGCGGACAAGCGGCCGTTGCCGCGCCGGCTGTAGCGCTTGTCGTGCTCCTTGCGCAGTCGCGCGTCCAGCTTGTCCGTGGCCAGGTCCAGCGCAGCGTACGGGTCGCCTGCCGCAGCTTCCGCCCGGATGACCGGCCCACGCGAGCGGAGCGTGATCTCCACCCGTGCCGCACGGTCGGCCTGACGGGGATTCGGCTCCTTGGACACCTCGACGTCGAGACTGATCACCTTGCCGTCGAACTTCTGGATCTTGTCCAGCTTCAGCTTCTCGGCCACGTGCTTGCGGAACCGCTCGGGCACCTCGGTCTTGCGGCCCTTGACGACGATGTCCACGCAGAACTCCGTTCCCGGATCGCTCCGCTTCAGCGGCGGAGCATCTCCCTTTTGCACCAGGCCCCGGTGATCGCCGGAGCCTCGGACTCGGTGGCTTTCACCTCCTCCTCCCCCGTCGGCAAGGTCTCCACCCCACCGAACTTCCGTGCTTCTGGCCTACCGGTGAGTTACCTGCCCGAAACCTGGTGGTGCATTCGTCGAGGTGCGGCATTCACCGTTCCTCACAACCGAACATAGCCTGCCCACCACCGTGTCGGCACCCGCTACTCGCGCGTACCTCCGATCAGGGCCCTTTCCCCACTCACTACCTGCAACGATGCAATTCTTCTGTCAGTTCCGGTTTATTTCGAAAGCAGACGGAGAAGCTGAGACAACCGCAGCCCGCAGGGCCGGTGCCGCGCCGTGTCCGGGGCCGCCCGCCGCACGCACAGCGCGCGCCGCCTCGGCCAGCGAGGCCCCCGTCGTGAGCAGGTCGTCCACGAGCACCACCCGGCCGCCCGCGAGCAGTCGCCGCCCACCGGCGGCGACCTCCAGCGCACCTGCCAGATTCACCTGCCGCGCCCTGGCTCCGAGCCCCGCCTGGTCCGCCACCGCTCGGCGCTGCCGCAGCACCGCGAGCACCCTGGCCGCGGTCCCCCCGCGCCGCAGATCCGCCGCGGCGGCCAACGCGATCCGCCGCGCGGGATCGTGGCCGCGCGCAGCCGTGGCCCGCCGCGCCGACGGTACGGGCACCAGCAGCAGGGGCCCTACATCTCCCGATCGGCCCGTCCCGGCCCTCACAGCGCCCGCCAGGGCCCCGCCGAGTGCTCCTGCCAGCCCGAGTGCCCCTCGCTCCTTGTGGGCCAGCAGCATCGCGCGTACCGCGTTCTCGTAGGGCGCCGCGGCATGGACCACCGGGAGCCCCGCAGGCGCGGGATCAGGTCGCACACGCCGGGGCGCCGCGGCCAGCGCCCCGGCACACGGCTCGCACAGCTCCGTGCGTGGCCTGCCGCAGCCACCGCAGGCCACCGGCAGGACCAACCCGGTGATCTCCCGCCACCATCCCCGCACGGGCCCACTCTGCCCGGGGCACGAACACCCGGCCAGGCCTGTGGACAACTCCTGTGGACAACTCGGACCGCGCACGGCCGGGGCTCCGCCCGGACCGCGGAATCAGCGGGCCCGCATGGTCAGCCCGGGTAGACCAGCGAGGATCCGTCCTTGAGCACCGTCTGCCAGTTGTCGCCGGGCGACAGCTTCACTATCCCGTCGACCTCGGTGTCGGCCATCAGCGGCAGCTGCTCGTCGTCGGCGGCCGCGATCGCCGTCACCTGGTTCACACCGGGCAGGACACCGGAGGCCGACGTCGAACCGTCCGCCTGCACGTAGCGGACCTGCTGCACACCGCCCTCCTCCCTGCCGACCACCACGAGGCGGCTGCGGCCCGACCAGGACACGGCAGTCACATCGGCCAGCTGGGGCGCCGCCTGGCGCAGATCCTGCACCGAGACCTGCTCGGCCTCCCCGGAGCCGGTCCGCTCGACCCGCCCGATCTTCAGCGTCGTGTGCCCGTCCTTGAACACCCGGAGTGCGATCCGCACCCCGTCGGCCGACATCCGCAGCGCTTCGATCCTCCCGCCGTCCAGGCCGGGCACCTCGACCTCCTGCGGCGCGCCTTCCCCGTCCGTCAGCCTCAGCAGCCTGGGGCCGGCCGGGTCACGGTCGGCAACCCACAGATCGCCCCGGCCGTCCCAGCTCGGCGCGGACAGCCGGTCCTGCGCCTTCTTGGCCCGGCTGCTCACCACGGGCTCGGCCGGTTCGCTCTCCGCGACGATGGAGGACACATAGAGATCCTGCTGATTGGCCGAGACAGCGGCAGCCTGCTGTTCGTCCCGGGCCACACCGACGGCGCTCATCGCCACCTGCCCGGCGCCGAACGGGCCGACCACCGGTTCCGGGTCGCCGCTGCCCTTGCTGTCCCCGGGGATCCGCTGCACATGCCCCTTGTCGTCCACGAAGTACTGGCTGTCGGAGGCACCGGAGGCGTCGTCCGAGGCGAACTCGTCGGCCTCGTCCGCACCCAGCGAGCACAGCGGGCCCCGCGCACCCTGCAGCTCCACCTGGCCGACCCGCGCGGACGTCAGGTCCCGCAAGGTGAAGAGCACCTGGGCGGCCATCATCCGGCAGGCACCCTGGCCGACCTTGTCGGCCTTCTTGTTGAGCGGCACCTTCAGGACGTTCTGGTCGTCGGGCGCGAGCGAGGTGACCCCGCGCTTCAGCGCCGTACCGGTCGGGAAGCGGGAATCGACGACCGGCCGCAACCAGTTGGACGGCCCTTCGAGCAGCGTCCGAACGGTCTGGGTCGCCGTGTCCATCCGCGTGACCGGATCCGTCCGGTTCCGTACGTAGACAGGGTCGGCGACCAGCGCGGAGTCGCTGTCCGCCCGCCCGGCGGCGAAGTAGTACTTGTTCACGGACCGGTAGAGCCTCTTGAAGTCGGACTGCCCGAGCACCAGACCGTCCGGCACGATGTCGATGCGCCACTCCTGCTTGCCGTCCGCCCCCTTCTCGCGCACCAGATGCAGCATCTGGGAGTAGTCCGTGGGCGCGAGCGGCCGGTAGGAACTCTGCTCGTCGACGGATGCCACCTGCTCGCCCGTGAGGGTGTAGGCGGTCTCCGCGCTCTTGCGCTCCTTGTCGTGGAGCGAGGGGCCGTTCCGGTTGGGCGCCTTGGCGAGCACCGTGGTGCCGTGGCTCGGCTTCCAGGTGCGGGCCGCCTCCTCGGTCAGGTACTTGCGGGTCGTCCTGAAATCGGGGTCGTCGCTCGTCATCGACTCCAGGAAGCCGTCGACGACCTCGATGGGCGCTGCGCCCTCCCTCGGCGGCACTGCGTACACCTGCACCTGGGAATCACCCGGCTGCGAGGCATCGACCGCCTTGACGTCACCGGTGACCGGCATCGCTCCGCACGCGGACAGGACCACGATGCCGCAGCCCAGCAGCACGGAAACCCGCACCGCACGTCCATGCCCACCCCGGCGGCGGTCAGTTTCCACGAGTCGTGTCCTCCTGGTCCGGATCCTGCGTCTCCTGGTCGCCCCCGGCCGGACGCGACACGACGCGTGCGCCGTTGCCCGGCAGGGCAGCAGGATGCACCGAAACGTGAGCCGGACGCGGCGCCACGGGGGCGCGCGCCGGCACGGGCAGCTGTGACCGCGCCGTGGACCCGGTCTGGTTCGGTACGGACATCAGCCGGTGGTCGGCGGCCGGCGGGGCCGCCTCGGCCCGTTCACGGTTCTCCCGGTTGCGCCGCGAATCCTCGGGCTCCAGCGGTATCGGCGACCCGCGCAGCGGCTCGTCCGCCGTACGGGGCAGGGTGAGGCGGAACTGCGAACCGCCACCGGGCTCGCCCCACGCCTGCAGCCAGCCGCCGTGCAGCCGCGCGTCCTCGACGGCGATCGAAAGGCCCAGTCCGGTGCCCCCGGTCGTGCGGGCACGCGCCGGATCGGCCCGCCAGAAGCGGTTGAAGACCCGGGTCGCCTCGCCCGGCTTGAGCCCCACCCCGTAGTCCCGGACGGCCACGGCCACGGCACCCTGGGCAACGCCCATGCGCACCACGACGTCCCGGCCCTCGCCGTGCTCGACGGCGTTGACGACAAGGTTGCGCAGAACCCGTTCGACACGACGCGCATCGGCCTCGGCCACCACCGGCTGCTCGTCACCGATGACCCTGATGCGGCTGCCCTTGCGCTCGGCCAGCGGCTCGGCACCGCCGATCACGCGCCGTACGACCGCACGCAGATCTATCGGTTCGGCTTCCAGCGCCGCGGCACCCGCGTCGAACCTGCTGATCTCCAGCAGGTCGGACAGGAGCGACTCGAAACGGTCGAGCTGGTCACCCAGCAGCTCCGCGGAACGCGCGGTCACCGGATCGAAGTCGACACGCGCGTCGTGAATGACGTCGGCGGCCATCCGCACCGTGGTCAGCGGGGTCCGCAGCTCATGACTCACGTCCGAGACGAAACGCCGCTGCATCCGGGAGAGCTCCTCCAACTGCTGGATCTTCAGCTGCAGGTTCTGCGCCATCTTGTTGAAGGCCTCACCGAGCCGGGCGATGTCGTCCTCGCCGGTGACCTTCATCCGTTCCTGGAGCCTGCCGGCGGAAAGCCGCTCGGCGATCCCCGCCGCCATGCGCACGGGGGTGACGACCTGGCGTACGACGAACCAGGCGATGCCGCCCAGCAGCACGACCACGAACAGACCCGCGGTGGCCAGAGTCGTCGTGACCAGCGTCAGCGACTTCTCCTCCTGCGTGAGCGGGAAGAGGTAGTAGAGCTCGTACGGATTGTGGTCGATGTCGTAGAGCCGCTTGCCCACGACAAGTCCGGGCTGCGGATCCTTGCCGTACGAGTAGCGGATCAGGGAGTACGTCTGGAACGCCCCCGGCCCCTTGTCCACGGCCTCGCGCAGACTCTGCGGCACGCTGGACGCCTCCACGCTG
This sequence comes from Streptomyces sp. NPDC056452, assembly GCF_042796085.1. Classification (NCBI taxonomy): domain Bacteria; kingdom Bacillati; phylum Actinomycetota; class Actinomycetes; order Kitasatosporales; family Streptomycetaceae; genus Streptomyces; species Streptomyces sp. NPDC056452. The sequence continues at coordinate 18,769 of NZ_JBHTRI010000054.1, forward strand.
CCCGAGCCGCGCGGCGCGCGACTGGTCGCACTCTGCGCCGCGGAGTCGGCACTGAGCGCCACCACGTTGAAGGCGTTCGTGCCACCGCTGGCAAGCTGATCGACCAGCTCGGTGCGCCAGGAGGTATTGGCCGTCATGCCGTCGGCGCCCTCGTCGCCCTGGCCACCCGGGACGAGCGGCGCGTTCGCGTTCGCCTGGGCGGCCGCGAACCCGCCGGCCGCCTGCGTCTGCGCGGCGTTGCCCTTCGCTTCGAGCAGGCCGTTGCGGACCTGCCCGATCACGACGAAGCCCAGCAGCAGCACCACGGCGATCGACATCAGCAGGGTGCCTGCGACGACCCGCAACTGCAGGTTGCGTCGCCACAGCCGCACGGCGGGCAGCAGCGGGCGCCGGATCCACCGCATGAAAAGGCGCAGCACGGGGCCGCCGGGCGTCCGGTCCTGAAACAACCGGCCGCCCTGCAGGAACCGGCTGTACCGGGATGACCTCCGTGCCGGACCGGCAGCCCGCTCCGTACGGACTCCCGGCCCCCCGGGTTTCGGAGCAGCGCTGCCCAGGGTCATGTCAGCTCGGTCCGGCCTTGTAACCGACACCGCGGACGGTCACCACGATCTCCGGACGCTCCGGGTCCTTCTCGACCTTGGAGCGCAGCCGCTGGACATGCACATTCACCAGACGGGTGTCGGCGGCGTGGCGATAGCCCCACACCTGCTCGAGCAGTACCTCACGGGTGAATACCTGCCACGGCTTGCGGGCGAGCGCGACCAGCAGGTCGAACTCCAGCGGGGTGAGGGCGATCGACTGCCCCTCCCGCTTCACCGAGTGACCGGCCACGTCGATGACCAGGTCCCCGATCGCCAGCTGCTCCGGCGCGGGCTCTTCGGACCTCCGCAGACGTGCCCTGATCCGGGCCACCAACTCCTTCGGTTTGAACGGCTTGACGATGTAGTCGTCGGCCCCGGATTCCAGGCCCACCACCACATCGACCGTGTCGCTCTTGGCAGTGAGCATGACGATCGGCACACCTGACTCGGCCCTGATCAGCCGGCAGACCTCGATGCCGTCCCGTCCGGGCAGCATGAGGTCCAGCAGCACCAGGTCCGGCTTGGCCTCACGAAATGCAGCCAGTGCCTTGTCGCCGTCCGCTACGAACGACGGTTCGAAACCTTCTCCCCGCAACACAATGCCGAGCATCTCGGCCAGTGCGGTGTCGTCGTCGACGACAAGGACGCGTCCCTTCATAAACGACATCATCCCATTAGCTAATCGTTACCTGCGATGACCTGGCACACAGCTCTGCCAGTCCGACCCCCGTGACCGGGGAAATGATGCCCTCCTCCGTGACGATCGCCGTGACCAGTTCGGGCGGCGTGATGTCGAATGCGGGGTTGTACGCCTGGGCTCCCGGGGGTGCCACCGACTGTCCGCCCCCCTCACCCCCGGCCGATACGATCCCCCGGGATGTGAGCTCCGTCACTTCTACCGCGGAACGCTGCTCGACGACTATGGATGTGCCGTCCGCAGTATCCAGATCAACGGTCGTGGTCGGCGCCACCACGATGAACGGCACATGGTGGTACTTGGCAAGCACTGCCAACGGATAACTCCCCACCTTGTTGGCCACGGAGCCGTCCGCGGCAATGCGGTCCGCACCGATGAGTACGGCATCCACCTCCCCCGCGGCAAACAGCGAACCCGCCGCGTTGTCGGTGAGCAAGCTGTACGGCATGCCGTTGCGTGCCGCTTCGTACGCCGTCAGCCTGGCGCCCTGGAGCAGCGGTCGGGTCTCGTCCACCCACAGCCGCCGCAGGCTACCCGCCCGGTGGGCCCCCAGAGCCACCGCGAAGGCCGTGCCCTCGCCCCCGGAAACGAGCGCCCCCGTGTTGCAGTGGGTCAGCAGCCGATGCCCGCCGTCCGGCAGGAGCTCCGCAAGCAGCTCCAGACCGTACTGCGCCATGCGCCCGCTGGCCGCCGCGTCCTGCCGGTGCAGGGCCCGCGCCTCCGCCAAGGCAGCACCGGCGGCCTCCTGGGCGCCGGCACCGTTCGCGACAGCCGCCCCGTGCACCCGCGCCACACGCCGCGCCCCGTACCCGAGATTGACCGCGGTGGGCCGCGCCGCCTCCAGCAGCTCCGCGGCCTGGGCCACGTCCTCACCGCGTGCAGCGGCCAGAGCCACGCCATAGCCACCGGCAATGCCCAGCAGAGGCGCGCCACGCACCGCCAGCGTCCGGATCGCCCGGACCAGTGCGGGCACATCGGCGCACACCAGCTCGACCTCCTCCGAGGGCAGCCGGGTCTGGTCGAGGAGCACCACCGCGGGACCTTCCGGCGGCTCGTCCCAACGGAGTACGGAGAGGGCCGGAGGCTCGATGCCCACCGGCGATTGCGCGTCCTGATCAGCCATCTGCCCAGTCTGCCCGCTGAGCCGCCCGCACACGAAGGCGAGAAGGAGATACAGCGCCCCGCCCGCACCGGAGCATCGCGTGGCACGATGGCTGCCAACCTGCCGCCCCGATGAGCGGTCAGGACCGTGAAGGAGCGACAATGAACGACTCTCCGGGCTGGGCTTCGCCCGGATCTGCACCCTCCGACGGCCAGGAGACGGGCATCCCCCGGCCTTCTTCGCCCGTCGACGGAAGCGGCCCCGGCGGACAGTGGTCCCCTGCACAGCCGCCTCCGGGGCAGTGGTCCCCACCGAGCGCTCCCGGCAGCGGACCGGGCGCACCCCCGCCCGCCCCGGGCTGGGGCGGCACGCCCCCGCAAGGTCCGGGCCCCGGATGGGGCCGGCAGCCCATGGCGGCGAAGCCCGGAGTGATCCCTCTCCGCCCCCTGGGCGTCGGAGAGATCCTCGACGGCGCCGTGTCCACCATGCGCGCCCACTGGCGCACCGTGCTGGGCATCAGCCTCACCGTCTCCGTGATCTCCGAGATCGCCGTCATCCTCGTGCAGCGCTACCTCCTGCCGGAAGCGAAGTCGGTCGACCCGAACGCCGTCGGGGCCGAGGCCATCCGCCAGGCCGCCGACTCGGCGCAGTCGACGCTGCTCACCAACGCCCCGGCCACGCTCATCTCGATGATCGCCACCCTCTTCATCACCTCGGTGCTCACCGTGGTGATCAGCCGCTCCGTACTCGGCCGCAAGGCGACACTTTCCGACGCCTGGACCGAGGCCCGGCCCCGGCTCCTTCCGCTCCTCGGGCTGACGCTGCTGATGAGCCTGATGAGCGCCGCCGTGATGACGGTGGGACTGCTTCCCGGCATGCTGCTGGGCGGCGGCGCCGGGATCGCACTCGCCTTTGTCGGCTTCATCGCCGCCTGCGTCGTCGTCGTGTGGCTGATGGTCCGCTTCGCACTCGCCGCACCGGCGCTGATGCTGGAGAGGCAGTCCGTCCTGACCTCGCTGCGCCGTTCCGCGAAGCTGGTCAAGGGCACCTGGTGGCGGACCTTCGGCATCCTCGCTCTCACATACCTGCTGGTCATCGTCGTGGCCCTGATCATCGTGATCCCGTTCGGCATCATCGCCGTGACCGTGGACAGCGACGGCCTGAGCGAGTTCCTCAACAGCAGCTCCACCGATTTCGGCTGGCCCTTCCTCATCATCACGGGCGTCGGTGAAGTGATCATCTCGACGCTCACCTACCCGTTCACCGCAGGGGTGATCGCCCTGCTCTACGTCGACCAGCGCATCCGCCGCGAAGCGCTCGACCTCGACCTCGCCCGGGCCGCGGGCGTGCCCGGCTACGACACCCCCAGGAGCTGATGCGGTGACGGGGGCGGGGGGCACCACAGCAGCACAGCGGTTCATACGGGCTGGCGAGGACATACCCGTGGACATCCCACGCGTCCCCTCCCGCGAAGCGGCACAGGACGAACTGTCCGACCCGATGTACCACGAACACGATCCGAACCTTCTCCAGCGCGGACTCGACCGCTTCTGGGAATGGGTCGGCGACCTCTTCGACGGTGCCACCGGATCCGCGCCGGGCGGCCCGCTCGGGCTCGTCGTCATCGCCCTCGTCGTCATCGCGCTGGGAGCCGCCCTCTGGTGGCGGCTCGGCACACCGCAGCGCACGGCCCGCCCCTCGGACGCCCTGTTCGGCAGCAGCGCCCGCAGCGCGGCCGAGCACCGCACCGCAGCCGAGGCGCACGCGGAGGCCCATCGCTGGACCGAAGCCGTCCAGGAACGCATGCGGGCAGTCGTGCGCTCCCTGGAGGACCGGGCCGTGCTCGACCCGCGCCCGGGCCGCACCGCCGACGAGGCAGCCGCCGAAGCCGGCCGGCTCCTGCCCGCCCATGCCACCCGGCTCCGCACCGCCGCACGGGTCTTCGACGACGTCACATACGGGGGCCGCACGGCCGACCGGGCGGCGTACCTGAGCCTGTCCGCCCTCGACGAGGACCTCGAGGACACCAAACCCCTGCTGACCGCCCCCACGTCCCCAGGGGCAGCCGGATGACCGAGGCCACGACCATCGCCACCACCTCCGCGTCCCGCACGCCGCACCAGATCTGGCTCCGGGTCCGAGGCCTGCTCCTCGCCCTCCTCATTCTCGTCGTCGCGGGCATCACCTTCGCCGCTCTCCGCTCCGGCGACCAGCACGGCCGTCTCGATCCCCGCTCCGCGGACCCGTACGGCAGCCGGGCCGTCGCCGAACTCCTCAAAGACCGTGGCGTCTCCGTCCGCGTCGTCACCACGCTCGACGAGGCCACCGGCTCGGCAGGACCCGACACCACCCTCCTCGTCGCCGGCCCCAACCTGCTGACCACGTACCAGCAGTACCGGCTCCGGACAGCCACCGGTGACACCGCGGGCCGCACCGTCCTCGTCGCCCCCGGCCCACCGTCCGTTGCCCGACTCGCCCCCGGCGTGCGCGCGGTTTCCGCAAGCCGGGTGACCCCGCGCCCGCCGACCTGTGAACTCCCGGCCGCACGCACCGCCGGAACAGCCGACACCGGCGGCATCCGCTACACGACGGACGCCGACGGAGCCACCGCCTGCTACCCGGACGACGGACTCCCCACCCTCCTGGTCCTCCCCGGCAGGGAAACCGGCGACACCGTCCTGCTCGGCGCCCCCGACATCCTCCACAACGACCGTCTCGACGAGGAGGGCAACGCCTCCCTCGCTCTCCAACTCCTCGGCTCCCGACCGCATCTCGTCTGGTACCTCCCCTCGCTCACTGATCCCTCCGCCACCGAAGGCGGTACGGACGACGGCACTGACGGCAGAAGCGAAGGCGGGGAGGACGAGTCGGCCGGCGAGAGCGGGTTCATCGACCTCATCCCCTCGGGCTGGCTCTGGGGGACGCTCCAACTCGCCCTCGCCGCCGTCCTCACGGCCATCTGGCGCGCACGCCGCCTGGGCCCCCTGGTCACCGAGCGGCTACCCGTGGCCGTCCGGGCCTCCGAGTCCACGGAGGGCAGGGCCCGCCTCTACCGCAAGGCGAACGCCCGCGACCGGGCCTCCGACGCACTGCGCTCCGCCACCCGCAACCGCATCGCTCCACTCCTCGGGGTGTCCTCCCGCGACACCGAGTCCCCCGAGGTCCTCCTGCCTGCCGTTTCCGCGCGTCTCACCACCACGGACACCGACCTCCGCGCCCTGCTCTTCGGACCGGTCCCGGCCGACGACGCCGCACTTGTACTCCTGACCGCCCAACTCGACGCCCTCGAAAGAGAGGTACGCACTTCATGAGCGCCCCGACCCCGGAGCCCAACGGGCCTGCGGTACCCGCAGAGACCCCTGTGGCCCCCGTGATGTCCGACAGCGCCCGCGCATCCCTGGAAGCTCTGCGTTCCGAGATCGCCAAGGCCGTGGTCGGCCAGGACCCCGCCGTCACCGGACTCGTGGTCGCGCTGCTCTGCCGAGGCCATGTGCTGCTCGAAGGCGTCCCCGGAGTCGCCAAGACCCTGCTGGTCCGCGCCCTTGCCGCCTCCCTCGAACTGGACACCAAACGCGTCCAGTTCACGCCCGACCTGATGCCGAGTGACGTCACGGGCTCACTCGTCTACGACGCCCGCACCGCCGAGTTCTCCTTCCAGCCCGGACCGGTGTTCACCAATCTCCTGCTCGCCGACGAGATCAACCGCACTCCTCCCAAGACCCAGTCCTCCCTCCTGGAGGCCATGGAGGAACGCCAGGTCACCGTCGACGGCACCCCCCGTGCGCTGCCCGACCCCTTCCTCGTCGCAGCCACCCAGAACCCCGTCGAGTACGAGGGCACCTACCCGCTGCCCGAAGCCCAGTTGGACCGGTTCCTCCTGAAGCTGACCGTGCCCCTGCCCTCACGTGAGGACGAGATCAGCGTCCTGACGCGTCATGCCGACGGGTTCAACCCCCGCGACCTCAAGGCCGCAGGCATACGGCCCGTGGCCGGCCCCGCAGATCTGGAAGCCGCCCGCTCCGCCGTCGCCAAGACCACGGTCTCCCCCGAGATCGCCGCCTACGTCGTGGATATCTGCCGTGCCACTCGTGAATCCCCCTCGCTCACCCTCGGCGCCTCCCCCCGAGGAGCCACCGCGTTGCTCTCCACAGCCCGCGCCTGGGCCTGGCTCACCGGCCGGGACTACGTCATCCCTGACGATGTGAAAGCCCTGGCACTCCCCACACTCCGTCATCGCATCCAGCTGCGACCGGAAGCGGAAATGGAAGGAGTCACCGCCGACTCCGTCATCACCGCTGTCCTCGCCCACGTCCCCGTCCCCCGATGAGGCGGTGACCATGGCCCTCACCGGACGAACCGCACTGCTGGCCGCCTTGGGGTCACTCCCCGTAGGCATCCTTGCCCCGAGCTGGACAGGCATGCTCGCGGTCAACGCCCCTCTCTCATTGGCAATTCTGTGCGACTACGCCCTGGCCGCGCCAGTGCGGACGCTGCAGTTCACCCGATCCGGTGATACATCCGTTCGACTCGGTGACGGCGCAGAAGTGCAACTCACCGTAACCAATCCCTCGCGTCGCCGCCTTCGCGCGCATCTCCGCGACGCCTGGCCCCCCAGCACCTGGAGCACCGAGGCCGAACAGGCTTCGTCCCGCCACGCGTTCACCGTCCCGGCCGGCGAGCGACGTCGCCTCACGACGTTCCTCCGCCCTTCCCGACGGGGCGACCGCCGGGCAGAACGCATCACCGTCCGCTCCTTCGGGCCCATGGGGCTGGCAGCCCGACAAGGGAATCACCACGTCCCGTGGACGGTCCGGGTCCTGCCTCCCTTCACCAGCCGACGGCACCTGCCCTCACGGCTCGCCAGACTCCGCGAGCTCGACGGCCGCACCAGCGTGCTCACCCGGGGCCAGGGCACCGAGTTCGACAGCCTGCGTGCATACGTACCGGGCGATGACACCCGGTCCATCGACTGGCGGGCCACCGCACGCCAGTCCGCTGTCGCCGTCCGCACCTGGCGCCCCGAGCGCGACCGCCACATCCTGATCGTCCTCGACACCGGTCGCACGTCGGCCGGACGAGTGGGCGACGTTCCCCGTCTCGATGCGGCCATGGACGCGACGCTGCTCCTCACGGCTCTGGCCACACGTGCGGGCGACCGCGTGAACCTCCTTGCCTACGACCGGCGTATCCGCGCCCAGGTCCTGGGCAGGGCCGCCGGGGGCGACGTCCTGTCGGCGATCGTCAACGCCATGGTCCCGCTGGAACCCGAGCTCGTGGAGACGGACGCCCGTGGCCTCAGCACCACCGCGCTGGCGAGCGCACCGCAGCGCTCCCTGATCGTCCTGCTCACGAGCCTGGACTCCGCGCCCATCGAGGAAGGCCTGCTCCCGGTGCTCCCGCAGCTCACCCAGCGGCACACGGTCCTGGTGGCAGCCGTCGCGGATCCCCATATCGAGGCGATGACTCGCGCCAGGGGCACAGTGGACGCGGTGTACGACGCGGCGGCCGGAACCCGCACTCAGGCTCAGCGCCGCAGGACCGCGGATCAGCTCCGTCGTCATGGCGTCGTGGTCGTCGATGCCACCCCGGATGCGCTCGCCCCGGCGCTGGCTGACGCCTACCTCGCGCTCAAGGCCGCCGGCCGACTTTAGTAGTGCAGTACCCGTGAAGTATCGCGGCCCCTCAGGGGTCGCGATACGGGTTCTGAACGCAGAAAAGCCCCGCGCCACAAGGGCACGGGGCTTTCCCGGAATAATTGTTCGGCGGCGTCCTACTCTCCCACAGGGTCCCCCCTGCAGTACCATCGGCGCTGAAAGGCT
>NZ_JBHTRI010000055.1:0-24449 GCF_042796085.1 Streptomyces sp. NPDC056452
CCGGGCCCTCCAACCCCCGGTGGGGCCGGGGGGCGCCCGCCCCGCCCCTGCGCGCCCCGTAAACCCCCTAACGTGGCGGCTGCAATCTTGTGGGGGGGGGCGCCGCTTCTCGGCGGCCGCCCCTCACTCGTCGTCTGCGCTGCCATGCGCCGCCCCGGGCGCCCGGGCCCTGTCCTGGTCCCGCAGGCGCCCGGTCTGGCCTCCGGCCCCGGCCGGCTCCGGATCCGGGTCCGCCCCTGGCCCCCGCAGGCTCCCGGCCCCCGCCGGGGACCGGTCCCAGGCCCCCTGCTCCCGCCGGTTCTGGACCCGCGCAGCCGGTTCTCGGCCCCGGGCGCCCGCCGGTCCTCGCCCGGGCGCCCGGGGGTCAGCCCTGCTGGCGGGAGGGTCGGCGCAGACGGGCGGCCCAGCCCTCGCGGACCGGACGGTCCATCCACCGTCGGCGGAAGGCCGCGCGGCGTTCCGAAACCGCCCAGATCACCCGAACGGCCGAACGTGGTGCGACCGTCGCGCGCAGCCGACCCAGGCGCCCGGCCGAGGCCCGCAGCCCCGCCTGCACGGCCAGGACGTCCTCGGCCGAACCGGCTGCTGCCAGGGGCTCGGGCGCGTACAGCACCTGTTCCACCGCGCCCGCCACCCGGTGGGCAGCGGCCGCGGCCGTGCCGTTGAGCTTCCCCAGCCGTACGAGGCGGGCAGCGGCCTTGCGCGGGGTCTGCGACTCGTCGGGTTCGATGCCGTGGTCCCAGGCCGTGTCCGTGAGCTCCCGCCACGCGGCCATGACTCTGGCCGTGGCATCCGCAGGCGTACGGCCCCCGGAGGAACCCAGCCGCCGTGCACGGGCCCGTAGACGCCAGACCATCGGCAGGAACGGGATCACGAGCACCAGGAGAGCGCCCAGCACCACCAGCGCCACGGTTCCCGCAGGGGTCCCCGGATCGGCGGAGTCCAGCGCACCGGGAGCCGCCGACGCACCGCACTCACCCTGACGGCGCATCTGCGCCGGGCACGATTCCGAGGCGGACGGAGCGGCCGTGGGCGCGGCGGAGGCACCCGCGGAGGGCAGCGCCGGATCGTTCGTGTCATCCGGGGAAACGTCCTGCCGGGTGTACGAGGGGGTGGTGCCCCGGGACGGCGTCGGCTCGAAGCGGGTCCAGCCCACGCCCTCGAAATACAGCTCCGGCCAGGCGTGCGCGTCACGCAGCCCGACCGATACGGAACCGTCGGCCTGGACCGTGCCGGGCGTGAAGCCCACCGCGACCCGGGCCGGAATGCCCAGCGTCCTGGCCATCGCGGCCATCGTGAACGAGAAGTGGACGCAGAAGCCTTCCTTGTCCTTGAGGAACCTCTCGATCGCCGCCGTGCCGGTCCCCGACGTCACCGTCGTGTCGTAGCGGAAGCCACCCCCCGACGCGAACCAGTCCTGGAGCTTGACGGCCCGCTCGTAGTCGTTGGCCGACCCCTTCGTCACCCGTTCGGCGGTCTTCAGGACCACGTCGGGCAGCGAGCCGGGAACCCGGGTGTACTCACGCGCCAGGTCCGAACGCGGAGCGAGTGCCCCGGCGAGCTGGTCGGCCGTCGGCTGCACGAGCAGACTGCTCACCTCGTACCGGACGCCGCGCGTCGTCTGGCCGTCGTCCCCGACGAGGGTGCGCCCCTCGGGTTCGAACCGCCAGCGGCCTCTGATGTCCACCTCGCTCGCCGGATAGGGGAGCGGCAGATACGTCTGCTGGTACGAGCCCGAAGCGGAGATGTTCGTCCGGATCTCCGTCACGGTCACGTCGGAGCCCAGCCCGGCCGGCTGCGGCAACCGGTCCGGCACATCCTTCAGACGGCGGGTCGAAGGCCGCCACTCGCTCCCGTTGAACTGGTCCAGGGCCTGGATGCGCAGATAGAAGTCTTCGGGGTTCCCCGAGTTGGTGCGGTACGACATCACCTGCCGGTTCTCCGGCTGGTTCAGGTTGTTCTGCAGCGAGACCAGCGGGTTGACCGCGGAGATCGTGCCCCCGCCGGTGCCCTTGCCCGTACCGCCGCCCGTGCCGCCCAGCAGCCCGCCGTCCAGAGCGGGCAGCGCCGCGGGGACCACCAGGGCGATGCCCAGTGTCACCGCACCGATGCGACGCCCCGTGCGGACCGGCGCCCGAGGGCCCGAAGGCCCTTCCAGCCCGGCCGCCAGACCGCCCGACGAGCTGGACGTACCGCTGAAGACCCGCCCCCACTGGGCCAGCCGGTCGCGGCCCTCCGCCAGCAGAAGGAGCAGATAGCCGCACGCGGCGAGCAGGAACCAGAGCCAGCCCGCTCCTCCGTCGCTGAGCCCCGCCGCGACCGAGTAGAGCGCCAGCAGCGGCAGCCCGGCCGGCGCGGCGGTACGGAAGGTCACCGCGAGAGCGTCCACGGCGAGCCCGATCAGCAGCACGCCGCCGATCAGCATCAGCCGGATGCCGTCCGACGCCGGAGCGGGAATGGCGTACCGGCCGACATCATCGGCGCCCGCCGTCAGCAGGTCCGCCAGCCGCTGCACGGCCTCGGGCCCGGGCAGCAGACCGAACAGCGCCTGCTCCGAGGCGAACGCCATCGTCAGCAGCATCAGCGTGACCAGCAACTGCGCGGAGACCGTCAGAATCCGTGCGAGCGGCACCCGGCGTGCGAGCGCGCCCACACCGCTCTGGATCCCCAGCAGGAAGGCGGCCTGGACGAGCCACTTCGCCGTCTCCACCAGCGGCAGCAGAGCCCCCGCCGCCATCAGCGTCGCCACAAAGGCGCACAGCGTCAGCCGCGTCCGACCGCTCATGACCATCCCCCAGAGAACCCTGTCGATCCGCCGGCCGCTGCCGGATGCGGGGCGGAGTCCTGCCGGCCCGCCTGCTGCCACAGCCGGGAGAACTCGGACCCGGCCGGCACCGCCACCGCCGTCCAGCCCGCCTCGCGCAGCAGCCGCAGGCGGTCGTCGGCCGGGGCGGGGGACACGTCGTCCAGGTCCGCGCCGCGCACCCACTCCGCACTGTCCAGCACGAACGCGACAGCGGCGCCGCTGCGTTGCCGCATCCGGGCGGCCACCGCCGTCTGCTCCTCGTCCAGATCGCCGAAGAACGCCAGCAGAAGTCCCTCGTTGCCCCCGCGCAGCACGTCGTAGGCGCGGGACAGGCCACCCCCGTCGGAGTGGTCGACGACCGCGAGGGTGTCCATCATCAGACCCGCCGAGTCCGCGGACCCCTGGGTCGCCCCGGCGAATCCGTCGGAGCCCTCGCCCGGCACGGAACTGCCGTCGTCCGTCAGCAGGCGTACGGCGAAGCCGCGCTCCAGCATGTGCACCAGCGAGGAGGCCGCCGCCGACACCGCCCACTCGAAGGCGGAGTCCGGACCGGACCCCCGGTACGCGATCCGCCGGGTGTCCAGCAGGACCGTGCACCTGGCCCGCTGCGGCTGTTCCTCGCGGCGCACCATCAGCTCGCCGTAGCGCGCGGTCGAGCGCCAGTGGACCCGCCGCAGATCGTCCCCGTGCCGGTAGCCGCGGGGAATGATGTCGTCCTCACCGGCCAGCGCCAGTGAACGCTGACGGCCCTCGCCGTACCCGGAGGCCTCGCCCGCCAGCCGCAGCGTCGGAAGGGCCTCCGTGCGCGGTATGACGACGAGGGTGTCGTACGCGCTGAAGGAACGGGTCAGCTCGCACATCCCGAACGGGTCGCTGAGCCGCAGCTGCAGCGGACCGAGCGGATAGCGTCCGCGCAGATCGGACCGGACCCGGTAGGACACCTCGCGCTTGCCGTCCGCCTCCACCCGGTCGAGTACGAACCGGGGCCGGGGGCCCAGCACGTACGGCACCTGGTCCTGGAGCATCAGCAGGCCCGTGGGCAGCCGGGACAGATTGTCCATCCGCAGGTGGACCCTGGCCTCCGAACCCGTGGGCACCCGGGACGGCGCCAGCCGTCGGCTGCCCGCGACCCGGTAGTGGGTGCGGCAGAGCACCGTCACGCAGACCAGCGGCAGCACCGCCAGCAGCAGCCCGACCCGCAGCAGGTCACCCTGGCCCAGTACGTAGGCGCAGACCGCGGCGGCGACACCGGCGGCCAGGAAGGACCGCCCCCGCGTCGTCAGACCGTTCAGAGCCGCGCGCAGGCTGCCCTTGTTGTCGCCGTCGTCCACGGGACCGGGAACCCCGGCCGCCATCACAGCCGCCGTACGCCGGGCTGCTGGCCGTAGACCGGGCGGCCGGGCTGGTGCTGCGGCGCCGCCGGGACGGCACCGGACGTCGGCACGGGGATGCGCTGCAGGATCTCCAGCACGACCTGCTCCGCCGTGCGGCGGTTGAGTTGAGCCTGGGCCGTGGGCAGCAGCCGGTGCGCGAGCACGGCCACCGCGAGGGCCTGGACGTCGTCCGGCAGGGCGTACTCACGCCCGCTGAGGGCCGCCGAGGCCTTGGCCGCACGCAGGAGGTGCAGGGTCGCGCGGGGCGATGCCCCCAGTCTGAGATCCGGGTGCTGACGGGTGGCCCCGACCAGGTCCACCGCGTACCGGCGTACGGAATCGGCCACATGGACCGTGCGCACCGCGTCGATCAGCTTCACGATGTCGTGGGCGTGCGCCACCGGCTGCAGGTCGTCCAGCGGCGAGACCCCGCCGTGCACGTCCAGCATCTGGAGCTCGGCCTCCGGGCTGGGGTAGCCGATCGACACCCTGGCCATGAACCGGTCGCGCTGCGCCTCGGGCAGCGGATAGGTGCCTTCCATCTCCACCGGGTTCTGGGTGGCCACCACCATGAACGGGTTGGGCAGTTCGTAGGTCTGGCCGTCGATCGTGACCTGGCGTTCCTCCATCGACTCCAGCAGCGCGGACTGGGTCTTGGGCGACGCGCGGTTGATCTCGTCGCCGATCACGATCTGGGCGAAGATCGCGCCCGGCTTGAACTCGAAGTCCCGTCGCTGCTGATCGAAGATCGACACCCCGGTGATGTCCGAAGGCAGCAGGTCGGGCGTGAACTGGATACGCCGCACCGAGCAGTCGATGGAACGCGCCAGCGCCTTGGCCAGCATCGTCTTGCCGACCCCGGGCACGTCTTCGATCAGGAGGTGTCCCTCCGCGAGCAATACGGTCAGCGAAAGCCGTACGACCTCAGGCTTGCCCTCGATCACACCTTCCACCGACCTGCGCACCTGCTCCGCTGTGGTGGTCAGATCTGTGAGGCTCGCTCGATCGTCATAGGTCGTCACCCGGCCCTCCTCGGCCCCTTGTGCAAGGGCCGACACACAAAGCTGTCCGGCCCGCCCCGAAATACGGACACCCCCCGGAAGACCCGGAGAGGTGTCACACCCGCATTCTTGTTGCCGTTACCGCTTCGTGTCACTCGCCTGTGGATAAGTGGGCGCGATATGTCGGGTGTGGCCCGTATGTCGATGGGTGGGCCGGGGTCGGAGCTTCAGGAGGCGGGAAGGATCTCGCGGAGCAGACCGGTGGTCACGTCGAAGACGAACCCCCGGATGTCGTCCGTGTGCAGGAGGAACGGCGAGGTGCGCACGCGCTGCATCGACTGCCGTACGTCCTGGTCGGCGTCCTTGTAGGCCTCCACCGCCCAGACCGGCCGCTGCCCGACCTCGTGCTCCAGCTCCTGCCGGAAGTCCTCGGTGAGGGATTCGAGGCCGCAGTTCGTGTGGTGGATGAGTATGACGCTGCGGGTGCCGAGCGCCCGCTGGCTGATGGTCAGCGACCGGATGACGTCGTCCGTGACCACACCGCCCGCGTTGCGGATGGTGTGGCAGTCGCCGAGCTCCAGGCCCAGCGCCTTGTGGAGGTCGAGGCGGGCGTCCATGCAGGCGACGACGGCGACGTGGAGCACCGGTCGCGCGTCCATGCCGGGATCGCTGAACTCGTCCGCATAACGGGTGTTCGCTTCGACCAGCCGGTCGGTGACCGTACCGCCCGAACGGGCCGACCCGGTCGTGGAAGCAATGGGCTCGGCGGAAGACTGCGCGGAAGTCGACATGGATACGACGTTAGCTGTCACGGTCGCCATCGGCGTGCTGTGGAAGGGGACAAAGAACGTCAACGAGACTTGTTGTGAGGTAATCCACAGACCTCACAGTCCTGCACCCGCACGGGTGAGTCCCGGGTCCGCAGAGGGCGGTGCGACGCGCTGTCCGGTTCGTTGATCGTGAATCGATCGAATGGCAGGGTGGACTAAAGTGACGCGAAGTTACCGACACGCCTGCGCATTCTGCATATTTCAGCACGTTTCGAATTCCCCGTGATGTGCGGCGTACATGCGGCCCGGCCCTCTCCCGCTCGCCGGTCGGCCGACGCCCCTTCCCCGGCGCCGGCGGGCCTCCCCTTCCGAGCGGGCGGGGACCAGACCGCACGTGCAGCCACACGGGACTGAGCCTGAGAGGGCGCATTGAGCCAGACCCGACATGTCCCGGTGATGCTCCAGCGGTGCCTGGACCTGTTGGCCCCGGCTCTGGAGGTGACAGGACCGCAGCCACCGGTGGTCGTGGACTGCACCCTCGGACTCGGCGGGCACAGCGAGGCCCTGCTCGCCGCCTTCCCGACGGTCCGGCTGATCGCGCTGGACCGCGACAAGGAGGCGCTGCGGCTCTCCGGCGAGCGCCTCGCCCCGTACGGCGACCGGGCCACGCTCGTCCACGCCGTCTACGACGAGCTGCCCGAGGTGCTCGACCGGCTGGGGATCCCCAAGGTCCAGGGCGTGCTGTTCGACCTCGGTGTCTCCTCCATGCAACTGGACGAGGCGGACCGCGGATTCGCGTACGCCCAGGACGCCCCGCTCGACATGCGCATGGACCAGACGACCGGCATCGGCGCGGCCGAGGTGCTCAACACCTACGCGCCGGGCGAGCTCGTACGGATCCTCCGCGCGTACGGGGAGGAGAAGCAGGCCAAGCGGATCGTCTCCGCGGTCGTGCGCGAGCGCGAGAAGGAACCCTTCACCAACAGCGCCCGCCTGGTGGAGCTCATCCGCGACTCGCTGCCCCAGGCCGCCAAGCGCACCGGAGGCAATCCGGCCAAGCGCACCTTCCAGGCACTGCGCATCGAGGTCAACGGTGAGCTCACCGTCCTGGAGAGGGCCATTCCGGCAGCCGTGGGGAGCCTCGCGGTCGACGGTCGCATCGCCGTCCTCTCGTACCACTCGCTGGAGGACCGGCTGGTCAAGCAGGTCTTCGCGGCCGGCGCGGCCAACACGGCGCCGCCCGGTCTGCCCGTCGTCCCCGAGCGCTACCAGCCCCGGCTGAAGCTGCTGACCCGCGGCGCGGAGCTGCCCACCGAGGAGGAGGTCGCCGAGAACCGGCGGGCCGCCCCCGCCCGGTTGCGCGGCGCCCAGCGGATCCGCGCGGAGGAGCGATGAGCGCGCAGCGCCGGGCCGAGGAGACACAGGGGAAGGCTGGGGAACTGAGGTGACCAAGGCGGCCGAGCAGATGAAGGGGCGGGCGGGGAGGCTCGCCCGGCTGATGCCGTCGGGCCCGAGTACGGCGGCCCGCACTCCCTTCGTCCTGCTGGTCGTGCTGCTCCTCACCGGTGGCCTGATCTCGCTGCTCCTGCTGAACTCGGCGCTCAACGAAGGATCGTTCAGGCTGAGCAAGCTGAAGCGGGAGACCACCGATCTCACCGATGAGCAGCAGGCCCTGCAGCGCGACGTCGACAGCTACTCGGAGCCGGACGCGCTGGAACGGCGCGCCCGGGAACTCGGGATGGTGCCCGGCGGCAGCCCCGCGTTCCTGAACCCGGACGGCACCATCCGCGGCGTTCCGGAGCGCGTCACCGCTGAGCCGTCCCCCGCCGCGGCCCCGAAACCGGACGCCAGCACGCCGGGCAACGCGGGCGCGCCCCCGGCGGCCGCCTCGCCGTCGGGTTCCGTACCCCCGTCGCCCTCCGGTTCCGCAGCCACCCCCGCGCCGTCCGCGACTTCCACGACTTTGCCCCCGACGAGCTCCGGCAGGTGACGCAGTGCCGTCCAAGGAACCGCCGCGCCGCCGTGTGCCCGGCCCCGCGCGCCCCCGTAACGCGGCAGGCGGAGGCGGCCGTCCCCGGCCCGCCGCCCGTCCCGGGGCCGGGCGCCCGCGCCCGCCGTCGCGGCGCCCGCGGGGAAGGACTTCGCGCGGCGGCTCCCCGCAGTCCATCCGCCTCGGCAGCCCGCGCCCGCGGCTGCGCCTGATCAGCCTCTGCCTGACGCTCGTCATGCTGGCGTTCGTCGTCCGGCTGCTCCAGGTACAGGCGGTCGACGCCGGCACGTACTCGGCCAAGGCCGAGAAGAACCGCTATCTCGAGTACACGATCGCCGCCGAGCGCGGTGAGATCACCGACCGCAGCGGCATCGCCCTGGCAACCAGCGTTGACGCGCACGACATCACGGCCGATCCCAAGCTGTTCACCCCCGAGGACAGCAAGGCCCCGGACGCGCCGGAGCAGGCGGCGGCCCTGCTCGCCCCGATCCTCGGCAAGGACGTCGCGGAGCTGACGAAGAAGCTCTCGGCCCCCAAGAGCCGCTACACGGTGCTGGCCCGCCGGCAGACCCCGCAGGTCTGGAAGCAGATCAAGGACCTCAAGTCCGTGTTCGCCGAGAAGGCGGCGAAGGACAGGGCCGACGGCGGCACGGGAGCGAACGTACTCGCCGGAGTCCTCCAGGAGCCGACCAC
The DNA here is from genome assembly GCF_042796085.1 of Streptomyces sp. NPDC056452. NCBI lineage: Bacteria > Bacillati > Actinomycetota > Actinomycetes > Kitasatosporales > Streptomycetaceae > Streptomyces > Streptomyces sp. NPDC056452. Next base: position 8,634 of record NZ_JBHTRI010000055.1, read on the forward strand.
CAGGCGGGTCTACCCGAACGGCGATCTCGCCGCCGGGATACTGGGATTCGTCAACGCCGAGGGCAAGGGCGGCGGCGGTCTGGAGGCCCAGCTGAACGGACAGCTCGAGGGCGAGAACGGCAAGATCCGGTACGCCCAGGCCGGCGGCCGCCCCGTACCGACCGCGGGGACCAAGGAGATTCCGGCCGTCGCGGGCACCGACATCGAGCTGACGATCGACCGCGACATCCAGTGGGCCGCCCAGCGGGCCATCGCCGACCAGGTGAAGAAGTCCAAGGCGGACCGCGGCTATGTGATCGTCCAGAACACGAGGACCGGCGAGGTCCTGGCCATGGCCAACGCCCCCGGCTACGACCCGAACGACCTCTCGCAGGTCAACTCGGCGGCCCTCGGCAACGCGGCGCTCCAGGACGTGTACGAGCCCGGCTCCACCAGCAAGGTCATGTCCATGGCCGCGGTACTGGAGGAGGGCGCCGCGACACCCGGTACCCATGTCACCGTCCCCAACCGGCTGCACCGGGGGGACCGGCTGTTCAGGGACGACATCGACCACCCCACCTGGTACCTCACGCTCAACGGCGTCCTCGCCAAGTCGAGCAACATCGGCACGATTCTGGCCACCGGGCAGCTCGGCAGGACACAGACGGAGGCCAACAAGGTCCTCCACTCGTACCTGCGCAAATTCGGCATCGGCAGCACCACGGGTCTCGACTACCCGGGCGAGTCGCCGGGCATCCTCGCCAAGCCGCAGGACTGGTCCACCTCGCAGCAGTACACGATCCCGTTCGGCCAGGGCCTCTCGCTCAACGCCATGCAGGCCGCGTCGGTGTACCAGACGATCGCCAACGGCGGGGTCAGGATCGAGCCGACCCTCGTCCGCGGGACCAAGGGCGCGGACGGCCGCTACAGCGCGGGGACCGCGCCCGAACGGACCCGGGTGGTCAGCGAGAAGACGGCGAAGGCCCTGGCGAACATGCTCGAGTCCGTGGTCGACGACCGTGAGGGCACCGGAACCAAGGCTCACATCCCGGGCTACCGGGTCGCGGGCAAGACCGGTACGGCCAACCGTGTGGATCCTGTGCGCGGCATCTACAAGGGCTACACGGCGTCCTTCGCGGGCTTCGCCCCCGCCGACGACCCGCAGGTCACCGTCTACTGCGCCATCCAGAACCCCACCAAGGGCAGCTACTTCGGCGGCCAGATCTGCGGTCCGATCTACAAGAAGGTCATGGAGTTCGCGCTGAAGACCCTCCAGACCGCACCGTCCGGCAGCGGTCCCGCCAGGCTGCCGGTGTCCTTCAAGCCCGGCGAGTGACTCGGAAATGCCTCAGTGACGACCATCACCCCGGATCCCCGGAACCGGAACGAGAAGTACCGCAAACCCGGGCCCTCGCTTCGCGAGAGGCCGGGTCCGCCCGGTACGCTCACCGCCGTGCCCCACGCCGATCAGTTCCAAACCACTCAGAAGGACGCGCCTGTGAACTATCCGGGAGCGCCCCGACCGGACCGGCTCCGGCCGACTTCCCTCGGAGAGCTGGCAGCCCGGCTCGGCGCCGGACCGCAGGATTCCGGTGAGGTCACCGGAATCACCCACGACTCACGGGCCGTGCGCCCCGGGGACGTGTACGCGGCTCTGCCCGGCGCCCGCTTCCACGGCGCCGACTTCGCCGCCCAGGCCGCAGGCCTCGGTGCCGCCGCGATCCTCACCGACCCGGCGGGCGCCGAGCGCGCCGCCGCCACCGGCATCCCGGTCCTGGTCACCGAGGACCCGCGCGGCCGGATGGGCGACATCGCCGCCGAGATCTACGGCCGGCCCGGCGTCGGTCTCCTCCAGATCGGCATCACCGGGACATCCGGCAAGACCACCACGGCCTACCTGGTCGAGGGGGGCCTGCGCGGCGCCGGACGCAGTACGGGTCTCATCGGCACGGTCGAGATGCGCATCGGCGACGAACGCATCAAGTCCGAACGCACCACCCCGGAAGCCACCGATCTCCAGGCGCTGTTCGCCGTCATGCGCGAACGCGGTGTCGAGGCGGTCGCCATGGAGGTCTCCAGCCACGCCCTGGTGCTCGGGCGGGTCGACGGCTGTGTCTTCGACGTGGCCGTGTTCAACAACCTCAGCCCGGAGCACATGGAGTTCCACTCCGGGATGGAGGACTACTTCCAGGCCAAGGCGAGGCTGTTCACACCGCAGCGCAGCAAGCTCGGCGTGGTCAACTTCGACGACGAGTACGGCCGCAGGCTGGTCACGGAGGCGACCGTCCCCGTCGTCACCTTCTCCGCCGAGGGCCACCCGGACGCGGACTGGCGTGCCAAGGACGTCGAAGTCGGCCCGCAGAGCAGCACCTTCACCGTGATCGGCCCCAAGGGCGAGCAGATCACCGCGAAGGCCCCGCTGCCCGGCCCGTTCAACGTCGCCAACACCCTCGCCGCGATCGTCACCCTGGCCGTCGCGGGCGTCGACCCGCAGATCGCCGCCGACGGTGTCGCGGCGGTCCCCGGTGTCCCCGGGCGGCTGGAACGCGTCGACGCCGGACAGCCGTACCTCGCCGTCGTCGACTACGCGCACAAGACCGACGCCGTCGAATCCGTCCTGCGCTCCCTGCAGAAGGTCACCGAGGGCAGGGTGCACATCGTGCTCGGCTGCGGCGGCGACCGTGACACGACGAAACGCGGTCCGATGGGTGCCGCGGCGGCCCGGCTCGCCGACACCGCCGTGCTGACCTCGGACAACCCGCGTTCCGAGGACCCCCTCGCCATCCTCGCCGCGATGCTCTCGGGCGCCGCCGAGGTACCCGTCCACGAACGGGGCGACGTCCTCGTCGACGCGGACCGCGCCGCCGCCATCGCCGCGGCGGTGGCACGCGCCGAACCCGGCGACACCGTACTGGTGGCCGGAAAGGGACACGAGCAGGGACAGGACATCCACGGAGTGGTACGCCCCTTCGACGACCGCCAGGTCCTGCGCGAGGCCATCGAGCGCTCCAGGGGACGCGCGGGCGCCGCACACACCCACGAGAACAACAGTCAGGGATGACCAAGTGATCGCCCTTTCACTCGCCGAGATCGCCGAAATCGTCGGCGGGCAGCCGCACGACATACCGGACCGGACCCTCACCGTCACCGGCCCCGTCGTCATCGACTCCCGAGAGGTGGAGGACGGCTCCCTGTTCGCCGCGTTCGCCGGCGAGCGGGTCGACGGGCACGACTACGCGCAGCGCGCCGTCGAGGCGGGCGCGGTCGCCGTGCTCGCCGCCCGCCCCGTCGGTGTCCCGGCGATCGTCGTCGACGACGTCGTATCGGCGCTCGGCACGCTCGCCCGCGCGGTCGTCGAGCGCCTCGGCACGACCGTCGTGGCGCTCACCGGCTCGGCCGGAAAGACGTCCACCAAGGACCTGATCGCCCAGCTCCTCGAGCGCAAGGCACCCACCGTCTGGACCCTCGGCTCGTTCAACAACGAGATCGGACTGCCGCTCACCGCGCTGCGCTCCACCGCCGAGACCCGCCACCTCGTCCTGGAGATGGGCGCCCGCGGGATCGGCCACATCCGCTACCTCGCCGAACTCACCCCGCCGAAGATCGGCCTGGTCCTCAACGTGGGAACCGCCCACCTCGGCGAGTTCGGCAGCCGGGAGGCGATCGCCCAGGCCAAGGGCGAGCTCGTGGAGGGCCTCCCCGAGGACGGCGTCGCCGTGCTCAACGCCGACGATCCGCTCGTGCGGGCCATGTCCGCCCGCACAAAAGCGCGGGTGATCCTCTTCGGAGAGGCCCCGGATGCGGACGTACGGGGAGAGAACGTCCGGCTCACGGACGACGGCCGCCCCGCTTTCGCGCTCCACACACCCACCGGGTGCAGCGACGTGACCTTGCGCCTGTACGGTGAGCACCACGTGTCGAACGCGCTCGCCGCGGCCGCCGTCGCCCATGAGTTGGGCATGTCCGTGACTGAGATCGCCGAGGCGCTCTCCGGGGCGGGCACCCTCTCCCGCTGGCGCATGGAGGTCACCGAGCGTCCGGACGGTGTGACGGTCGTCAATGACGCCTACAACGCGAACCCCGAATCCATGAGAGCCGCACTGCGTGCGCTGGCTGCCATGGGCAGAGCCTCACGGGCAGGAGGGGGACGTACGTGGGCGGTGCTCGGTCAGATGGCCGAGCTCGGCGACGCGTCGCTCGCCGAGCACGACGCTGTCGGACGGCTTGCCGTCCGGCTCAACGTCAGCAAGCTCGTCGCTGTCGGAGGAAGAGAAGCCTCCTGGCTGCAACTGGGCGCATATAACGAGGGTTCGTGGGGTGAGGAGTCGGTGCACGTGTCCGACGCACAGGCGGCCGTCGACCTGTTGCGCAGTGAACTGCGCCCGGGAGACGTCGTGCTGGTGAAGGCGTCCCGGTCGGTCGGCCTGGAGAAGGTCGCCCTGGCACTGCTGGAGAACGCGACCGAGGGCGAGGTCGCCGTCCGATGAGGCAGATCCTCTTCGCAGGGGCCATAGGGCTCTTCCTGACCCTGGTCGGCACTCCGCTGCTGATCAAGCTCCTGGCCCGCAAGGGCTACGGGCAGTTCATCCGGGACGACGGCCCCAGGTCCCACGGCAGCAAGCAGGGCACGCCCACCATGGGTGGTATCGCCTTCATCCTGGCGACGATCATCGCGTACGTCCTGGCGAAGGTGATCACCGGCGAGGAGATGCGCTTCTCCGGCGTCCTCGTCCTTTTCCTGATGGCGGGGATGGGCCTCGTCGGCTTCCTCGACGACTACATCAAGATCGTCAAGCAGCGTTCGCTGGGTCTGCGGGCCAAGGCGAAGATGGCCGGCCAGCTGATCGTCGGCATCTCCTTCGCGGTGCTCTCCCTCCAGTTCGCGGACATCCGGGGCAACACCCCGGCATCCACCAAGCTCTCGTTCGTCGAGGACTTCGGCTGGTCCATCGGACCGGTGCTGTTCTGCGTCTGGGCCCTGTTCATGATTCTCGCCATGTCCAACGGCGTGAACCTGACGGACGGTCTGGACGGCCTGGCCACCGGCGCCTCGGTGATGGTCTTCGGCGCGTACACCTTCATCGGGCTGTGGCAGTTCCAGGAGTCCTGCGCCAACGCGAACACCCTGACCAACCCCGAAGCGTGCTTCGAGGTACGCGACCCACTCGACCTCGCGGTCGTCGCCTCGGCACTCATGGGCGCCTGCTTCGGCTTCCTGTGGTGGAACACCTCGCCCGCGAAGATCTTCATGGGCGACACCGGTTCGCTCGCTCTCGGCGGCGCGCTCGCGGGCCTCGCGATCTGCTCCCGCACCGAGTTCCTGCTCGCCATCCTCGGCGGCCTCTTCGTGATGATCACGATGTCCGTGGTCATCCAGGTCGGCTCGTTCAAGATGACCGGCAAGCGGGTCTTCCGGATGGCACCGCTCCAGCACCACTTCGAACTCAAGGGGTGGTCCGAAGTCCTTGTCGTGGTCCGCTTCTGGATCATCCAGGGCATGTGCGTGATCGTCGGACTCGGCCTCTTCTACGCAGGATGGGCAGCCAAGAAGTGAGCAACGCGGACTGGCAGGGCAAGCACGTCACCGTCGCGGGACTCGGCGTCAGCGGAATCCCCGCCGCCCGCGCCCTGCACGAGCGCGGGGCGCTGGTCACCGTCGTCAACGACGGCGACGACGAGCGCTCCCGCGCCCAGGCCGCGGAGCTGGAGGCGCTCGGCATCACCGTGCGCCTCGGCGACGGGGCGACCCTGCCCGAGTCCACCGAGCTCATCGTCACGGCCCCCGGCTGGAAGCCCGACAAGCCGCTCTTCCTGGCAGCCGCCGAGGCGGACGTCCCCGTCTGGGGCGACGTCGAACTCGCCTGGCGGCTGCGGGGCCCCGATGCCGCACCCTGGCTCGCGGTCACCGGAACCAACGGCAAGACCACGACCGTGCGGATGCTCGCCTCGATCCTGGAGGCGGCCGGGCTGCGCACCGCCGCGGTCGGCAACATCGGCGTCTCGCTCCTGGACGCGGTCCTCGGCGAGGAGACGTACGACGTGCTCGCCGTCGAACTCTCCAGCTACCAGCTGCACTGGGCGCCCTCGCTGCGCGCCCACTCCGCGGCCGTGCTCAACCTGGCCCCGGACCACCTCGACTGGCACGGCTCCATGTCCGGCTACGCCGCCGACAAGGGCAGGATCTACGAGGGCAACCGCGTCGCCTGCGTCTACAACGCACAGGACTCTGCGACCGAGGACCTGGTGCGCGAGGCCGACGTGGAGGAGGGCTGCCGGGCGATCGGCTTCACCCTCGGTACGCCCGGTCCCTCGCAACTCGGCGTCGTGGACGGCATCCTCGTCGACCGGGCCTTCGTGGCCAACCGCCAGAAGCAGGCACAGGAGCTCGCCGAGGTCTCCGACGTCAACCCGCCGGCCCCGCACAACATCGCCAACGCCCTGGCCGCCGCGGCCCTCGCCCGCGCCTTCGGCGTGAAGCCCGCCGCCGTACGCGACGGGCTGCGGGCCTTCCGCCCCGACGCCCACCGCATCGAGCACATCGCGGACGTCGACGAGGTCACCTACATCGACGACTCCAAGGCGACCAACACCCATGCCGCGGAAGCCTCCCTCGCCGCCTACGACCCGATCGTCTGGATCGCCGGCGGCCTCGCCAAGGGCGCCACGTTCGACGAGCTCGTGACCGGTGCGGCCAAGCGCCTGAGGGGCGTCGTACTGATGGGCGCCGACCGGGCGCTGATCCGCGAAGCCCTGGCGCGACACGCCCCCGAGGTACCGGTCGTCGACCTCGACCGGACCGACACTGGGGCGATGTCCGAAGCGGTCCGGGAAGCGGCACGGCTCGCCCGGCCGGGCGACACCGTACTGCTGGCACCGGCCTGCGCCTCGATGGACATGTTCGTCAATTACAACAAGCGGGGCGAGGCGTTCGCGGACGCGGTCCGCCAACTCGTCGCCGAGAGCGCCTGACAGGCCCGGCCTCCGCGTCGTACCGTCCCGGAGTCCCGGGGCACGAGCGGCACCGCCGCGGGCCCCGGCGCCCCGGTAACAGCCCCGGGCACGAGCAGTGGAGGGGACAGCGACAATGCCGGCCGACGAGAGCCCAGCCCCGCGCGGAGCGGACCGCTCACGGGTGACCGCCGCGATCAGCCGGGCGTTCAGCCCGCCCCTGCTCGCCCAGCCGGCCGGTGGGAGCGGGCTGCCCTCCGGACTCGCGCCGCCCCCCGGACTCGCGCTGCGCAGCCGGCCGGCCGTCGGCTCCAGGCGGCCCCCCGTCCCCCGCAGCGGCGGCACCGGCCCGGGCACCGGGTCCCGGCCGCCCCGCTTCGCCGCCGTGCGTCGGATGTACGAGCAGGCGCGGCGGGCCTGGGACCGCCCCCTGACCGCGTACTACCTGATCCTCGGCTCCAGCCTGCTGATCACGGTTCTCGGGCTCGTCATGGTCTACTCCGCCTCCATGATCAAGGCGCTGGAGCTCGCCAAACCCGGCACCTACTTCTTCCGCAAGCAGTTCCTCGCCGCCGTCATCGGGGCCGGCCTGCTGCTGATGGCCTCCAGGATGCCCGTCAAACTGCACCGGGCCCTGGCCTACCCGCTCCTCATGGGATCCGTCTTCCTGATGGTGCTGGTGCAGGTTCCGGGGATAGGGATGTCGGTCAACGGCAACCAGAACTGGCTCTACCTGGGCGGTCCCTTCCAGCTCCAGCCCAGCGAGTTCGGCAAACTCGCCCTCGTCCTGTGGGGCGCCGACCTGATCGCCCGCAAACAGGACAAACGGCTCCTGACGCAGTGGAAGCACATGCTGGTGCCGCTCGTCCCCGTCGCCTTCATGCTGCTCGGGCTGATCATGCTCGGCGGCGACATGGGAACTGCGATCATTCTCACCGCGATCCTGTTCGGCCTGCTCTGGCTGGCAGGTGCTCCGACCCGGCTCTTCGCCGGGGTGCTCGCCTTCGCCGGGCTCATCGGCTTCGTCCTGATCAAGACCAGCCCCAACCGGATGTCACGGCTCGGCTGCATCGGTGCCTCCGAGCCGGGCCCCGGCGACTCCTGCTGGCAGGCGGTGCACGGAATCTATGCCCTGGCCTCCGGCGGATGGTTCGGTTCCGGGCTGGGTGCGAGTGTGGAAAAATGGGGTCAACTCCCCGAACCGCACACGGACTTCATCTTCGCCATCACCGGGGAGGAACTGGGTCTGGCGGGGACGCTGTCGGTGCTCGCCCTGTTCGCGGCTCTAGGCTATGCGGGTATCCGCGTGGCCGGACGCACGGAGGACCCCTTCGTGAGGTACGCAGCGGGAGGCGTGACCACCTGGATCACGGCGCAGGCCGTGATCAACATCGGTGCGGTGCTCGGCCTGTTGCCGATCGCCGGTGTCCCGCTGCCGCTGTTCTCCTACGGAGGTTCGGCCCTGCTGCCGACCATGTTCGCTGTCGGGCTGCTGATCGCGTTCGCGCGAGAGGAACCCGCCGCGAAAGCGGCCCTGGCCATGCGGAGGCCCGGGGTGAGATGGAAGACGATGAGACGGCGCGTCACGAAGCGTCCGTCCGGAGAGCGGTGAATTTCGGTGCATGTCGTACTCGCCGGTGGGGGGACCGCCGGCCACATCGAGCCCGCGCTTGCCCTCGCAGACGCCCTGCGCAGGCAGGACCCGACCGTGGGAATCACTGCCCTCGGCACGGAACGCGGACTTGAGACCAGGCTCGTACCCGAGCGGGGGTACGAGCTGGCACTGATCCCTGCCGTGCCGCTGCCGCGCAAGCCCACACCTGAGCTGATCACCGTCCCGGGGCGGCTGCGCGGCACCATCAAGGCGGCCGAGCAGATCCTGGAACGCACCAAGGCCGACTGCGTGGTCGGCTTCGGCGGCTACGTCGCGCTGCCCGGCTACCTCGCCGCCAAGCGGGCAGGCGTCCCGATCGTCGTCCACGAGGCCAACGCCCGGCCGGGCCTGGCCAACAAGATCGGTTCGCGCTACGCGCACGGGGTCGCCGTCTCCACCCCCGACAGCAAGCTGCGCGGTGCCCGCTACATCGGCATCCCGCTGCGGCGCACCATTGCCACCCTCGACCGGGCCCGGGTCCGCCCGGAGGCGCGTGCGGCCTTCGGTCTCGACCCCAATCTGCCGACGCTGCTGGTCTCCGGCGGCTCGCAGGGCGCGCGCCACCTCAACGAGGTGGTCCAGCGGGTCGCGCCGCTGCTCCAGCGGTCCGGAATCCAGATCCTGCATGTGGTCGGCCCGAAGAACGAATTGCCGCGCATCGACAACATGCCCGGGATGCCGCCCTACATCCCGGTACCGTACGTGGACCGGATGGACCTCGCGTACGCCGCGGCCGACATGATGCTCTGCCGCGCGGGCGCGATGACCGTCGCCGAACTCTCCGCCGTCGGGCTGCCCGCCGCCTATGTCCCGCTGCCGATCGGCAACGGCGAACAGCGGCTCAACGCCCAGCCGGTGGTCAACGCGGGCGGCGGCCTCCTGGTGGACGACGCGCTGCTCACCCCCGAGTGGGTGCAGGGCAACGTCCTTCCGGTGCTGTCGGATCCGCACCGGTTGTACGAGATGTCCCGTGCCGCCGCGGAGTTCGGGCGAAGGGACGCCGACGACCTGCTCGTCGGCATGGTGTACGAGGCGATTGCCGCACGTCGCAAGGCGTGAGGCGGTGCGGACCCGGGGCGCGTGCCCCGGGTCCGGTGAAGGAGCGAGCGTGGCCGGACCGACGACCGCCCAGCGCGGCGCAGCCAAGCGTGCCGACACCCCGGCCCGCCCGCCGCACATCCGCCCCGAGGGGCGGCGGCTGACCGGCCGTACGCGACTGGTCCTGGCCGCAGTTGTCGTGGCGCTGATCGCGGCAGGCGGAATCTGGGTGCTCTACGGCTCGTCCTGGCTGCGGTTGGAACAGGTGACGACCACCGGTACGGACGTCCTGAGCCGGTCCGAGGTGGAGGCGGCGGCGGCGGCTCCGGTCGGCGCTCCGCTGGTTTCCGTGGACACCGACGCGATGGCGGACAGGTTGCGCCAGAAGTTGCCTCGTATCGACTCGGTGGATGTCGTACGGTCATGGCCACACGGCATCGGACTTAAAGTGACGGAACGGAAGCCGGTTCTGTTGGTGAAAAAGGGCGCAAAGTTCATTGAAGTGGACGCGAAAGGCGTGCGCTTCGCAACTGTGGACAAAGCGCCGCCGCGCGTTCCCCTGCTGGAACTGGAGCCTGACCGGTCGCCGAGCCTGCGCCGTTTCGGCAGTGACCGTCTGTTGCGGGAGGGGGTCCGTGTCGCGGGCGACCTTCCGGTGCACCTGGCCGGGGAGACGAAGGCCGTACGGATCGCGTCGTACGACTCCGTCGTCCTGGAGCTGACCCGGGGGCGCACGGTGATGTGGGGTAGCGCCGAAGAAGGGCCCGTGAAGGCGCGGGTCCTCACCGCACTCATGAAAGCGGCGCCCAAAGCGGGGCACTTCGACGTGAGTGCACCCACCGCCCCGGCCGTATCGAAGAGTTGACGCACATTTGGCCTGGCCAGCACCCTGGTTGGTCAGCGCTACGGGTGATCACATAGGGTGAAAAGAAAAACGGGAGGTTCGGCGTGTTCGTTGAACGTGCGCCACTTGTCGACTTAGTGTCCTGTTCGGAAGAGTCCAAGAAGCAGACACACTGGTAACCCTAAACTTCAACGTTAGGGTTTGGGTCGGCGTTCGGACCGTCCCAATCGGCATCCGTCGTCGCGGCGGGACTACCGCGAAGCGACGACACGTAACTCGAGGCGAGAGGCCTTCGACGTGGCAGCACCGCAGAACTACCTCGCAGTCATCAAGGTCATCGGTGTCGGCGGCGGTGGTGTCAATGCCATCAACCGAATGATCGAGGTCGGTCTCAAGGGCGTCGAGTTCATCGCGATCAACACCGATGCGCAAGCACTGTTGATGAGCGACGCCGACGTCAAGCTCGACGTCGGCCGTGAACTCACCCGTGGCCTCGGCGCCGGGGCGAACCCGGCCGTCGGTCGTAAGGCGGCAGAGGACCACCGTGAGGAGATCGAGGAGGTCCTCAAGGGGGCCGACATGGTCTTCGTCACCGCCGGAGAAGGCGGCGGCACCGGCACCGGCGGCGCACCCGTCGTGGCCAACATCGCCCGCTCGCTCGGCGCCCTGACGATCGGTGTGGTCACCCGCCCGTTCACGTTCGAGGGCCGGCGACGCGCGAACCAGGCGGAGGACGGCATCGCCGAGCTCCGCGAAGAGGTCGACACCCTCATCGTCATTCCCAACGACCGACTGCTGTCCATCTCGGACCGCCAGGTCAGCGTGCTCGACGCGTTCAAGTCGGCCGACCAGGTACTGCTCTCGGGCGTCCAGGGCATCACCGACCTCATCACCACCCCGGGTCTGATCAACCTCGACTTCGCCGACGTCAAGTCGGTCATGTCCGAGGCCGGATCGGCGCTCATGGGTATCGGATCGGCCCGCGGCGACGACCGCGCGGTGGCCGCCGCGGAGATGGCGATCTCCTCGCCGCTCCTCGAGGCGTCCATCGACGGTGCGCGCGGTGTCCTGCTCTCCATCTCCGGCGGCAGCGACCTCGGTCTCTTCGAGATCAACGAGGCCGCGCAGCTGGTGAGCGAGGCGGCCCACCCGGAGGCGAACATCATCTTCGGTGCGGTCATCGACGACGCCCTGGGCGACGAGGTGCGGGTCACCGTCATCGCCGCGGGCTTCGACGGCGGACAGCCGCCGACCCGTCGCGAGACGGTTCTCGGAGCGGGTGCCGGAAAGCGCGAGGAGTCGGCGCCGCCGGCAAGGACCACCGAACCGGTACGCCAGACGGGTGGACTGGGCTCCGTGCCCTCGCGCGAGGAGACCCAGGCACCGGTCGAGCCGGTACCGGTGGCGAACGAGAGCTCGCTGCCGCCGGTCTCCCCGCCGCACGTCCCGACGGCCCGTCCGTACCAGGACACCCAGGCCGAAGAGCTGGATGTACCGGACTTCCTGAAGTGATAGGACCGCACCACGCGGTGAAGACCGCAGTGTCTTCGACGGGCGGCGCCCATTTCGCCTTCACCGACAGGTGGGGCGGAGTGAGCGCCGCTCCGTTCGAGGAGCTCAACCTCGGCGGCGCGGTCGGCGACGACCCCGCCGCCGTCGGCGCGAACCGCGAGCGCGCCGCCCGTTCCCTCGGTCTGGACCCGGCGCAGGTCGTCTGGATGAACCAGGTCCACGGTCGCGAGGTGGCCGTCGTCGACGGGCCCTGGGGCGACACCGCCGAGATTCCCGCGGTGGACGCGGTGGTGACAGCGCGGCGCGGACTTCCGCTCGCGGTGCTCACCGCCGACTGCACACCCGTACTGCTCGCCGATCCGGCCGCCGGTGTCATCGCCGCGGTCCACGCGGGCAGGCCCGGTCTGGTCGCGGGTGTCGTGCCGGCCGCCGTCGAGGCGATGACCGCTCTCGGCGCCGAACCGTCCCGGATCGTCGCCCGCACCGGCCCGGCCGTCTGCGGACGGTGCTACGAGGTCCCGGCGCAGATGCGCGCCGAGGTCGCGCAGGCCGTTCCCGCCTCCTGGTCGGAGACCGGCTGGGGGACGCCGGCGGTGGACGTCACCGCGGGAGTCCTCTCCCAGCTCGACGCCCTCGGCGTGAGCGACCGCCACAGTTCGCCGCACTGCACCCTGGAATCCGGCGACCACTTCTCGTACCGCCGCGACCGCACCACCGGGCGGCTCGCCGGATATGTCTGGTTGGACTGATAGGACATGACGGATCGCAGGTCTCAACTCGCGGCAAACCTGGCGCAGGTGGAGGAACGCATTGTTTCCGCCTGCGCCGCGGCAGGCCGGAAGCGGGAGGAAGTGACCCTGATCGTGGTCACCAAGACCTACCCCGCGAGCGATGTGCGGATCCTGCACGAACTCGGTGTGCGGCAGGTCGCCGAGAACCGTGATCAGGACGCGGCACCGAAAGCCACTGCTTGTGCGGATCTGTCGCTCACATGGCACTTTGTCGGGCAGTTGCAGACGAACAAGGTTCGTTCCGTGGCCGGTTATGCCGACGTGGTGCAGTCGGTGGACCGGGTCAAACTGGTGACCGCGCTCTCGGCGGCGGCGGTGAAGGGCGGCCGCGAGCTCGGCTGCCTCATCCAGGTCGCCCTGGACGCGGAGAGCGGCGAACGCGGTGACCGGGGAGGTGTCGCACCCGACGCGATCGAGGAGTTGGCCGCCGCGGTGGACGCGGCACCGGGACTCCGGCTGGGCGGTCTGATGACCGTCGCCCCGCTCGCCGGACCGTACGCGGGCCGGCAGCGGGCCGCGTTCGACCGGCTGATGGAATTCTCATCCCGCCTGCGCGGGAACCATCCGGCTGCGAACATGGTCTCCGCAGGGATGAGTGCGGACCTCGAGGACGCGGTGGCGGCCGGAGCGACACATGTACGCGTCGGTACGGCGGTACTCGGAGTCCGACCCCGGCTCGGGTAACGTCGCGAAGCAAGTCGGACCACAGCAGAAAATATGGTCATTCCCGCTCTGAGCGGGCAGGCCGGAGTGGATCTCGGGCACTTGGTGACACGAATGCCGATCCACCACAGAGCGGAGGACTCGGAGCATGGCCGGCGCGATGCGCAAGATGGCGGTCTACCTCGGCCTCGTGGAGGACGATGGGTACGACGGTCCGGGGTTCGACCCCGACGACGAATTCGAACCCGAACCGGAGCCCGAGCGGGACCGGAGGCGGCACCAGCCCGCGCATCAGGTGGAGCGGGAACGGGACGAACCGGTACGAGTGGTACAGCCGCCCGCGCAACGTGAGCCGGTTCAGCTCCCGGCGGAAAGCGGACGACCCGCCCGAATCGCCCCCGTGGCATCCATCACACCTGACCGCCCGAACATGGAGAAGAACGCACCGGTGATCATGCCCAAGGTTGTGTCCGAGCGGGAGCCCTACCGCATCACCACGCTGCACCCCAGGACGTACAACGAGGCCCGTACCATCGGGGAACACTTCCGTGAGGGCACTCCGGTGATCATGAACCTCACGGAGATGGACGACACGGATGCGAAGCGACTTGTCGACTTTGCGGCAGGCCTCGTCTTCGGACTCCATGGCAGCATTGAAAGGGTGACGCAGAAGGTGTTCCTGTTGTCGCCTGCTAACGTCGATGTCACGGCGGAGGACAAGGCCCGCATCGCAGAGGGCGGGTTCTTCAACCAGAGCTGAGAACACGAACAGGGATCAACCGGCCGTCAGGCCGGTGACCGGCCGGGAGGCCGGAGCTACGAAAGCCAGGGGAGAGGGAAGCGCGGGACATGGGCGTCGCACTGGATGTGGTCTATATCGCGCTGATGTGTTTCCTCATCGTGCTGATCTTCCGGCTGGTCATGGACTATGTCTTCCAGTTCGCACGTTCATGGCACCCAGGCAAGGCGATGGTGGTCGTTCTCGAGGGCACTTACACTGTCACCGATCCACCGCTGAAGCTTCTGAAGCGGTTCATACCACCGTTGCGTCTCGGGGGCGTGGCACTTGACCTGTCCTTCTTCGTTCTGATGATCATCGTCTACATCCTGCTCAGCATCGTGGGCAAGCTTGCGAGCAGCGTGTGAACGATACGGTCTTGCCGACTGCCGACGACTACGTAGAGGTGAAGAAGAGATGCCGCTGACCCCCGAGGACGTGCGGAACAAGCAGTTCACGACCGTCCGCCTCCGAGAAGGCTATGACGAGGACGAGGTCGATGCCTTCCTCGACGAGGTCGAATCGGAACTGACTCGTCTGCTCCGTGAGAACGAGGACCTGCGCGCCAAGCTGGCCGCGGCCACGCGTGCGGCTGCGCAGAACCAGCAGCAGCAGGGTATGCGCAAGCCGCCGGAGCAGCAGGACCGCCCCGGTGCCCCCGTACCCGCCGCCATATCTGGCCCGCCGGTGCAGCAGCAGCCCCCGCAGATGGGTCCCCCCCAGCTGCCCGGTGGAGCTCCGCAGCTGCCTGCCGGTCCCAGCGGCCACGGCCCCCAGGGCGGCCACGGTCCGCAGGGCCAGCACGGCCCCGGCCCGATGCAGGGCGGCCCCATGGGCGGTCCCATGGGTGGTCACCCCCAGCAGCAGCAGATGCAGCAGATGCAGCAGATGCAGCCGCCGCAGATGCAGCAGCAGGGCCCCGGTGGCGACAGTGCCGCCCGTGTCCTCTCCCTTGCTCAGCAGACCGCCGACCAGGCGATCGCGGAGGCCCGTTCCGAGGCCAACAAGATCGTCGGCGAGGCGCGCAGCCGCGCCGAGGGCCTGGAGCGGGACGCACGTGCCAAGGCGGACGCGCTGGAGCGGGACGCGCAGGAGAAGCACCGCGTGGCCATGGGCTCCCTCGAGTCGGCCCGCGCGACTCTCGAGCGCAAGGTCGAGGACCTGCGTGGCTTCGAGCGCGAGTACCGGACCCGTCTGAAGTCGTACCTGGAGAGCCAGCTGCGCCAGCTGGAGACCCAGGCCGACGATTCGCTGGCTCCGCCGCGGACCCCGGCAGCCGCTTCGCTGCCGCCGTCGGCCTCGCTGGCTCCGGCCGGTGCGGGCGCCATGGGTCACACCATGGGTGGCAACCACGGTGGGCACGGCAACCAGCAGATGGGCGGCAACCCGTCCATGGGTGGCCCTTCGTACGGTGGCCAGCAGCAGATGTCGCCCGCGATGACGCAGCCGATGGCTCCGGTCCGCCCGCAGGCGCCGCAGCCGATGCAGCAGGCGCCGTCGCCGATGCGCGGGTTCCTGATCGACGAGGACGACAACTGAGCGGTTTGCGCTCGCTGAGCGCGTAGCCGTCGGCAGGCTGAGGGCCGGGCCCCGGGATTCTTCCCGGGGC
>NZ_JBHTRI010000056.1:0-23454 GCF_042796085.1 Streptomyces sp. NPDC056452
GGGCGGGGGGGGGGCGCCGCGCCGCCCCCCCCCCGCCGCACCGTCGTGTGCGCACGGTCCATCGCCGCTCGAGCCTTTCTCCGGCCCGCCGCCGGACCGTGGGGGAAGTATCCGGACAGCGGCCGGCCATCGCCGGCGCACACAGGACAAGGGAGGGGCGATGGCCGAGCAGAGCTTCCAGCTCTACGACACGACCCTGCGCGACGGCACTCAGCAGGAAGGCATGGTGCTGACGGTCGAGGACAAGCTCGCCGTCGCACGCCGGCTCGACGACCTCGGGGTGGGCTTCATCGAGGGGGGCTGGCCGGGGGCCGTGCCGAAGGACACCGAGTTCTTCCGTCGCGCCCGCACCGAACTCGACCTGAGGAACGCCGTGCTCGCCGCCTTCGGCGCCACCCGCAGGCCCGGCGTACCCGCCTCCCTGGACCCGCAGGTACGCGCCCTGCTGGAGGCCGAGACCCCGGTGGTGACCCTGGTGGCCAAGAGCCACACAGGTCATGTGCGCAACGCGCTGCGCACCACGCTCGCCGAGAACCTCGCCATGATCAGCGGGACGGTACGCCACCTCGTGCACGCAGGCCGGCGGGTGTTCGTCGACGCCGAGCACTACTTCGACGGCTACCAGCTCAACCGCGAGTACGCGCTCGCCGTGGTCCGCGCCGCGGCCGAGGCGGGCGCCGAGACCGTCGTCCTCTGCGACACCAACGGCGGCTCACTGCCCGACGAGGTGCGGTCCGTCGTCGCCGAGACACTCGCCCTGACCGGGGTGCAGCTCGGCATCCACTGCCACAACGACACCGGCTGCGCCGTCGCCAACACCATGGCGGCGGTGGACGCGGGGGCCGTCCAGGCGCAGGGCACCGCGCACGGCTACGGCGAACGGTGCGGCAACGCCGACCTGTTCACCGTCATCGCGAACCTCGTGCTCAAGCGGGGCCGCGAGGTCGTTCCGCTGGAGAAGCTGCGGGAGCTGGCCGCGACCGGCCGGGCCGTCACCGAGCTGACCCAGGTGGCCGGCAACGTCGCCGCCCCGTACATCGGCGGCTCGGCCTTCACCCACAAGGCCGGCCTGCACGCCTCCGCGCTGCGGGTCGACCCCGACCTCTACCAGCACACCACCCCTGAGCTGGTCGGCAACACCATGCGCACCCTCGTCTCCGACATGGGCGGACGCTCGTCGATCGAGCTCAAGGCGCGCGAACTCGGGTACGACGTGGAAGCGGGCTCCGACGAGGTGGCCCGCGCCGCGACCCGGGTGAAGGACCTGGAGAACAGCGGCTACAGCTTCGAGTCCGCCGACGCCTCGTTCGAGCTGCTGCTGCGCGAGGAGCTCGCCGGCGGCCCCGGGCCCCGCCCCTTCGAGGTGGAGTCCTGGTCCGTCGGGGTGTTCGGGGTGCTGAGCGGCGAGGTCCGCACCGAGGCCACCGTGCGGCTCCTGGTCCAGGGCCGCAGCGTCACCGCGACCGGGCACGGCAACGGCCCCGTCAACGCCCTGGACACCGCGCTGCACACGGCCCTGGACCCCTGCTTCCCGGCCCTCGCCCGGCTCGAACTGGTGGACTACCGGGTGCGGGTGCTCAGCGGGGAGACCGGCAGCGGCGCCGCCGCCCGGGTCCTCATCTCCTACCGGGACGGGGAGCGCCGCTGGGGCACCGTCGGCGTGGACGGCAACACGACCGCGGCCAGCTGGCAGGCGCTCCTGGACGCCGTCCACTACGTCCTGCTCGACGGACCGCCGGGCCAGGTCCACGACACCGCGCCCCTGGCCGCCGCCGCAACGGGCTGAAGAGGCTGCCGGGTGACCTCCGACCGGGCGCCCACGCCCTGGCACGCACGCTTCCGGACCGCGTCCGCTTCCCGGTCCGAGGTCCCCCGACAGCCTCTGCCCCGACCTTCCTTGGAGTGACAGTGCGTCTGGAAGACGTCTACATACGGGGGACCTCCACACGGCTTCCCTCCCGCATCCCGGTGGCCGACGCCGTCGCCTCCGGGGCGTGCCCGCCCCGGGTGGCAGCGGCCACCGGCATGGAATCGGTGGCGTACTCGCCCCACGAGTCGGCAGCCGAGATGGCCGCGGCCGCCGCCCGGACCGCCCTGGAGCGGGCCGGCACCCGGGGCGGCGATGTCGATCTGCTGCTGCACGCGGACACCTACCACCAGGGCCAGGACCTGTGGCCCGTCGCCTCCTACATCCAGCGCGAGGCACTCGGCAACACCTGCCAGGCCATCGAGATCCGGCAGATGTCCAACGGCGGGCTCGCCGCACTCGACCTGGCCACCGCCTACCTCACCGCGGGCCACGGGCACAGCGACGCGCTGCTCACCACCGCCGACCGGTTCTGCGCCCCCGGCATCGACCGCTGGAACACCGACCCCGGCACCCCGTACGCCGACGGCGCCACCTCGCTCGTGCTCTCCCGGCGCGGCGGCTTCGCCCGGCTGGTCTCGCTCGCGCTGTACGCGGACCCCGAGCTGGAGCCGCTGCACCGCGGCGACGACCCGTTCACCACAGCGCCGTTCGGCCACCGCATGCCCGTGGACTTCGAGGCCGCGAAACGGTCCTTCGTCGGCCGCGCCGGGATCTCGTACGCCATCACCCGGGCGCACAACGGCCAGCAGACGGTCATCAAGCAGGCGCTGGCCGACGCCGGCAGCGAACTCTCCGAAGCCGACTGGGTGGTGCTGCCGCACTTCGGGAAGCGGCGCCTGACCTCCATCTACTACAAGCCGTTCGGCATCGATCCCGCCCGCACCACCTGGGACTTCAGCCGCACGGTCGGACACCTCGGCGCCGGTGACCAGTTCGCCGGCCTGGACCATCTGATGGTCTCCGGCCGGGCGGCGCCCGGCGAACGGATCGTCCTGGTCAGCGTCGGCGCCGGATACAGCTGGGGCTGCGCCGTCCTGGACATCCTCGAACGCCCCGGCTGGGCTACCGCGTAGGCGGGTCCACCGGTTCTCCAGTTTCGCTTGAGCCATTCATGTCAGCCTTGTGATCCGCCTTGCTGCGGACTGTCGAAGGGAAGGTCTGCCGTGGCGCCGACCGCTACGTCCGAAACCGAAGCACTCCATGTCACGGAGCACTCCATCACCGTGGCGGCCGCACCAGAGGCCGTCTACGCGCTGGTGGCCGATGTCGCCGAGTGGCCCCAGGTGTTCGGCCCCACCGTGCACGTCGAGGTGCTGGAGGAGGCCCCCGCCGACGGCGGCGAGCAGCTCCTGCGCATCTGGGCCGTCGCCGGTGACAAGGTCCGCACCTGGACCTCGCGCCGGGTCCTGGACCCGGCCGCCCGCACGATCACCTTCCGCCAGGTCGTCACGGCCGCCCCGGTCGCCTCGATGGGCGGCGAGTGGCGTGTCCAGGAGCTCGAGGACGGCACCACCCGGGTCACGCTGCTGCACGACTACCGGGCCGTCGACGGCGACCCGGCCGCGGAGGAGCTCATCGAGAGCGCCGTCGACGGCAACAGCCGCGCCGAACTCCTCGCCCTGAAGAACACCGCCGAGCAGGGCGACGCCCGCGAGGAGCTCCACTTCACCTTCAGCGACTCCGAGACCGTGTTCGGGGCGGCCGGCGACGTGTTCGCCTTCCTGGACCGCGCCGACCTGTGGCCCGAGCGGCTGCCGCACGTGGCACGCCTCGACCTCACCGAGGACGAGCCGGGAATCCAGCACATGGACATGGACACCCGCAGCCCGGACGGCTCCACGCACAACACCACCTCGGTGCGGGTCTGCTTCGAGGACCGCGACGTCATCGTCTACAAGCAGCTCCGGGTACCGGTCGCGATGGCCGGGCACACCGGCCGCTGGGTCATCGAGTCACTGGGGGACGGTACGGTCAGGGCCACCTCGTGGCACACGGTGACCCTGGACCCCGCGGGTGTACGCACCGCGCTGGGCCCGCAGGCCACCCTCGCCGAGGCACGCGCGCTGGTGCGCAAGGCACTCGGTACGAACAGTTCCACCACTTTGCGTCATGCCAAGCAGTTCGCGGAGGAAGCGCGTGCACAGTCGTAGTCAGGACACACCCGTCACCGTGGTCAACCGGTTCGAGGTGAAGGGCGACACCGAGCGGTTCGAGCGCGAGTTCAGGGATCACTCCCAATACCTGCGCAGACGCCAGGACTTCGACTTCCTGGTGACCGTCCAGCTCGTCGAGCGCCCCGAGGTGTTCGTCCACCTCGGACACTGGCGGACCATGCGGGGCTTCCTGAACACCGTCCACGACGACACCTTCCAGGCCCACGTCAAACAGCTCGGCCCGATGGTCAACACCGAAGTGGACCAGGCCGTCAGCGTGGCACGGGTGCTGAAGGAGGACGCCGTGGTCGGGGCGGAGAACGTCGTCCTGACCCGGGCCCGGATCTTCCGCGACCCGGCGCTCTTCGAGCGGCGCTTCGCCGAGGCGGACGAGCACTTCGGCCGGCTCGGCGGCTTCGGCGGCAGCGACCTGCTGCGCTCCACCCTCCGCCCCGACGTGTACACGGGCATCCAGTGGTGGCGTGACACCGACGACTGCGAACGCGCCCTGGCGGACGGCGGATACACCGCGCTGACCGGGCAGATGCGCGAGAGCGCGGACGTCGTCGTGGAACGCACCCGTCACCTCGCGTACGAACGCGTCCTGGCCTGACACCCCCGTACCGCCTCCACCCGCGCCGGAGCCGAGGGCCACCAGGTCCTCGGCTCCGGCGCGTCCCGGGCGCGAGCACGCTTCGAGCAGGTGGGAGCACGCTGTCGTCATGGCGAATCCGATGCGCATCACCGTGCTCCGTGGCCGGCCCGACGAGGCCGAGCTGGCGGCCGTGACCGCCGTGCTGCTCGCCCTGGTCCGCCGCTCCGGCGAACCGGACGAGGAGACCAGGGCGGCTTACGCCGGATGGACCGTCAAGCGCGGCGGCTACCGGCACCCGGTCACCTGGACCGCGCCGTGAAGCGGAATTCGCCGTACATCCACGGGCGAGGTCGAGGACCTCTCGAGGGTCCACCCCTACCTTGCCCACAGCAGAGCCAGCCGTGGCCCGTCCCCGGGGACGGCGCCACGACATGGGAGGGGGAGGCGTGAGAGGTCACCGGACCTTTACGGAACACATCCAAGCCCAGGCCGCCGAGACGCCGGACCGGGAGGCGCTGATCCTCCTCACCGAGCGCGACGGCAGCCTGTGGCCGCAGACGATCGCGTACGCGGAACTCGACCGCTCGGCCCGCACCCTGGCGACCGCACTGCGCCGTCATGTGGAACCGGGGGAGCGGGTACTGATCGCGCACCGCTCGCGCGCCCTGTTCGTCACCGGCTTCCTCGCCTGCCTGTACGCGGGAGCCGTCGCCGTACCCGTCGCCCCGCCCGGTGGGCGCGGCCACCACGACGACCGCATCGCCGGGATCGTCAAGGAGGCCGCCGCCGTCTGCGTGCTCACCTCCACCGACGAGGCCGCGGAGGTCTCCCAGCTGCTCGCCCGCACCGGGCACGGCGACGTCGTCTGCCTCCTGGCCGACGGCCCCGCCGCCACCCACGCCACCGAGCCCTGGCAGCCCTTCGTGCCCGGACCGGACACGGTCGCCTACCTCCAGTACACCTCCGGCTCCACCCGCGACCCGCGCGGCGTGGTCGTCACCCACCGCAGTCTGCTCGCCAACCAGCGGGCCATCCAGGAAGCACTCGGCACCCGTCCCGGCATCCGGATGGGCGGCTGGCTGCCGCTCCACCACGACATGGGACTCGTCGGCCAGCTCCTGCACGCCCTGTGGCTCGGCGGCACCGCCGTGCTCATGTCGCCGGCCGCGTTCGTCAAGCGGCCCGCGAACTGGCTGGAGGCCGTCTCGCGGTACGGGCTGACGGTCAGCGGCGCCCCGGACTTCGCGTACGAGCTGTGCGTGCGCAGGATCAACGACTCGCAGCTCGCGGGCCTCGACCTGTCCCGCTGGGAGGTCGCCGTCAACGGCGGCGAGCCCATCGACCCCGCCACCCTGACCCAGTTCGCCGAGCGCTTCGCCCCGGCCGGACTGCGCCCCGGTGCTCTGGCGCCCTGCTACGGGCTGGCCGAGGCGACCCTCCTGGTCTCCGGCACCCGCACCGCCCCGGCCGCCGCCGCCCGCACCGTCGACGCGGCCGCGCTGGAGGCCGGCCGGCTCACCGCTCCCACCGGACCCGGCCGCACCCTCGCGCACTGCGGCCCCGCCGCATCCGTCGAGCTGCGCATCGTCGACCCGGAGACCTGCCGCGAGCTGCCGGACGGCCGGATCGGGGAGATCTGGGTCCGCGGCGAGAGCGTGGGCCCCGGCTACTGGGCCCGCCCCGCGGAGACCGCGGCGGCCTTCGACTGCCGCATCGACGGCGGTGGCGGCGGCTATCTCCGCACCGGTGACCTCGGCGCCCTGCACGACGGCCTGCTGCACGTCACCGGCCGGCTCAAGGACATGATCGTCGTCGCGGGGCGCAATCTCTATCCGCAGGACCTGGAACGCACGGTGCAGCAGGTCAGCGGCCTCTTCGGGGCCGCCACCGCCTTCGCGGTGCCCGGTGCCCGCGAACGCATCGTCATCGTCCAGGAGCTGCGGGCCCGGAGCCGGTACGACATAGACCTCGCGGCCCTCGCCGCCGCCGTCCAGCAGCGTCTCGGTGAGGAGTACGAGGTCCGCACCGCCGGGGTGCTGCTCGTACGGCCCGGCACGGTACGCCGGACGACGAGCGGAAAGGTGGAGCGGGCGGCGATGCGCCGGCTGTTCCTGCGCGGTGAGCTCACTCCGCTGCACCAGCGGATCGAGCCCGAGGTCGAGCTGCTGCTGGCAGCGGGGAGGCAGCGATGACCACGGCAGAGGAGCGGATCGACACCCTGGAGCGGGCGTTCGGCCCCCTCGACGACCCCACGAACCCCCTCGGGACCGCCGCCCTGCTCGCCGCAGACGCGGCGGGCGAGGTGCTGCCCGAGGCCGAACAGGTGCTGGACGCGTTCGACCTCAACGCCGAGTTCGTACCCGCCGATGTGGGCGGCCGGCTGGAGCGGATGGACGTGCTCGGGCGGATCCTGCGCCCCGTCTTCCGCCGGGACGCCTCCCTCGGCTTCGGCTACGGGCTCAACTGCTTCTTCGCCACCACTCCGGTGTGGACCGCGGGCGACCCCGAACAGCGCGGCCACGCCGCCCGGCTGCTCCTCGGCGGCCGGCGCGTCGCCGTGGCCAGGCACGAGGTCGCGCACGGCAACGACTTCGTCCGCGACGAGTTCACCGCACGCACCGTCCCAGGCGGCCTGGTCCTCGACGGCAGCAAGTCCGCCATCGCCAACGCCTCGCGCGCCACCGGCCTCGTCATCTTCGCCCGCACGGAGGGCGCCGCCCGCGGGCGCAGCCACACGGTGCTGCTGCTCGACCGCGACGAACTGCCCGCCGACCGGGTCGAGGACCTGGCCCGCCGCACCACCACGGGCATGCGCAGTGCCGAGTTCGGCGGACTGCGGATCACCGAATGCCCCGTACCCGGGAGCGCCGTGCTCGGCGAGATCGGCGACGGCTACGAACTGTCGCTGCGCTCCTCGCTGCTCATCCGGGGGCTGATCCCGTCCATCGTGCTGGCCGGCGCCGACACCGCACTGCGCACCGTCGCCCGGTTCGCCAACCGGACCAGGGCGGACGGCCGTTCGTCACTGGACGTGCAGCACGTGCGTGACGTGCTCACGGGCGGATTCCTCGACCTGCTGGTCATCGACTGCCTCGCCCTGGTCGCGACCAGGGCGCTGCACCTGCTGCCCCGGCAGATGAGTGCCTACGCGGCGGCCGCCGCCTATCTGGCGCCCAAGCTCGTGGCCGAGAGCATGGACGAGATGTCGTCGGTGCTGGGCGAGGAAACGTTCGCCCAGGACGGTGCGTACGGGATGTTCCAGAAGCAGCGCCGTGACCTGCCGGTCACCTCGCTGGGCCACGCGGGCAGCGCGGGCCGGCAGGTCAGCATCCTGCCCCAGCTCCCGTACTTCGCGCGGCACGCCTGGTTCGCGGACCCCGAACCGCCCCCGGGCCTGTTCCGCCCGCACGAGCCGCTGCCGCCGCTGGACCTGTCCCAGCCGGTCCTGCTCGGCGACGGCGACCCGCTCGCCGCGACCCTGGTCGCCTGCACGGATCTGCTCGAAGCGGCAGGAGGGCAGGGCGAGGAGGGGGAGGGCGGCCCCACCCTGCGCTTCCTGGCCAGGGCGCTCACGGGGGAGCTCGTCGAGCTGAAGAAGGCGTTCGAAAAGGTGCAGCAGGGCGACCGGGAGGCGCTCTCCAGCCCGTACAGCTTCGGCCTCGCGGACCGCTACACCCTGGTGCTCGCCGGAGCGGCCGCGCTCGGGGTGTGGCGCGAACAGCGGCATGCGCCCGCCGATCGTGTCGACTCCTTCCTGGCCGCCCCCGCCTGGGCCACCGCGGTGCTGTACCGGCTGGTCAGACGGCTCGGGCTGCCGCTGCCCGACCGCCCTGCCGACTGTGAGCGCCTCGCCCTGGACGAGGTCATGGCCCGGCTGCACAACCGGCGCAGCTACGACCTCTACAGCTCGCCGCTCGCCTGAACACCCCCGGCAGCCACCCTCCGTACCCCCGACCGCCCCGGGCGCCCCCCGCCCCAGAGCCCGACAGGGAGCAGACTCATGCAGGACCAACCGCCCCGCGCGCAGGACGACTTCGCCGTGGCCCACCGCGAGTGGCTGAGCGAACGGGTCGCGCACTACATCGGCCGTCCGGTGGAGGACACCGTTCCGCTGGCCGAGGAGGGCCTCGACTCGGTGGCCGCGCTCAGCCTCTACGGCGACATCGAGGAGGAGTTCGGCCCCCTCATCGAACCCGACGACATCTGGGCCTACCCCACCGTCCGCCAGCTCGCCGACTTCCTCGCGATGCGGGACGTGAACCAGGGCGGCAGCCAGATCCGGGCCGCGTTCGTCTTCACCGGCCAGGGCTCCCAGCACCCGGGGATGACCTCCGGGCTCTACCTGAACTCCACGGGCTACCGCGCCTTCCTCGACGAGGCCGACGCCGCGATCATGCCGTGGACCAAGCAGTCCATCGTGAAGCTGATCCTCGCCGACGACCCGGCGATCCACCGCACCGCGCTGACCCAGCCCGCCCTGTTCGCCGTCGAGTACGCCCTGGCCAGGACACTGGAGGAGGCCGGGGTGCGCCCGGTGGCCGTACTCGGCCACGGCATCGGGGAGTTCGCGGCCGCCACCGTCGCCGGCGCGCTCACCCTGGCCGACGCCGCCAAGCTCGTGTCGATGCGCGGCGCCTTCATGCAGTACCTTCCGCCGGGCGGCGGCATGATGGCCATCTGCATCACGCCGTACGAGGCCGCAGAGCTCGTCTCCGCCGAACCCGCCGTGGGCATCAGCGCCATCAACGCGGCGAAGGCGATCGTCCTGTCCGGCGACCGTGCCGCCCTGGAGCGCATCGAGGCCCGGCTCGGCGAGCGCGGCATCCGCTGCCGCCACCTGGCCGTGTCGCACGCCTTCCACTCCCCGCTGATGGCCCCCGTGGTCCCCAAGTTCGAAGCGATCGTCCGACGGATGCCCGGCGGAGCCGCCCGGGTGCCGTTCTACTCGACGGTGTACGGCCGGCTGGCCACCGAGCCGCTCTACGCCCCGTACTGGACCGAACAGATCACCGCACCCGTCCGGTTCGCCGACGCCGCGCGCAGCCTGCTCGCACAGCAGGCACCCACGCACGTCGTCGAGATCGGGCCCCAGGCCGTGCTCACACCGTTCCTGCGCCGGATGGGCGGCGGACCGCGCGGTCCCGTCTGCCTGCCCGTGTGCCAGGGGCCGGCGAGCGACGCCGTGGACCTGGCAGGGGTGATCTCCGCCCTCGACGCCGGGCCGCTGGCCGCAGCCCTGTCCGGAGCCTGAGGTGAGGGAACGGGTCGGGCGCCCGTTGCTCGCCGAAGGCCCCGGCGGCCCCTGGGGCGACATCCACGGAGAGCTTTCCCGTACGGGCAGCGTCGTGATGTACGCGACGATGCCCGCCTGGCAGCCGCAGGGAGACACCGAGGCCGAGCTGCGCCGGCAGCTGGGACGGGACTGGCGTCGCTACGAGAGCCTCTCCCAGCCCCGTATGCGCGAGAGGTTCGTCGCCTCCCGGCTGTTCCTGCGGCATGCCGCGGCCGCGGTCCTGCGCACCGGCCCCGACCTGGTGGACCTGGCCTACCAGCCGGGCGGGCGTCCGTACGTGCGCGGCTGCGACCAGATCGACGTCAGCCTCAGCCACACCGAGGAGATGATGGTCGTCGGCATCACCCGCAGGGGGCGCATCGGCGTCGACGTGGAGCGCGCCGACCGGCGGCTCGCGCACACCGGTTCCGAGCGCCAGGCGTGCACTCCGTACGAGAAGGAGCGGCTGGACGCCGGCGGGGACGGGTCGCGCAACGACACCATGGTGCGGCTGTGGACGCTCAAGGAGGCGTACAGCAAGGCGCTCGGCCAGGGACTGCGCTTCCGCTTCACCGAGTTCGGCTTCGCGCTGGACGGTCACAGGGGCGGCGACGGCACCCGGCTGGTCCGTCCGGACGGCTCGCCGGTCCCGGGCTCGGAATGGCAGTTCGGTACGTTCCGGGCAGGGGAGGGCTATGTCGTGAGCGTCGCGGTCTGTGACACCGGTTTCGGTGAACTGGCGGACCTGTCGGTGGGCACCACCCTGGACGACGGCATGCTGGACACGCTGCTGGGCACGCCGGGTGCGGTCCGCGGGCCCGCGCGGGCGCGGTCAGGGGAGCCAGCCGGCTTCCTCGGCGATCCGGATCGCGTCGATACGGTTGCGCGCGCCGAGCTTGCCGACGATGGCCGTGAGGTAGTTGCGGACCGTGCCCTTGGACAGGTACAGACAGCCGGCGATCTCGGCGGCGTCGGCACCGCGGGTGGCGAGCCGTAGTACCTCGAGCTCCCGGGGGGACAGCGGGTTCTCCGGGGAGTCCCAGGCGGTCAGCGCCAGTTGGGGGTCCACGACCCGGCGTCCGGTGGCCACCGACCGTACGGCGAGCGCGAGCTGGTCCGGCGGCGAGTCCTTCAGCAGGAAGCCCGAGACGTGGGCGGACAGGGCTCGCCGCAGGGTGCCGGGACGTCCGAGGCTCGTGAGGATCAGGGTGCGGCAGCTGGGCAGCTGCTCATGGAGCTCGGCTGCCGCCGTCAGACCGTCGATGCCGGGGAGATCGATGTCGATCACCGCGACGTCCGGCTTGGACGCGAGCGCCGTGGCCACGATCGTGTCACCCCGGTCCACCGCGGCGACCACATGAAGATCCGGCTCCAGCTGGAGCAGCGCCACCAGCGCGCCACGGATCATGTGAACATCCTCGGCGAGGAGGATTCTCACGGACAGCATCGTTACCCCCGGTCAGATGATGTGAAGTCAGGCTACGGCGGATCTCTCCGGGGGCGCGGGCTCCAGCACCAGCAGTTCGTTCTCGTTGTTCTGGGGCCTGATCGGCGCCCAGACCTCGAGATGGAACCGGCCGTCGCCCTGAAGTCCCGCGGTCAGCCCGCCGCCGATGGCGGCGAACCGGCACCTCAGATTGTCCAGCCCGCTGCCGCCGCCGGCCCGCGCGGAGAAGACGTCCGTCTGTTCGTGCGGATGGTCGTTGGTCAGGCCGAGACGGACCGTTTCTTCGTCCAGCTCCGCCTTGATGGTGCAGACCCGGACCCCGCTGTGCCGCAGAATATTGGTGACTCCCTCGCGCAGTGCGGTGGCGAGCACGGTGTCGACGACCGGATGCAGCCGCCCGCACTCCACCGTGACATCCGCCCTGATGTCCGCGGCGGCGAGCACGGTCCCCGCCGATTCCGCCTCCTCGGACAGCGACATGTCGCGGTACCCGCTGGACACCAGCCGTACGTCGGCCAGGGCCTGCCGTGCCACCCGCAGCACCGAGGCGGTCTCCTCACGTGCCTTGTCCGGCCGGCTGCTGATGAGCCGCTGGATCAGCTCCCCCTTGAGCGTGATGGCGGAGAGGCTGTAGCCGAGCAGGTCGTGCAGATCACGGGCGAACCTCAGCCGTTCCTGCGTCACGGCCATCCGGGCCAGCTCCTCCCGGGTGGCGTGCACCTCGTGCACGAGGTCGGTGAGACGGGTCAGGCCGTAGATGACGAGACCGGTGAGGATGCCCGCGATCGTGAAGTACAGCACCAGGTCGATCGTCGCCCCGGCCATCAGGTTGTACACCGGGATGAAGGCGATCAGCACTCCGTAGCTGGGCCAGGCCCAGCGCGCCGGCAGCGTGAGCAGCAGCGAGGCGGCGAGCGGCCCCTCCATGCTGCCCCAGTTCGTACCGAACCAGACGAGCGGCGCGAAGGTGAGCACCGCCTGCAGGCTCAGAACAAGCGCTTTCCGGCCGGTCGGCCACCGACGGGCTTGCGGAGAGGAGACGGCCAACTGCACGCCGAACACCGCAAGAACCAGTCCGATACAGACGACGAGCTGTGTTGTTCCGGGCCGGGTCCGCACCACATTGAGCACCGTCATGGTGCCGTAACAAACAAGAGCCACCACGATAATCGCGCGGGCCAGCCGCGGGGCCGGTGCCTGCGAACGGGGTGAGAACGGAACGACGTTCCTCGTCGGCATCGCCGCCTCCTCGCCAAGGACCAACAGTGGCGGACGCATGCTATGTCTTCCTGTTGTCCGTGAGCTAGCGGATGCGGCCGACAGCCGGATTCAGACGAACAGCGGTACGGGGTTGATTTGTTCGTATGGGAGCGGGCGTTCAAGTCGTCCGAGTTTCACAGGTATGTCGAAGAGACGGCCCGGGGCGAATCGGGCCCAGAAGTGCCGCATCCCCGGAATGATCACCTTCACTACGGGAAGTCCCACGTCGGGCCGGGTTTGGTCGAGAATGAGCATCTCCATTCCGTGACTCCGTACGAGGGTTTCGGCCAACTCGATGTCATCGCGCAGATCCCCTCGGGCAGTGAAGGAGTAGCAGTCGGGGGTGCGTGAGGTTTCGGCTGGATCCGCGCTCAGGTATGGCTGATTTTCCACCGTCGCACCGTGCCACCAGGAGGAGAGATCCCGGTCCGCGGAAAGGAGTTCCGGAGAGTTCTCCTCCGGAGGCAGCAGTTGTGCCATCTCCGTCACTGCTCTGCGCAGTGCGAGCCGGGGATCGAAATGAGCCCCGAATCCGAAGGAAATGCCCTCGGCCGTCCGGTCGGTGCGCCGGGACAGTGCGGCCATCACGGGTATGCCGAAGTCCGCGGTGAGATCGAGAACCCAGATGTCCCGGTGCAGCCGCGCATACGCCTGCCGTGTCCTGGCCAGCCAGGGCTCGTCGAACGCGTCGAGGTCCACCGAGGGCTGCCGGGTGCGGTTGTACCACCACAGGGCGACGGCGTCCCGCTCCACCACCTCCAGGAATCCCTGGACGACGGCGTCCTCCGGACTGCTGCCCGCCGCGTTGCCGTTGGAGTCGGCCCACGGAGCGGCAGGTACGCCATCCGGTCCGGGGCCGAAGTAGAGCATGGAGGTGGGCAGCAGCCGCTGCGTGCCGGAGGTGAGCGACCAGACCGGGGTCCAGTCGGCCGGTGCCTTCGGGTCGAACGGTGGCGGGACCTGCTGGAAGCGGGAGTGCCGGGCGTTCCAGCGGTCCCGCTCCCGGAACTGCCGGTCGGCGAACAGCTGGCAGGAATTGGGGTGCAGGGCCGCGTCCCCGAGACCGGACAGGGTGTCGCGCACGGTGGGCTCATCGCCCTGGCGGGTACCGCAGTAACGTTCCAGCGCCTCGCACAGGGCGCCGACCTCGGCCTCCTGCGGCGTCGTGCCCTTCCCCCCGCTCTGCCCCCGCAGCCCGCCGCGCAGCCCGGCCAGTGAACGGCTGTCGCCCAGAGCCATGTTGCGCCCGGCGACGTACCGGTTCAGCCCCTCCGGCGAGCCGGGCGCCGGGCGGAGTCCGGAGATGATCCCGGTGACGGGATCGGCCAGGTGCCGGTAGCGCGCCAGTACCGTTTCCGCGCTCTGCGCCCGGTGGTTACCCCCAACTGTGTGCACCTTCGGGCTGGACACCGGTACGAAGGGTCTTCGTACCCGCTCGGGGACGAGCTCCGGATCCCCGCACGTCGAACACTGCGGGCGGCGGGCCACCGGATGCCTGCTGGTGTGCAGGGTGCGGGTGTCCAGCGTGCAGACCGTCTGCTGGCCCTCGTACCGCATGCCGGCCACCCACTTCGTGGCCTCCAGCACCGCCGTGTGCAGCCCGAGGGCCCGCACGGTGGCGAACGACGCCTCCGGGACCTGGACCGTACCCGCGAGCCCGAGCGCGTGCAGAACCGGTGCCCGGGAGGCACGGTGGCCGCGCAGACGGTGTGCCAGACACTCCCAGCAGGCACCCTGCTCCGACCCGAACACCGGGCCCACCCAGGTCTCCGCGCCGCTCGGCTTGGCCAGCAGCCAGGCCCTGCCCGACTCCCGGTGCCGGGCGTCGACCTCGGCCAGCCGGTGGTCCAGGTAGTCGTCGCACAGGACGAGCGAGAGTGCTGCCGGCTCCCCCTCGCCCGGTCCCGTCACCCGCAGCCCGGCGGCCAGGCACTCGGCCCTGGCCGCCTCGGGGTCGGCCCGTCCGAGGGTCACCAGCTCCACCGCTGTCGTACGGAACGACGCGGAGGCGCTGGGACCGTCGACGCCGGCGAACTCCCAGTACGCCTCCGTGCAGGCGTCGGTGGCCGGGTCGTGGTAGCCGATCAGATCGGCCCGTGCGAGTTCCGCGATCATGCGGGCCGCAGTGGCGGGAGACAGCGTCGGCGCCGCGTCCCGCAGTACCCCGGCCAAGGTACGGGTGCCGTCCAGCAGGGCCGCGAGCTCCTGAACCTCACGCCCCTGCAAGGCTGTTGTCCCCTGCTCCGACAGCAGGTAGACGGCGTCCCCCTCGATCGCCTCCACCCGCAGATGCCTCTTGAACCCCACGGGCAGCTCGGTGCCCGTCCCCCCGGTCATGGTCATGCAAGCGCCGCCCCGGCCTCTTCCCCGGGCAGGGGCGCCATGCCGCTGTAGCACCCGTAGAGCGTGGCGGTGCCCGGCCGGTCCAGGTGGTCGATCACCAGGTCCCGCCCCGGAGCACCGGGCGTGCCGTTCTTGAACGCGTCGCCGAACAGGTCCCCGAACATGTCCCCGTAGACCGGCTCCATCGCGGGGAGGCCGAACTCGGCGAGTACGGAGACCGGGTCGCTCGTGTAGCGCTGTGCCAGCTCGGGCTCGAGGCCGGCCCGTGCCGTCAGCAGGGCGAGGCGGTGATCGGACGGGAGCGGCTGGGTGGCCGTGCCGGCCGGGGCGTTGTGCGCGGAGACGTGCATGGTGATGTTCATGGAGTTCCCCCTCCAGGGTCCGTGATACGGGACCGGATGCGTGTCCGTCGTTCACTCGTTTCCCGAGTGCCAGGATTCTGCGTCCCGCCGCGCCGCACAGCACAGTGCGAGGCTCACCACCGGGGCATGACATTTTCATGTGCGCCCTCGTGACCACCTCACTGGGACTCGAACGTCGCAGGTGTCAGGCTCGGCCCAGACTCCGCAAGCTCATGCCGGTCCACCACCGGGCCGGCCGCACAGCGCACGAAAGGGAGGGCGCAATCATGGAGATCAAAGTCCTGGGACCGCTGACAGCCCGTGAGAACGGGGTGTCCGTCGTGCCCACCGCGGCCAAGCCGCGCCAGATCCTGTCCCTGCTCGCCCTGCAGTCCGACCGCGTCGTGACCGTGGCGACGCTGATGGAGGAGATCTGGGGCGAGGACATCCCGCGCAGCGCGGCCACCACCCTGCAGACCTACATCCTCCAGCTCCGCCGCAAGATCGCGGCAGCGCTCGACGGGGACCCGGCCCGCCAGGCCAAGGACGTCCTGATCACCCAGCACGGCGGCTACCTGCTCCAGGTGCAGCCGGGCCAGGTGGACGCCCACGAGTTCAGCCAGCTCACCGCCTCCGGGCGGGCGGCGCACGAGGCGGGCGACCACTGGGCCGCCTCCGACCTGCTGGGCCGGGCCCTGAAGATGTGGCAGGGCTCCGCACTCGTCGACGTACGCATCGGCACCGTGCTCGAGCTCGAGGTGCTCCGCATGGAGGAGGACCGGATGGCCGCCCTGGAGCGGCGCATCGACGCGGACCTCATAATCGGCCGGCACACGGAGATCGTGCCCGAACTGCGGGTCCTGGTCGCCAGGCACCCGATGCACGAGAACTTCTGCGCCCAGCTGATGACCGCACTGCACCGCTCGGGCGGCGCCTGGCGGGCACTCGAGGCCTACCAGCGGCTGCGCGTCACCCTGGTCGACGAGCTCGGACTGGAGCCCTCGGCCCGGCTGCAACGCCTCCACCAGGCCGTTCTCTCCGCGGACCCCGCGCTCGACCTCCCGGTCCCGGCCTCCGGCTGACCTCCCGGCGGGAGCTCTCCCGTACGTTCCGGTGGGAGCTCTCCAGCACGTCTCTAGCCGGCGTTCCTACGTTCGGCCGATGACGATCCTTGACGACCTGACGGTCGCACCGGCCGCCCCCGACCTGCGACGTGCCGCCGCTGAACTGCGCCGGCTCAAGGAGGAAGTGAGCCGCGGGCCGGACCCCGCAGCCACCCGGCGGCAGCACGAGAAGAACAAGCTCACCGCACACGAACGGCTGGAACTCCTCTTCGACGAGGACACGTTCACCGAGATCGAGCCGCTGCGCCGGCACCGGGCCTCCGGCTTCGGTCTCGAAGCACGCAAACCGCACGGCGACGGCGTCGTCATCGGCTGGGGACTGGTCCACGGCCGGACGGTGTTCGCCTACGCGCACGACTTCCGCGTCTTCGCCGGCGCCCTGGGTGAGGCGCACGCCGCGAAGGTGCACAAGGTGATGGACCTCGCGGAGGCTGCCGGCGCACCGCTGGTGAGCCTCAACGACGGGGCGGGCGCCCGGATCCAGGAGGGTGTGACGGCGCTCGCGGGCTACGGCGGGATCTTCCGCCGCAATGTCGCGGCCTCCGGGGTCATCCCGCAGATCAGTGTGATGCTCGGCCCGTGCGCCGGGGGAGCCGCCTACTCTCCGGCCCTCACCGACTACGTCTTCATGGTCCGCGACTCCGCGCAGATGTTCATCACGGGACCCGACGTCGTACAGGCGGTGACGGGCGAGAAGATCACCCACAACGGCCTGGGCGGCGCCGATGTGCACGCGAGCGTCTCGGGCGTCAGCCACTTCGCGTACGACGACGAGGCGACCTGCCTGGAGGACGTACGGTTCCTCATCGCGCTGCTGCCGTCCAACAACCGCGAGATGCCCCCGGTGGTGGCCTGCGAGGACCCCGCCGACCGGCGCACCGACGCCCTCACTGACCTGGTGCCGGCCGACCCGGGCCGCAGCTACGACATCCGTACGGTGATCGAGGAGATCGTCGACGACGGGGAGAGCTTCGAGGTCCACGAGGCGTGGGCGCCCAACATCGTGTGCGCGCTCGCCCGCCTGGACGGCCACCCGGTGGGCATCGTCGCCAACCAGCCCGCGGCCCTGGCCGGCGTCCTGGACATCCACGCCAGCGAGAAGGCCGCCCGCTTCGTCTCGACGTGCGACTCCTTCAACATCCCGCTGGTCACCCTCGTCGACGTGCCCGGCTTCCTGCCCGGAGTCGACCAGGAGCACAACGGCATCATCCGGCACGGCGCCAAGCTCCTGTACGCGTACTGCAACGCGACCGTGCCGCGTATCTCCCTCGTCCTGCGCAAGGCCTACGGCGGTGCGTACATCGTCATGGACTCCCGGTCCATCGGCGCCGACCTGGCCTTCGCCTGGCCGACGAACGAGATCGCCGTGATGGGGGCGGAGGGCGCCGCCAACGTCATCTTCCGCCGGGAGATCGCCGCGTCCGACGACCCGGAGGCGCTGCGGGCGCAGCGCATCGACGAGTACAGGACCGAGCTGATGCACCCCTACTACGCGGCCGAACGAGGCCTCGTGGACGACGTCATCGACCCCGGGGACACCCGTCGGATCCTCATCCGTTCGCTGGCCATGCTGCGCTCCAAGCACGCCGAAGTGCCGTCCCGTAAGCACGGGAATATCCCCACATAGTGGGGTGATTCGACAGATCCACGCACACGCGAGTCCCGGTCTAGGGCACAGACGTTCCATGGCTGCACCGGAAACGGCGGCCCGCTACGAGCGAGCGGCTGACCGGTCCGGCCGGCCGGGGGGTTCCCAACCCGAACCGCCCCGGCCGCCGATATCGACTCAACGATCAGCAGTGACACGGACGAAGGGATCGACAGTGACCCCCACAGTGCCAACCGGCAGGTGCGCAGAGCCGCACCCGGCCCCGTCGAAGGCCAGGTAGACCATGCGCAGAGTCGCCATCACCGGCCTGGGCGTCGTGGCCCCCGGTGGGGTCGGTGTCAAGGAGTACTGGAACCTGCTCACGGCGGGCAGAACCGCCACCCGCAGGATCTCCTTCTACGACCCCTCGCCGTTCCGTTCGCAGGTCGCCGCCGAGTGCGACTTCGACCCCCTGGCCGCCGGACTCTCCCACCAGGAGATCCGCAGACTCGACCGGGCCTCCCAGTTCGCGGTCGTCTCCACCCGGGAGGCCCTGGCCGACAGCGGCCTCGACCTCTCCGCCCTCGACCCGGGCCGCATAGGCACCGCGGTGGGCAGCGCGGTCGGCTGCACCACCAGCCTGGAACGCGAGTACGCGGTCGTCAGCGACGGCGGCCGCAAGTGGAACGTGGACCACGAGTACGCCGTACCCGAGCTGTACCGGCACTTCGTACCCAGCTCCATCGCCGCCGAAGTCGGCCTGGCAGCAGGTGCGGAGGGCCCGGCAGCGGTCGTCTCCACCGGATGCACCTCCGGTCTCGACTCGCTGGGCCACGCGGTCGAACTCATCCGCGAAGGCACCACCGACATCATGATCGCCGGTGCCACCGAGGCGCCGATCTCGCCGATCACCTCGGCCTGCTTCGACGCCATCCATGCCACCACCCCCCGCAACGACACCCCGGAGAGTTCCTGCCGGCCCTTCGACCGGACCCGCAGCGGACTCGTCCTCGGCGAGGGCGCGGCGATCCTGGTCCTGGAGGAGCTGGAGAGCGCGCGGCGGCGCGGCGCGCACATCTACGCCGAGATCGCGGGCTTCGCCTCCCGCTGCAACGCGTACCACATGACCGGCCTCAAGCCGGAGGGCCTCGAAATGGCGGAGGCCATCGACGTCGCCCTGGCCGAGGCCCGCCTCGCACCGGACACCGTCGACTACATCAACGCACACGGCTCGGGCACCAAGATGAACGACCGCCATGAGACGGGCGCGTTCAAGCGCAGCCTCGGGGAGCACGCATACCGCACCCCGATCAGCTCCATCAAGTCGATGATCGGGCACTCGCTCGGTGCCATCGGCTCCCTGGAGATCGCCGCCTGCGCCCTCGCGATGGAGCACAGCATCCTGCCGCCCACCGCGAACCTCCACGAGCCCGACCCCGAGCTCGACCTCGACTACATACCGCTGACCGCCCGCGAGAAGAAGACCGACGTGGTCCTCAGCGTGGGCAGCGGCTTCGGCGGATTCCAGAGCGCCATGGTGCTGGCCCGCCCGGAGAGGAGCACCTCATGACCACCGCAGTGGTGACCGGCCTGGGCATCACCGCCCCCAACGGCCTGGGAACCGAGGACTACTGGAAGGCCACGCTGGCAGGCGAGTCCGGGCTCGGACCCGTCACCCGCTTCGACGCCACCCAGTACCCCTCCCGGATCGCCGGGGAGGTCAGCGACTACGTCGCCGAGGACCACATCCCCAGCAGGCTGATGCCGCAGACCGACCACATGACGCGCCTCGCGCTGACCGCGGCCGACTGGGCACTGGCCGACGCGGGCATCGACACCACCGAACTGCCGGAGTACGGCATCGGCGTGGTCACCGCCGCGTCCGGTGGAGCCGTCGAGTTCGGCCAGCGGGAACTGCAGAACCTCTGGAGCAAGGGCAAGGAGTACGTCAGCGCCTACCAGTCGTTCGCCTGGTTCTACGCCGTCAACACCGGCCAGATCTCCATCCGGCACAAGCTGCGCGGACCCAGCGGCGTGCTGCTCACCGAACAGGCCGGCGGCATCGACGCCCTCGGCCACGCACGCCGCCACATCCGCAAGGGCTTCCCGGCCGTCATCTCCGGCGGCATCGACGCGGCCATCTGCCCCTGGGGCTGGGTACCGCAGATCGCCTCCGGCCTGATGAGCACCGTCAACGACCCCGCCCGCGCCTATCTGCCCTTCTCCGAGGAGGCCGGCGGATACGTACCCGGCGAAGGCGGCGCGATCCTCCTCGTCGAGGACGCCGAGTCGGCCCGTGCCCGCGGTGCCGCCACGGTCTACGGGGAGATCGCCGGATACGCGGCGACCCTCGACCCTGCCCCCGGAACGGGCAGACCGCCCGGTTTGCGCAGGGCTGCCGAGAACGCCCTGGCCGACGCCGGGATCACCGCCGCCGACATCGACGTCGTCTTCGCCGACGCCGCCGGCGTACCCGAGCTCGACCGGGCCGAGGCCCAGGCCCTCACCGAGATCTTCGGCGCGAACGGGGTCCCCGTCACCGCACCCAAGACCATGACGGGGCGCCTGCTCGCCGGGGGTGCCGCCCTCGACGCGGCAACCGCACTGCTCGCCCTGCGCGACGGTGTCATCCCGCCCACCGCCAACGTCGGCGCCGCCGCCGCGGGCCACACCATCGACCTGGTGACCGAGGCGCGCGAGGCCGGACTGCGCAACGCGCTCGTCCTCGCACGCGGCCACGGCGGCTTCAACGCGGCACTCGTCGTACGCCGCCCGGGCTGAACAGCCCCACGACCCCCACGCACCCCCACCAGCGGTACCAGCACCACCGGAACACCCGAACAGCCCATACGCCCAACCGAGAGGACGGCACCGACCATGAGCACCACGACCGCCACAGTGACCCTGGCCGACCTGACCCGCATGCTGCGCGAGAGCGCAGGCGAGGAGGAGGGCATCGACCTCGACGGTGACGTCATCGACACCCCGTTCATGGAGCTCGGCTACGACTCCCTCGCACTGCTCCAGGTCATCGGGCAGATCCAGCGCGAGTACGGCATCGAGATCCCCGACGACGCCGTCGTCGACGCCGAGACCCCGGGTGCCCTCCTCGCCCTCATCAACTCCGGCCAGGCGCCCGCCGCCTGAGCCGGCCCCATACGGCCGCCCCGCCTTCCGTCCCCCCGGGGCGGGGCGGCCGTCACTGCGCCCGAACCACCCGAACCACCGGAATCACCCCTTCATTGCCCCCGTACTGCCCCCTTACGCACCGAATGGGGCCGGAGCCGCGGCCCACGAGGAGGGAACCATGTCGCTCACGAACCGGAGTGCGGTGGTCCGCCGGCTGATCGTCAGCCCAGGCTCCGCGCCCCAGCAGCACGCACGGGCCGTGGCCTCGGCCGCCGGCGTATCGGCGGTGCTGCGCGCCTTCGGCCGTCCTCCCGAGGACCTGCCCGCCCGTACCGTCGTCCTCCTCGGCGCGGCCGCCTTCGAACCGGGCATCAGGCCCGAACACGAGGGCTTCACCGTCCGCACCGCATCCACCCCCGGCCGCGCGCTGCGCCAGGCCCACCGGGAGCTCCACGAGGGAACCGCCGACCTCGCCCTCGTCGCCGGCTTCGGCGAACCCGACCCCCAGACCATCACCGTGTACGCGGTCAAACGCGCCGCCGAAGCGGTGGCGGAGGGCGACTCGGTCCTCGGTGTACTCGACGTCACCGCCCCCGCCGACGAGGACACCGCCCCGGCGCTGCGCCCCATGCACCAGAACCCGCGAGGCACCGACCCCGACCGGCACCGCCTCATCCTGTGGTCGGGCCGGAACGCCGAGGACGAGGAACGAGTGCGGGGCGAACTCCTGCCGATGCTCAGCGGGGTGCACCGCGAGGTCTTCCCCGCCCTCCCGACCACCGTGCCCTGCGGCACGGCCCCCGGCCCGGTACGCGGTGCGGCCGTCACCGTCTCGGCCCTCGCCTCCCGTGCCGTGCACAAGGCCCGCACCACCGACGCCTCACGCCCCCGGCCCATCGCCCTGCTCTTCCCGGGCCAGGGCTCCCAGCACGCCGGGATGGCAGCAGGCCTCTACCGCCGCGAACCCGTCTTCACCGCGGCGGTCGACGCCGCCCTCTCCCACATGGGCGAGGAGGGCCCCCGTATCCGCGCCGACTGGCTCGACCCCGCGCGTGCCTCCATCGGCATCGACGACGTACGCAGGGCCCAGCCCCTCCTGTTCGCGATCGACTACGCGCTCGGCCGCCTCGTACTCAGCTGGGGCGTCCGCCCGACAGCCTTCCTCGGCCACAGTGCGGGGGAGCTCGTCGCCGCGACCTTCGCCGGAGTCGTCTCCCTGAGCGACGCGGCCCAGATGGTGCAGGCCCGGGTCCGGGAAGCCGTGAAGATACCGGCGGGCGGCATGCTCGCCGTCGCCGCGAGCGAGGAGCAGCTGCTCCCGTACCTGACCGAGGACGTCGGCATCGCGGCCGTCAACGCCAACCAGCAGGTGATGCTGGCGGGTTCGAAGGAACCGCTCACCGAGGTCGCCGCCCGCCTCAAGGCGGACGGCCACACCGTGGTCACCGTGCCCGCGACCAGCCCCTTCCACTCCCCGGCGATGGCACCCGCCTCCGACGCTGTGGAGATCGCCTACCGCGACATCCCGCTGCGGGAGCCCAAGCTGCCCCTCTACTCCGGTTACACCGGGGCCCTGATGAGCCCCGACGAGGCGCGCAGCCCGCGCTTCTGGGCCCGCCAGATCACCGACACGGTCTACTTCCGCAACGCCCTGGACGAGCTCCTGGCCGCCGACGACGTCCTGCTCGTCGAGGCGGGACCCCGCCAGACACTCACCGCCTTCGCCCGCAGGCACCGCTCGCTCCGCCTGGGCGCCGGCGCGGTGACCCCGCTCCTCCCGGCCCGCGCCGGTACGCCCGAGGCCGACCGCCAGTCGGTGCTCACGGCAGCGGCCCGCATCTGGACCGAGGGCCACGACCTGGACCTGAACGCGGTGGCCAGGCTGTGGACCTGGAGCGAGGAGGAGCAGCCCGCGGGCACCGCGGCGCCCCGTATCCACGCAGAGGCGGAGGTACAGCTCGCATGAAGTACGTGAGAAGGGCCCTGCGCGAGATCTACAGCTCGCTGACCGCTGCGGGCTGGATCTGGCTGGGCCTCCCCACGATGGGACCGCCGGTACCGATGGTCGCGACGCGACTGAAGGAACCGCCGGAGGGCCATCCGGAAAGGCTCTGCCCGGACGTACCGCTGACCCGTACGGAACTCGCGCTGCAAAAACAACTCATGGCACCGATCGGGGAGCGGGAGTGAACGAGATTCGCCGTCTGGACCGGGTGATCATTCGCTTCGCGGGTGATTCGGGTGATGGCATGCAGTTGACGGGTGACCGGTTCACGTCGGAGACGGCGTCGTTCGGGAACGACCTGTCGACGCTGCCGAACTTCCCGGCCGA
>NZ_JBHTRI010000057.1:0-19512 GCF_042796085.1 Streptomyces sp. NPDC056452
GGAGAGACCGGAGGGCCCGGTCTCTCCCCCGCCGTCGTACACGGTCAGTTCGACCAGTCCGGGGTGTCGAGGATCTCCAGGACCGTCGTCGTCCACACGTATCCCGCGCCGGCCGCCTGGAGGACGACCAGGTCCCCGGGCTTCGCCTCGCCGCTCTCCATGACCCGGTTCAGCCCGAGCACGGGGTCGGCGGTGCCGACCATGCCGGTGCTCAGTCCCCACTCGTGCGTCGTCCGCTCCCGGTCGACGCCCAGCAGGCCGTAGAGCCCGTGGGTCACGATCGACAGGGCGAGGTTCTGGTGGAGGAAGTACCGCACGTCGGGCAGCTCCACCTCCGCCTCGTGGAGGGCCTGCTTCATCGAGAGCTGCACGCTGGCGGAGATCTTCTCGATCGCGTCGTCGAAGTCCATGTCCTCGGCGAGCAGGTAGTCCGACTTGCGCTCGCTGACCCCGACCGGCGCTCCCCCGGAGAACGGCGCGTCCGTCCAGCCGGCCCCGCTGCGCCCCATCGGCTCCAGCGAGGGGTCCGCGTGCGAGTACGTGGCGCGGACGCGGGCGAACCCGCCGCGGCTGGACAGGACG
Source organism: Streptomyces sp. NPDC056452 (assembly GCF_042796085.1). Lineage (NCBI taxonomy): Bacteria > Bacillati > Actinomycetota > Actinomycetes > Kitasatosporales > Streptomycetaceae > Streptomyces > Streptomyces sp. NPDC056452. Next base: position 583 of record NZ_JBHTRI010000057.1, read on the forward strand.
AGAGCCGCGGCGCCGTCGCCGTCGACGTTCTGCTCGTCCGAGCCCCAGCGGTCGATGTAGGGCATCCGGAAGGCGTCGCCGCCCGTGATGAGGGCCGCGGTGACATCGGGGCGTGAGGTCACGTACGAGGAGGCGACCTCGAAGGCCGCCAGCATGCCGTTGCAGCCCTGCTTGATCTCGAACGCCGGGCCCGTGCCGCCGACGGTCTCGCGCTGCACGAAGCTCGCGGGGGTCCAGAAGTCGAGCCCCTGGTGTCCGATGTAGCTGTGCAGGACCAGGCCGAACTCGTCGTGCTCGTGTCCGGACCTGGCCACCGCCCTGCGCCCCGCGATCGCCGCCATCGTGGGGCCGGTCTCGTGCTCGGCGGCAACGTGGACCGAGCGGAAGCCGTTCAGCGAACGCTTCTGCTCCGTGTAGCTGCCCGCGGCGATCGCCTCCTCGGCGGTCTCGATCCGCTCGGGCAGGTACGCACCCACACCGGCGACGTAGAGGTTGTTCCAGCGCATGTCAGTCTCTCCTTCAGGACGCGTAGAGGTACGCCGCGAGAGTCGCGGGGGTGGGCGCCTGGTAGATGCGGCGTACCGGGATCTTGATGCCGAACGCCTCCTGGACGCGCCGGGTCAGTTTGGACGCCAGGAGGGAGTGCCCGCCCAGGTCGAAGAAGCTGTCCTCCACATCGACGTCCGGCATGCCGAGAACTTCGCCGAACAGCAGGCAAAGCTCCCTCTCCCACTCCGTTGCGGTCACTGGTGCCTCCGTTGTCTTCTGCGTCGGTTGGTGGCCCCGGTCCGGGGGCGCGGTCGGCGTCATGCCGCTTCGGTCTCGAGCCGGCTGTGCAGTTCCTCGTCGTACAGCTCGTCGACGGACATGCCGCCGGCGGCCACCGCGAAGTAGCGCTCCGTCAGGTCCTGGGACCCGCTGACCATGCGGAGCATCGCCATCCGGTCGGGTGTGACCTCCAGACGGCTCACGAACAGGGTGTTGCGGTAGCCCTCGAAGAGCTCGTCCTGGAGCTCCTCCCCGTACGTCCGCAGCCCTTCGGCGAGCCGCACCGGGTCGTCGAGTACGCCGCCGACCGACGCGGCCAGCAGATCCGCCTGCAGGAAGGCGTCGCTGATGCCGCGCGCGGTGATCGAGTCCTTGTGGTGCGCGGCGTCGCCGACGAGCGCCCAGCCGGGGCCGGCGGGGGTGCGGAAGAAGTTCTGCTGGTCCCCGGTGCCGCGCAGCCGTTCGACGCGTTCGCCGCCGTCCATCGCCCGCGCGTACAGATCCGGCGCGGTGGTGCGGATGTTCTCCAGGTAGTGCTCCAGCGCGTCGCCGCGCACCTGGTTGAACTCCGCCTGCGGGAAGTACGCGGCGATCAGGGTGGCGTCGTCGTTGGTCGGTATCGCGCCGATCCAGCGGCCGGGGCGCTCGTACAGCTCGAACTGGGACTTGATGCCCTGCCAGTAGGTGAAGTAGATGCAGGACATCAGCGGGTCCTGGACCGTGTACGGGGCGTCGACGGCCTTGGCCACCGCCGACCGCATCCCGTCCGCACCCACCACGAGGCGGGCCCGCTCCTCGACCGGCTTGCCCTCCGCGGAGCGGCACTTGACCCCGACGACGCGGTCCCCGTCGAAGACGAGACCGGACACGGAGCAGCCGTCCCGGAACTCCGCACCGGCGGCCACGGCCGCGTCGACCAGGATCTGGTCCAGCAGGTACCGGCGCGGTGCGTACGCGGCCGACTGCCCCTCGTGCGGGACGGTGCCGCCGTCCAGCCGGACGTCCTCGACCTGGTAGACGGTCCTGTCCAGCGCCGGGCAGCCGGTGGCGCGGACCGCGTCCAGCACGCCCCAGCGGGCGAGCCGCGCGATCCCGGGCTGGTGGATGTAGTGCGTGGAGAGGGTGTCACTGGGGAACCGCGCCCGGTCGACGAGCAGCACCCGATGGCCCGCCCGCGCCAGGAGCAGAGCGGAGGCGGCACCCGCGACGCGAGCCCCCACCACGATGACGTCGTACATTCCGGACCTCCAAGTCACGGACATGCCCCTCGGTTCGACGGTGGGCCGGGCGGACGACGCCCGGCCCACCGGCTTAGGAGCAATCTGAGGGCACCTTCGCAGTCTCTTCTTGAGACCCGCTCGATCAGTCCTGGGCGGCGAACGCGCCGAGGTTCTCCCCGGCCCACTGACGGAAGGTCCGCGCCGGCCGGCCGGTGACGCGTTCCACGGTGTCGAGGGTCGCGGCCGGCCGCCCGACCCCTGCGGCCCACTGGCCGAGGAGCGAGGCGAGGATCGGCGCGGGGACGAACCTGCCCATCTGTTCGACCGCCTGGTCCCGGGTGAGTTCCCGTACCGGGATCTCGCGTCCGAGGAGTTCCCCGAGGATGCCCAGCTGCTCGCGGAAGGTCAGCGACTGCGGCCCGGTGAGGGTGAGGGTCCGGCCGACGAGCGTCTCGTCGGCCAGGGCGGCCGCGGCGACGTCGGCGATGTCGCCCTCGTGGATGGGCGCGGTGTGGGCGTCCGTGTACGGCAGTTCGACGGGCTGTCCCCTGCGGATGGCGTCACTCCACCCGAACGCGTTGCCGTCGAAGGCGCCCGGCCGCAGGACGGTGGCCGGCAGCGCCGACTCGGCGAGCGCGTCCTCGACCGCCGCGTGGAGCAGGGCCAGGGCGTCGGTCCCGGCGTCGGGGCCGCCGACCGTGGACGAGGACAGCAGGACGACGTGCCGGATGTCCGCCCTGGCCGCAGCGGCGAAGAAGTCCTTGGCGCCTTCGGACTCGGCGTACAGGAACACCTTGTCCACGCCGTCGAGGGCGGCGTCGAAGGTGTCCGGGCTGTTCAGGTCCAGCCGGACAGTGTCCACTGCGGCCGGAACGCTCAACTCCCCAGGTGTGCGGCCGGATGCGCGCAGGGTGTGGCCCGCGGCGTGCAGGCTGTCGAGGACGCGGCGGCCGACGTTGCCGCGTGCCCCGGTTACGAGAATGGTCACGGTGGTACTCCCGTCGAGTGCGGTGCCGGCCCGGATGGTGGGGTGGCTGACGGAAACCGTCGGCCCTACGGGCCTGTCCGGCGGAACAGGGTCGGACGGGCCCTAGGCGGAGCCGGCAATTCAGTGAACAGGGCGGCACTCGCGCGTGCCTTGACCCGTGCGGGGACACGGCCGGTTCCACCGGCATTCGAGCCGGTTCGCAGACCCTGCCGCCCCGGGACCTCGAGAGGAGACAGGCCGATGACATCGGTAGTCGCAGCGTTTCGCCGTCGGGCCGCCGACGCCCCCGACACCGTGGCGGTCTCCGCCGGTGACGACCACCTGACCTACGCCGGGCTCGACCGCTGGGCGCGTGAGGTGTCGCGGGAGCTCACGGACCGTGCGGGGGCGAGCGCGGGCGACCGGATCGCGGTCTGCCTGGAGCGCTCCCCCGAACTCGTCGCCGCGCTGCTCGGTGTGCTGGGAGCCGGCGCGGCGTTCGTACCCATCGGCCTCGAGGACCCGGCCGCACGGGTGGCCGAGGTGTTCGCGGACGCGGAGGTGCGTGCCGTCCTGTGCGAGCCGGACGATGCCGGCCGCTTCTCGACGTACGGCATCCCTGTCCTGCGGGTCCCGGCCCGCCCGGCACCGGACCTGCCGCTGCCGCCGGAGGCCGCCGAGGTCCGGCCCGGTGACCTCGCCTACCTGATGTACACCTCGGGATCCACGGGCCGCCCGAAGGCCGTCATGGTCGAGCACCGCAACATCACCAACCTGGTGACGGACCCCAACTACGTGGAGCTGGGCCCCGAGGACCGGATCCTGCAGCTCGCGCCCGTCGCCTTCGACGCCGCCACGTTCGAGATCTGGGGCGCTCTCCTCAACGGGGCCCGGCTGGTGCTCGCCCCGCCGCGGCAGATCCAGGCGGAGGAGCTCGGCGCCCTGCTGCGCGACGAGGGCGTCACCGTCCTCTGGCTGACGGCCGCGCTCTTCCACCGGCAGATCGATGTGGACGTCAAGGCGTTCAGCGGGCTGCGCACGGTGCTGGCCGGCGGCGACGTGCTCTCCGTCCCGCACATCCGCGAGCTGCAGGCCGCGGTGCCCGGCTGCGGGATCGTCAACGGCTACGGGCCGACGGAGACGACCACGTTCGCCGTCTGCCACCGGATCGGCGCGCAGGAGGACCTCGGCCACTCCGTGCCGATCGGCACCCCGCTGCAGAACGTCGACGTCAGGATCGTCGACGACTCCGGCCTGCCGCTGCCCGACGGCACCCCCGGCGAGCTGTGGATCGGCGGCGCGGGCGTGTCCCGGGGGTACTGGCGGCGCCCCGACCTCACGGACAGGGCGTTCGTCACCGCTCCCTGGGACGGTGCGGCCGGGCGGTTCTACCGCAGCGGCGACCTGGCCAGGCGGCGCCCCGACGGGGTCATCGAGTTCCTCGGCCGCAACGACGACCAGTTCAAGCTGCGGGGCTTCCGTATCGAGCCCGGTGAGCTCGAGAGCGTCCTCGCCGGCCATCCGCAGGTGCGCGGCGCCGCGGTCGGCGTCCGGGAGAGCCACCTCGGCGACCGCCGGCTGGTGGCCTGGGTCGTACCGGAGGCCGACACCCTCGACCGGCGCGCCCTGCGCTCGTACCTGCGCGAGCGCGTGCCCGAGCACATGATCCCCGCGGCCTTCGTCTCGCTGGCGGAGCTGCCCATCACCGGGAACGGCAAGGCGGACCGCAAGGCGCTGCCCACCCCCGACTGGACGTCGAAGTCCATCTACGTCTGATCCCCCTCTCCCGAGCCGACCTGAAAGGACGGAGCATGACCAACCATCCGTTCACCAACCAGTACGTCGTGGTCACGGGCGGTGCCACCGGCATCGGCCGCGCCACCGCCCTCGACTTCGCCAAGCAGGGTGCCGCGGGCGTGATCGTCACCGGGCGCCGCGCCGACCGCCTCGCCGAGGTGGCGGCACTGCACCCGGCCATCGTCCCGGTCCGCGCCGATGTGAGCACGCAGAGCGGCGCGGACGCGGTCGCCGAGGCGGTCGGCGAGCTGGGCGGCTCCCTCGACGTCCTGGTGCACAACGCCGGGATCCACACCATCGGCGCGGCCGGCAGCATCGACACGGACGCGGCCCGCGAGCTGTTCGACGTCAATGTGCTCGGCACCGTGATCCTCACCAACCGGCTCCTCCCGGCGCTCCGTTCGCCGGGCGGCAGCATCGTCTTCGTCACCAGCCCGGCCGGCCACAACCCGACTCCGATGGCCTCGGTGTACGCGGCGAGCAAGGCCGCGGTGAACACCTTCACCCGCTCCTGGGCACTGGAGCTGGCCCCGAAGGGCATCCGCGTGAACGCGGTCGCTCCGGGCTGGGTGCGCACCGAGGTGTACGAGAGCCACGGCATGCCCCCCGAGCAGGTGGACGAGCTCTTCGCGCAGGCGGCGAAGAGCGTGCCGCTGGGGGTGACGGGCGTGCCCGAGGACGTGTCGCAGTGGATCACGCTGCTCGCCGCGCCGAGCAGCGCGTGGATGACGGGCCAGATCCTCACGATGGACGGCGGCGCCGATCTCGTACGCGCGAAGCAGGTCTGAGGCCACCCGGGCCCACGGAACCGAACCCGAAGAAGGAAAGGACGGCACACCGATGTCGCAGACAGTGGACCGGCAGGACGGCAGCCCCGCACCGGGCCCGGTGCTCAGCCCCGAGGCCCTGTTCCACACCGGTCTGGTCGTGGAGGACCTGGACCTGGCGATGAAGGCGCTGAGCGAGCTGGCGGGCTACCGCTGGACCAGCGTGATGGAGCTCCAGGTGACGGCGCGCACCCCGGGCGGCCTCCAGCACGGCGACCAGCGCTTCGTGCTGTCGCTGGAGGAGCCGCGGCTCGAACTCGTCGAGGCCATCCCGGGCACCGTCTGGGTGTCCGACGGCAGCAACGGCGCCCACCACGTGGGCTACTGGGCCGAGAACGACCGGATCGAGGCGACCTCCGCGGCGCTCGTGGAGCTCGGCTTCGAGGTGGAGGCCTCCAACGACACCGAGGTGGACGGCGCCCTGATGTGGGTCTACCACCGCGGTCTGGGCGGCATCCGGGTCGAGCTGCTGAACACCCTGATGAAGCCGTCCATGGACGCCTGGATCGCCGGCGCGGACCCCGCCGAGGTCCAGCAGGACGCGCCCATCGGCTGACAGCGTTTCTCCGCGCAGCGGTTGAGCCCCCGCCCGGAAGGGCGGGGGCTCAACCGCTGTGCTCCTGGATCAGGATCCCCAGGTGACCGGCAGGGTCTCCAGGGCGTGGTTGATCCCGCCCAGGTGCCAGGGGACCTCGCTCTCGGGCACGGCGAGCCTGAGGTCGGGGAAGCGCCGGACCAGGCCGTCGATGGCGATCTCCAGCTCCATCCGGGTCAGTTGCTTGCCCAGGCACAGGTGCATGCCGTGGCCGAAGGAGAGGTGCGGGTTGTGGGAGCGGCCGAGGTCGAGGCGGTCCGGGTCGGGGAAGACCCTCTCGTCACGGTTGGCCGAGGAGATGGCGATCACCACCGCGTCCCCCTTGGCGATCTTCACCCCGCCGAGCTCCATGTCCTCCACGGCGATGCGCGGGTTGCCGGCCGAATCCGTGGAGAAGAGGTTGACGTGCCGCAGCAGTTCCTCGACCGCCTTCGGGATCCGGGAGCGGTCCTCGGCCAGCCAGTTCCACTGGTCGCGGTGGTGCGCGATGAGCGCCAGGACGGAGCTGGCGAGCTGGTTGGCCGTGGTGTCGAAGCCGGCCCCGATCAGGGTGAAGGCGAAGGTGACCAGCTCCGTCTCGCTGAGCCGGTCCCCGCTGTCCCTGGCCGTGATCAGGTCCGACAGCAGGTCCTGGGTGGGGTTCTCGCGCTTCTCCGCGACGACCTCGACCATGTACTCGTTCAGCTTGGCCAGGCCGTTGACGGAGTCCGAGTCCTCGCCCTGGTCGTCGACGGTGACGAAGTCCCGCGCGTTGGCGGCGAACAGCCGCAGGACCCTCATCGGCACACCCAGCAGCTCACCGATGACGGTCAGCGGCATGGGTACGGTGAACCGCTCCACCAGGTCGACCGGCCCGCCGGACAGGGCGAGGCCGTCGAGCATCCCGTCGGCGATCCGCTGGATGCCCGGCCTCATCTGCTCGATGCGCCGGGCGGTGAACGCCCCGGCCGCGAGCCGGCGCAGCCGGGAGTGCTCGGACCCGTCCATGGAAATGATCATTTCGGGCGTCGAGGTCATCGCCCCGCCGATCCGGGGCGCGCCGGGCTTCACGGTCTCGGCCCGGCTCAGCCGCGGATCCGCCAGTGCCTCCCGGGCCTCGTCGTAGGCGGTCACGAGCCAGGCGTCCACGCCGCCCTCGGTACGCACCCGTACGACCGGCTGCCCGGCCCGCAGCCCGGCGTACTGCGGGGCGGGGCAGCGGTAGGACGAGCCGGCGAGGGGGAACACCTTCATGTCCCGGTCCTCATCGGTCACGGACTCGCTCCCGTACTCGGTCACGGACACAACAGCACCTCCACAGTTGACACGGTTGCGCGGCACCGTAGAAGGCGCTGCTGGACACGGGGTTGCTTCGGACTCGACCCGCTCAGGCCGCGTCCGCCGGGACGTCCGGACGCGGGGTGCGGCCCGGGACGGCGGAGCGCGCGGGCGGCAGGGTGCCGTCCACGAGATAGCGGTGCACGACGGCGTCGACGTGCGGGTTGCCGCCCAGCACGTACACCTCGTGCTCTCCCGAGTCCTCGACGGTGAGCAGGTGGTGGCCGACCAGTTCGGCCATGGCCACACCGCCGTCGTAGTGGTCCATGGGGTCGCCGTCGGCCTGCACGATCAGACCGGCCGCGTAGCCGTCGCGGGTGATCCGCACCGGCTCCTCGGCGGCCTCGAAGGCACGGAAGGCACCCACCCACGGCGAGGCCCGGAGCACCCCGTAGCCGTACGGGAACCGCTTACGGAACTCCCGCATGTCCTGGTAGTACACCTCCAGGTCGGACGGCCAGGCGTGCTCCAGCGTGATGGCCTCCAGGACGCCGACGCGCAGGTCGCCCTCGCTGTCCGCGGGCCGCCACGTGCCCTGTTCGGCGAGCAGCTCGCGGCAGGCGTCCGGGTCCCCCTCGCGGGCAGCCCGGTGCACCCCGGCGACCAGGACGGCGAGGGTGGCCCACTGGCCGCGGTCGCTCGCCCGGTTGCCCACGGCCCCGTCGAAGAGGGTCCGCAGCCGTACGGCGTCCTGCGGCAGCGACTCCAGGGCGGCGACCGCCTCCTCCACGGTGGTGAGCACCTGCTCGGCCGAGGCGCCGACGGCGAAGCTGCCGTGCCGCTCGCCGGTCCAGCGGGCCCACAGGTCGACGTTGCGCTGGACGGCGTCGCCCTGCTGGAGGAACTGCTCGCGCCATGTCCACTGCGGGCCGACGCAGGAGTCCAGGACCAGCCGGTCCAGGCCGGCCGGGAAGAGGCTGCCGTAGACGGCCCCGACGTAGGCGCCGTACGCGTACCCGACGAAGCTGATCCGCTCCTCGCCGAGCACGGCACGGATCACGTCCATGTCCCGGGCGGTGTTGGGGGTGCTGATGTGCGGGCGCAGGTCCCCGCCGCCCCGTGCGCAGGCCTCCTCGCGCAGCCGCATGTCCTCGGCCAGTCCGGCGAACACGGTGTCCGGCGGCCGGGAGTCGAACGGCTGGGCGGGGACGGCCACTTCGGCGTACAGCCGGGTCGATCCGGCGGTGCCGCGCGGGTCGAAGCCGATGAGGTCGTAGACCTCCTCCAGGGGGGTTCCGGCGAACTTGCCGGGCAGCCCGAGGCCGTGCCCCCAGTCGCCGCCGGGGCCGCCGTTGACGGCCAGCAGGACACCGCGCCTGCGCGCCGGGTCGGTGGCGCGGCGGCGGCTGAGGGCGAGTGTGATCCGCTCGCCCCCGGGGTCGGTGTAGTCGCGGGGGACCTCGATCGTCGCGTGCTCGGTCCGGTCGTCGTCCGGTGCGGGCGACCATGCCGGCCGCTGTGTGTGGAACTCGCTCACCACCGCAAACCTCCGTTCTCGTCAGGCCGCCAGACTCTCGGTAGCGCCTCGAGGGGTACTGGAACGTTCCCGGACCGGCACGAACAGGGCCGCCACCAGTCCGGCCACGGCGAACAGGGCCGCCCAGGTGAGCGCCAGTCCGTAGCCGGAGGCGAGGGCGTCCGTGGTGTCCGCCCCGGCCGCGACCCGGGCGTCGACGCGGGCCGCGGACAGTGCGGCCAGGGTCACCAGACCGGCCGCGCTGCCGAGCTGCCGGGTGGTGTTGAGCAGCCCGGAGGCCAGCCCGGCCTGATGGGCGGGGAGTCCGGCGGTGGCGGCGTTCGTCGTGGCGTTGAGTACGGCGCCCATGCCGAAGCCGAGCAGCACGGCGGGGCCCAGTACGTCCACGGTGTACGTGGCGCCCGCGTCCAGCCGGGCGAGCCAGAACAGTGCGGCGGCGGACAGCCCGAGGCCGCCCAGCAGGACCGGGCGCGGTCCGGTGCGGGGCACGACGGAGGCGATGCCCCAGCCGCCGAGCGCCATGCCCAGGGACAGGGGCAGATAGCTCAGGCCGGTGACCAGCGGGCTGTAGCCGAGCACCTGTTGGAGCAGCAGGGTGAAGAAGTAGAAGGTGCTGAAGAGCGCGGCGATGCCGAAGAAGGCGACGAGGTTGGCGGCGGCCACGGAGCGGTTGCGGAATATCTTGAGCGGCACCAGGGGGTGCCGGGCGAACCGTGCCTGGATCACCAGGAAGGCGGCGAGCAGCGCGGCGCCGGTCAGCAGCGGTCCGAGCACCCGCGCGGAACCCCAGCCGTGCACATGTGATTCCGAGACCCCGTACACGGTGCTCATCAGCCCGAGCGTGACCGTGACGGCACCGGGCAGGTCGAGGCGGCGGTGGGCACGGCCCTCGCCCTGCGGCCGGGTCTCCGGTACGACCCAGCGGACGGCGGCGAGCAGGGCGATCCCGATGGGGACGTTGATCAGGAAGATCCACCGCCAGGAGAACCACTCGGTGATCACCCCGCCGGCCAGCACCCCGATCGCCCCGGCCGTCCCGGAGACGGCGCTCCACCATCCGTAGGCCCGTGCCCGTGCGCCCGGTTCGGTGAAGGTCGTGCCGAGCACGGTGAGCGTGGCGGGGGCCATGACTGCGGCGCCGAGACCCTGGAAGGCGCGGGCGAGGATCAGCGTCCCCGGGGCGTCGGCCATCCCCCCGACCGCGCTGGCGAGCGTGAACAGGGCGACTCCGCACAGGAAGATCCTGCGCTGGCCGAACAGGTCCGCGAGCCGTCCGCCCAGCAGCAGGAAGCCGCAGACCACCACGGTGTAGGCGTTGTTGACGAGCTGCAGGTTGTGCCGGTCGAAGTCCAGGTCGTCGGCGATGACGGGCAGTGCCACGTTCACCACAGAGGCGTCGAGCACGTTCATGAACTGGCCCAGACAGCAGGCGACGAGCACCAGCCCGGTCCGGGGGGCGGCCCTGCCGGGCGGGGCGGGCGTCTGTCGCGTCCGATCGGTCACAGTCATGCGGGCACGCTGCGCCCCTTCGATGGACTGCCGCCGGACCGCGTGTCGACGCGCGCTCGAGCGCCGGTCCGCCCTGTGTGGCGCCGGGGTCGCGCGGGCCCGCGCGGTCGAGATCCCCTCCACCGGGACTGCAGGGACGTATCCCACAGTCCGGTGCCGTACTTCCGCACGGCTGGCCGACATTCCACGAGGAGAGCTCGCCATGGCCAAGATCACCTACAAGCATCCGAACGGTACCGTCACCATCGTCGACGTCCAGGCGCCCAACACGGTCATGCGCGGTGCGAAGCTCAACAACGTCGACGGCATCGAGGCCCAGTGCGGCGGCTCCGCCCAGTGCGGCACCTGCCACGTGTACGTCGACGAGGCGAACACGCTGCCGCTGCCCGAGATGGACTCCGTCGAGGACGACGTGCTGTACGGCACCGCCTGCGAGCGCACCGAGTTCAGCCGGCTGAGCTGCCAGCTGCCCGTCGGTGACGAGATCGACGGACTGCTGGTCCACCTGCCCGAGGCGCAGAGCTGATGGCCGCGCACGCGGTCGTCGTGGTCGGCGCGGGCCAGGCGGGTTTCGACACCGCCTGCGCCCTGCGGAGCCGGGGCTTCCGGGGCCGGATCACGCTCATCGGCGACGAGCCGCCCGGGCCGTCCTACCGGCCGCCGCTGTCCAAGGGCTACCTGGCGGGCACGGTGGCGGCCGAGGAGATCGCGCTGCGGCCCCCGTCGTTCTACACCGAACAGGACATCGAGCTGCTGCCCGGTGACCGGGTGGCCTCCCTCGACCGCGAGCGGCGCACCGTCCTCCTGGAGTCCGGACTGCGGCTGCCGTACGACCGCCTCGTCCTGGCGACCGGTTCCCGGCCCCGCACCCTGCCCGTGCCCGGCGCCTCGCTGACCGGGGTGCTGTCGCTGCGCGGCCTGGCCGACGCCGAGGACCTGCGGCTGCGGCTCAGCGGGCCGCCCCGCAGACTCGTCGTGGTCGGCGCCGGCTTCATCGGCCTGGAGGTGGCGGCGACCGCCCGCGGCCTCGGCCACGAGGTGACGGTGGTGGAGGCGCAGCCCCGGGCGCTGGCCCGCGCGCTCACCCCCACGGTGTCGGACCGGATCGTCGCCGAGCACCGTGAGCGGGGCGTACGCGTCCTGCTGGGCCGCGAGGTGACCGCGCTGTTCGGCGACGGCGAGGGCCGGGTCCAGGTCATGGAGCTGGACGGCGGCGAGCGGATCGCCGCGGACCTCATCGTGGTCGGCGTCGGCGTCCTGCCGAACATCGAACTGGCCCTCGCCGCGGACCTGCTCGTCGGTGACGGCGTCGTCGTGGACGCGCAACTGCGCACCAGCGAACCGGACATCTTCGCCCTCGGTGACTGCGCGCGCTTCCCGAGCCCGCACGCGGGCCGCCATGTCCGGTTGGAGTCCGTCCAGAACGCCTCCGACCAGGCCAAGTGCGTGGCCGCGGCGATCTGCGGCGAGCCCTACGCGTACACCGCCGTGCCCTGGTTCTGGTCCGAGCAGTACGCGCTGCGGCTGCAGATCGCGGGGCTGACGGCGGGCCACGACGAGACGGTCACCGTCGGCGACCTCGCCGACGGGAAGTTCTCCGTCTTCTGCTTCCGCGGCGGCCGGCTGACCGGCGTCGAGTCGGTGAACCGTCCCGCGGACCACGGCATCGCCCGGCGGCTGCTCACGGCCGGCACCGATCTGTCGCCCGCGACCGTCCGCGAGCCGGGCTTCGACCTCAAGAGACTCCCCCGCACCCCCACCACCCCCACAGCTCCACCGTCCCGCACAACCACCCAGGAAAGGCTGTCCGTCCATGCCTGAAACCACGTCGGCGCCCGCGGGCGCGACCACCGGGGCCGACACCGCCCGGCGTCGGCCTCCGCGTCCGATCACCCTGAGAGTCCTCGGCGTCTGGCTGGCCGTACTCGCGGTCCTGGCCGGTGTCGGCACCGCGTCGGCCACGGCCGGCGAGACGTCCAGGCACCACGTCAGAGCCGTATCGCTCGCCGGAACCTGGGACCTCACGGTGACCGTCCACACCCCTGACGGCGATTCGGTCGCCCACTCCCGCTTCGTCTTCCGCGCCGACCACCAGCTGACGGTCGAGGGTCCGGCCGACGAGAACGGTGAGCCCCAGTTCGCCGGAGGCGGCTTCTGGAGCGACAAGAACAACGGCACGTTCGCCTTCTACGTCACGCACCCGCCGGGCCCGCCGGGATCCCCGTACCCGGGCAAGGTGGAAGCGGTGCACATGGGGCGGATCTCGGGGCAGCGCTTCGTCTCCGAGGCGTACGCCTTCGTCACCCCCGACGCGACCGTCGGCCCGCAGGGACCGATCGATGTGGACGCCACCGCCGTCCGGGTGTCCTCCGCGGCCGGCTGACCCCGCTCCGGCTTCCTGCCCGCGCGCCCGCCTCCCGCTCCCACGAGCGGAAGGCGGGCGCGGCTCGTGCGTGCCGAGGTGCGGGCACGGGAAAGGTCCCGGCCCCCTCGTCCTTCTTCTTGTCCGTGAAGGAGGTCGAGGGGGCCGGGACCGTTCCCGTGTGTCTGCCGGTTCAGTTGCCCCGGACGACCGGGAGGCTGGTCAGGGTGTGGTTGATCTCCCCGGTGTGCCACGGCAGTTCACTCTCCGGCACCGCGAGCTTCAGGTCGGGGAAGCGCCGGACGAGGCCCTCGATGGCGATCTCCATCTCCATGCGCCCCAGGTGCTTGCCCAGGCAGTAGTGCATCCCGTGGCCGAAGGAGATGTGCGGGTTGCGCTCACGGCCCAGGTCGAGCCGGTCCGGCTCGTCGAAGACCTCCGCGTCGCGGTTGGCCGAGGCGAGCGAGAGCAGGACGGCGTCGCCCTTCGGGATCGTCACGTCGCCGACCTCGATGTCCTCCGCCGCGATGCGCGGGAAGCCGGAGGTGTCGGTGGCGAACAGGTTGACGTGCCGCAGGAGTTCCTCGACGGCCTTCGGGATGCGGGAGTGGTCCTCGACCAGGTAGCGCCACTGCTCCTGGTGGTCGACCAGCAGGGCCAGTACCGAGTTGGCCAGCTGGTTGGCCGTGGTGTCGAAGCCGGCCCCGATCAGGGTGAAGCCGAAGGTGACCAGCTCGGGCTCGCTGAGCCGGTCGTCGTCGTCGCGGGCCGCGATGAGCTCGGACAGCATGTCGTCGGAGGGGTTGGCCCGCTTCTCGGCGATCAGCCCGACGATGTACTCGCTGAGCTTGCCCAGCGCGTGCAGGGACGCCTCACCGCCGGCCCGGTCGTCGACGGTCGCGAAGGCACGGGCCCACTGCTCGAACTCCCGCAGGTCCTCGGCAGGTACGCCCAGGAGCTCGCCGATGACGGTCAGCGGCAGCGGTACCGCCAGCTGCTGGACGAGGTCCACGGCGCCGTCCTTGGCCTCCATGTCGTCGAGGAGCTCGTCCGTGACCCGCTGGACGTTCTCCCGCATGCGCTCGACCCGCCGCATGGTGAACGCGCCGGCGACCAGCTTGCGCAGTCGCGAGTGCTCGGGGGCGTCCAGCGAGATGATCATCTCGGGGGTGGTGTGCATCGTGCCGCCCACCCGGGGGGCACCTTCGCCGCAGGCCTGGGCGCGGCTGAGCCGGGGGTCGGCGGACAGCCGGCGCACGTCCTCGTAACGGGTGATCAGCCAGGCGTCCACACCTCCCGCGGTGGGCACCTTCACCACCGGCTGTTCGGCGCGCAGGCGGCCGTACGCGGGCGCCGGGCCGCGGTAGCTGGATCCGGTGAAGGGGAACGTGCCGGCCACCGGGCAGCCGGTGCCCTGGGGCGCCGTCTCCTGGGTGGCTGTCTCCTGGGTGACTGTCACGACGAAACCTCCGCTTGGGGCGTTACGGGTCGGGCCTCAACGTACGGACCGCCGATGGAGGCCAAGTCGCCCCGAACTGGAGTCCGTCGATCGCCTTCCGGGGCGCTGGGCCACCCCCGGGGAAACACGGGAGGGGACGCCCGGAACTTCCCGGACGCCCCCTCCCGCCGTGCGGCGGCTCGGCTCACTCGGCGGGGCCGAGGAGCACCGCCGAGTAGTTCTTCCGGGCTGCCGTGTCGTACTGGAGCGCCACGTGGCTGGTGGCGGAGGTGATGTCCCGCCAGAACCGCTGCAGGGCGTGCCCCTCGCCGAGGCCTCCGGTGCCGGCCGCGCCGACCAGCAGCGCGGCCGCCTCGCGGAGGGTCTCGGCGGCGTAGGTGGCGTTGCGCTCGTTGCGCGCCATGTTCTCGGGGGTGAACAGCCGCTCGTCCAGGACGTGGGCGTTCTGCTCCACGAGGTGACGTGCCGCGTCGACCCGGCCGGACGCGCGGACCACGGTCAGCTCGGCGGTCTGGTTGCGCCGCCGGCCGGTGATGGAGCCCGCGCACGCCGCGAGGGCGCCGGTCGCGGCGCCGACGACGGGGGCGATGAAGGTGAGTCCGCCGACGGCCTGGAAGGGCACGTTGTGGGCGGCCACCCGGGAGGTGCCGTTACGGCCGGTGAGCATGTCGGTGCGGTCGAAGGACAGGTGCGCCGGTACGAACACGTCGTCGACGACGACCGTGTGGCTGCCGGTCGCCCGCATCCCGACGCTGTCCCAGGTCTCGCGCACGGTGTACGCGCCCCGGGGCAGGGTGAAGAAGCGCAGCTGCGGCGGGCCCTCTCCGCCGCCGACCGCCGCGCAGACCATCGCCCAGTCCGCGAAGTCGATGCCGCTGACGTACGCCCACTGGCCGGTGACCTGCCAGCCGCCGTCCACGGCCCTGGCCCGCCCGGCGGGCATCAGGCCGGTCGCGACGACCGTGTCGGGGCCTGCGCCCCACAGGGCCTGGTGGCCCTCCTCGGGCAGGTGGGAGGCGAAGCGCGCCGAGTACGCGGCGAGCGACGCACACCATGCCGAGGCGGCACAGCCCTCGCCGACGGAGACGACGGCCCGGGTCAGCTCCGCGAAGGAGCCCTCCGTGCCGCCGAAGCGGGCGGACACGAAGTGCCGGGCGAACCCGGCCTCGCGTATCGCGTCGGTGACCTCGCGGGACAGGCCACGCCCGGTGTCCGCGTCGGCGGCGTGCAGCGCCGCGAGCAGCCGCAGCCGGTCGGCGGCCGGGACCAGACCCGTGTCCGTGGACGCGGGGGACGCCGGGGCGTCGATGACGCTTCCGTCGATGCTCATGCTCCGGCCCCGTCCCCGACGGCCTGCGCGAAGCGTTCCAGCGTCTCGCCCGGGCTCGGTCCGTCCAGCGCCTTGAAGATCCGCTCGGCGCCCGGACCGTGCCGGTCCAGCTTGACGTGCGCGAGCGACACCTTGGTGCCCCCGTCGACGGCCTCGAAGTCCACCTCGATCTGGCTCGCCCCGTCGTCGGTGGGGATGGACTGCCAGTTGGGGTCGATCCGCCAGGTCATGGCGACGCGGCGGCCGGGTACCCATTCCAGGATCCGCCCCCAGGCGATCTCGGTGCCCTCCACGTCCCACTCGTAGTAACGCCCGCCCACGCCCGCCTCGAAGGCCAGGCCGGCCCGCTCCTTGCGCACCAGGATGTGGCTCGGCGGCCACCAGTCCACCGGGCGCTCGGTGAAGACCTTGAAGCACTGGTCGGGCGTCGCCGCCACGGTCACCGACTTCCTGACGTCGGGCAGGGTCTGCGTCTGCTCGGGCACGGGGCCTCCTCGCTCCAGCCGGGTGTCCGCCCGGTCGCCGCATCGAATGGCGCCCACGCTGACGGCCCGCGCTAGGCCCCGTGTGGAGTTCGGCTGGAGGGCCGGCCCTCCACCCCGGGTCCACCGGCGTGCGAGAACCCCGCAAGGACACGGGCCCACCGTCGAGCTCCTGAACAGGATCGGTACGAGCGATGGGGAGAGCACGATGACAGACGCGGGACGACGAGTTGCCTTCGTCACCGGTGCGACCAGCGGTATCGGCCTGGCCGTGACCGAGCTGCTCGCCCGGCAGGGGGTCGCGGTGTTCGGTGTGGCGCGCAGCGCCGAGAGCGTACGCACCGTGGTCAAGCAGCTGCGGGAGGAGGGCCTCGAAGTGGCCGGCACGGTGTGCGACGTGACGTCCCTGGAGCAGATCCAGGAGGCCGTACGGGCCGCGGTCGCCGAGTACGGGCGGATCGACATCCTCGTGAACAACGCGGGCCGGGGCGGCGGCGGTGTGACGGCCGAGATGGAGGACTCGCTCTGGGACGACGTGATCGAGACCAATCTCAACGGCACCTTCCGCGTCACCCGCGAGGTGCTCAAGGCCGGCCTGATGCGGGACGGCGACTGGGGCCGGATCATCAACATCGCGTCCACCGGCGGGAAGCAGGGCGTCGAACTCGCCGCTCCCTACTCGGCCTCCAAGCACGGCGTGATCGGCTTCACCAAGGCCGTGGGCAAGGAGCTCGCCCCGACCGGGATCACCGTGAACGCCGTCTGCCCGGGCTACGTCGAGACGCCGATGGCGCAGCGCGTACGCCAGGGCTACGCGGGCCACTACGGGGTGAGCGAGCAGGAGATCCAGGACAAGTTCAACGCCAAGATCCCGCTGGGCCGTTACTCCACCCCCGAGGAGGTGGCCGGCCTGGTCGGCTACCTGGCCTCCGACACAGCCGGGTCGATCACCGCCCAGGCACTGAACGTCTGTGGCGGACTCGGCAACTACTGAGCCCGCCCGTACCCCCTCATGGCCCTGATGGCACGAGCAGAATCGGAGTACCTGACATGACTGCTGTGACCGCCGGCGCACTGCTGGCCGAACCCGACGTGGCCGCCTTCCGTACCGCGATGGGCCGTTTCCCCACGGGCGTCACCCTGCTCACCCAGGGCAGCGGCGACGACACCATCGTCATGACGCTCAACAGCCTGACCTCGGTGTCGCTCGACCCGATGCTGATCCTGGTGTCCGTGAAGGCCGACGGCCGGATGCGGCCGCGGATCTCGCGCGCCGGGAGCTTCGCGGTGAACGTGCTGACGGAGGCGCAGCGCGACCTGGCGCAGGAGTTCTGCCGCCCCGACCGCTCCGAGGGCCGGGCCGCGATGCTGCGGCTGTCCGCCGAGGAGGGCGTCACCGGCAACGCCGTACTGCCCGACGCGGAGACGTACGTGGAGTGCGTCCTGGACGCGGAGTACGCCGCCGGGGACCACACGCTCCTCATCGGCAGGGTGGTCGCCCTGTCCGGCGGGCTGTCCACCCCCGACCCGCTCCTCTTCCACCAGGGCCGTTTCGGCCGGCTGCCCTCCGCCGCGAAGGAGGAGAGCGCGTGACGACGGCCCAGGCCCCGCGGGTGGCACCACCCGGCTCGCTGGTACCGGTCGCCGAGGACGTGTACGCCTTCGTCCAGCCGGAGGGCGGCTGGTGCCTCAACAACGCGGGCCTGGTGGCCGGCGGGGGCCGCTCCGTCCTGGTGGACACGGCGGCGACCGAGTCCCGCACCCGGCGTCTGCGGGAGGAGGTCGCCCGGATCGTTCCCGGCGGTCCGGACTACGTCGTCAACACGCACTTCCACGGCGACCACACCTTCGGCAACGGCCAGTTCGCCCCCCGCGCGGTGGTCGTGGCCCACGCGGGGACGCGGTCCGACACCGAGGAGGCGGGCCTCGGCCTGCGCCACCTGTGGCCGGACGTGGAGTGGGGCGAGACCCCGCTGACGCTTCCCACCCTCACCTTCCGGGACGAACTCACCCTGCACGGCGAGGGGCTGCGCACCGAGCTCCTGCACGTGGGGCCCGCCCACACGGCGAACGACATCGTGGCGTGGGTGCCCGAGCGCGCGGTCCTGTTCACCGGTGACGTCGTCTGGTCGGGGGTGACCCCGTACATCCTGATGGGCTCGGTCACCGGTTCGCTGCGGGCCCTGGAGCGGCTGCGGGCGCTCGGGCCCGCGGTGGTGGTCCCCGGGCACGGCTTGGTCGGCGGGCCGGAGCTCATCGACGCGACGGAGGCGTACCTCCGGCTGCTCCAGGGGCTGGCCCAGGACGGTCTGCGGCGCGGCGTGGGCCCGCTGCAGGCCGCGCGCGAGGCGGACATCGGCTCGTTCGCCGGGCTCCTGGACTCCGAGCGGCTGGTCGGGAACCTGCACCGCGCGTACGCGGAGCTCGACGGCCTCGCGCCGGGTGCCCGCATCGATGTGGCGGCGTCCTTCAAGGAGATGGTCGCCTACCACGGGGGGCTGCCGGCCTGTCACGCCTGACCGTACGGCGCGCACACCGCGCCACTCGTACCTCTCGCACACCTCGCACAACTCGCACAACCGAAGGAGGAGTCGTCGATGGAGACGATGCTGCTGGACCGCGTCACGGTGGAACTACCGCTGTCCCTGCCTCTGCCACCCGCGCCGCCGGACGAGGCACCCCCCTGGGTGCCGCTGCTGCTGGCCGGGGACCTGGACGACGACGGGAGCGAACCGCACATCTGCCGCGGCATCGACTGACGGCCTGCCGGAACGGTGTCCGGCGCATGGACGAGGGGCCCTTGGTGAAGGGCCCCTCGTC
>NZ_JBHTRI010000058.1:0-19102 GCF_042796085.1 Streptomyces sp. NPDC056452
GCTTTCGCGTTTCCCTTTCCGGCGATTCCAACTTTACCAGACTCTTTTTCGTTCCGTTTCCGGTCCGAATTTGATTCCGGTGGCCTGTGGACTGGCCTTTGCCTTTCGGCTGACTCGACTTTATCAGAAGCAATTGAGCCGAAGCTAACCGGGTCAATGCTCGAAAGAGAGAAGAATCGATCGGCTCTTCGGGAATCTCGTCCCCGACAAGAGCGAGTTGAACTTTAACCGCCACACACGGACTTGTCCAGTCCGTTGCAACCGTTAAAATCTACCTCCCCACGCCGACTGTGTCAACAGTTTTTGCGGGCGAGGAGGACACTAGCAGGTCAGCAGGGGTGGACGCACATCGGCTGTCAGGCCGCAGAAGGCAACTCGGCGCTTCGTTCGACGGCTTCAAGATCACCCGTCTCGCCGGCCCGCACCGCTCGGCCCCCGAGGATGTAGACGTAGGCGAGAAAGAGCAGCTCGGCCGCGATCCCGATGGCGATCCGGGCCCAGGTGGGAAGCCCGGAGGGGGTCACGAAGCCCTCGATGACTCCGGACACGAACAGGACCACGGCGAGGCCGATCGCCATGCCGATGGCTGCCCGGCCCTGCTGGGCCAGGGCGGAGCGCCTGCTGAGAGGTCCTGGGTCGATCACGGTCCAGCCCAGACGCAGGCCGGTACCGGCTGCCACGAAGACAGCGGTGAGTTCCAGCAGGCCGTGCGGCAGGACGAGCCCCAGGAACGTGTCCAGACGGCCGGCCGAGGACATCAGGCCGATGCCGACGGCGAGATTGAGCACGTTGACGAAGAGGATCCAGATCACCGGTATGCAGAGGAACGCTCCCAGTACGAGGCACATCGCTGCGGCCTGGGCGTTGTTCGTCCACACCTGGGCGGCGAACGAGGCCGCCGGGTGGCTGGAGTAGTAGGTCTCGTACTCCCCGCCGGGGCGGGTCAGGCTGCGGAGGTCCTCGGGGGCGGCGATCGCCGACTGGACTTCGGGGTGGGTGCCGATCCACCAGCCCATGACAGCGGCCAGAAGTACGGAGAGCACCGCCGTGGGTATCCACCAGTGCCGGGAGCGGTAGACCGCTGCGGGGAAACCCGCGGTCAGGAAACGTGCGGCGTCGCGCCACGAGGCACGGCGGGTCCCCGTCACCGTGGAGCGGGCGCGGGCCACGAGCTGGGTGAGTCGCGCGGTGAGAAGGGGATCAGGGGCGCTGGACTGGATCAGGGAGAGGTGCGTCGCCGTGCGCTGGTAGAGGGCGACGAGTTCGTCCGCCTCTGCACCGGTCAGACTGCGCCCTCGGTGCAGAAGGTGGTCCAGGCGGTCCCACTCGGTGCGGTGGGTGGTCACGAAGACGTCGAGATCCATGGTCGGCTGCTGCTCCAGGCATGGGTGCGTACGGGTCCGTACTACTGCGGCGCGCTGCGGGTCAGCTTGGCAGACTGAGGTTCCGAGGGGCAGGGAAGGGCGGCGAAGGGTGGGCGGCGATGAATGAGCTCGTGACCGGGGATGCGGTCGTTCTGGGGTTGCAGCCGGCGAGGCTGCCGAGCCGGGCGTTGGCGATCGCCATCGATCTCGCGGTGGTTCTGACAGTTTTTGTTCTGATATCCATCGGTCTCGCTGTGGCGACCGTGACGCTCGACGAGGCCGCGAGCGCGGCGATCGCCGTCGCCACCTTCCTCCTGGTGCTGGTGGGAGGGCCGATCGCTGTCGAGACGCTCAGCCACGGCCGTTCGCTCGGGAAGCTGGCATGCGGCCTGCGCGTGGTGCGGGACGACGGCGGGCCGATCCGGTTCCGGCACGCGCTCGTGCGGGGGTCGATGGGCGTGGTCGAGATCCTGGGCACGTTCGGCGTCGTGGGATGCATCGCGTCCTTGGTGTCGGCGCGGGGACGGCGGCTGGGGGACGTGTTCGCCGGGACCCTCGTCGTACGTGAGCGAGTTCCCACCGGGCGGGCGGTCGCCGTGCCGCCGCCACCGCCCTGGCTGGTGGGGCGCTTCGCGCAACTGGATCTGTCCGCCGTGCCGGACGGCCTCTGGCTGGCGATTCGGCAGTACCTCACGCGGATGCACCAGCTCGACGCGGGTGTGGGCGGGTCGATCGCGCACCGGCTGGCGGACGATCTGGCCGGCCGTACGGGGGTCCCTGTTCCACAGGGCGTTCCTGCGGCGGCGTACTTGGCGGCGGTCGTGAACGAGCGGCAGGCGCGGGATGTCCGGCGGGTCATGGCGGCTGCGCGGCGAGGGGCTCAGGGCACGGGAACGGCGCCGGTACCGACGGCCGCGGCCCCCACCGCAGGGCTCCGGCCCCCAGGGGTCTTCCATCCCGTCGAGGGCACTGCATCCGCTGCGGTGCCGTCCGGCACGTCTCCGGCAGAGGCGCCCGGCGGGCCATCGACGACCGGGCTCATCCGGCCTGCCGAGACGACCGGGCTCACCCCGCCTGCCGAGACGACCGGTTTCGCCCCGCCTGCCTAGTGGCTCCGCGGTGAGGGCGGGGTTTCCAGGTGCTCGAGCTCGATACCGGGAGCCGCGAGGACCACGTCCCCGGCGATGTGGACGGTGGACCGGTCGCCGGTGTCGAGGGCGCTGACCTGGTACTCGTCCACGATCAGGGACCCGTTGTCAGTGGCGTGCGCTTCACTCTTCACCAGGGCCCAGGACTGGTCGACAGTACGGGGAGCGAGGACCGGGTCCGTGAAGGTGACCAGGCGGACACGGGTCTCGGGGGAATCGGGGGTGAGGCGCAGGAGTCGTGCCGTGGCGACGAGGAACGCGGGGGACGTGCCGGAGAAGGCGTGGGCGCGGACATTGCCTTCGGTGGCGTGGGTGCCGCTCGGGTCGGTCCGTACCCAGGTGACGCCTTCGAGGGCGGCACCACGGATCTGCCAGCTCGCGGCGTGCAGTTGGAGGCGGATGGGGCGGCCGAGCTCGTCCAGGGCCAGGTCGACGGAGCCCAGGTGGTCGCCCGACGGGGCCGTGGTCTGGGAGACATAGCGCCAGCCGGAGGGGCCGGGGGCGCAGTGGAAGTGCTCTTCACCGAGGGGGGTGTGGTCGTGGAGGTCGTGGAGCGAATACCGGCCGCGGGGCATGGGGTCCTTCTGGTTCCTCGGGCTGTACGGGGGCGGTACGGGGCAGGCCCCCGGCACGGGGGTGCGGGGGCCTGCGCTCGTACCTGCTGCCGATAGTCCGCCGGCCGGTGGCCGGCGGGCCGCTCAGTAGCGGTAGAGGTCGGACTTGTACGGGCCTTCGACCGGGACGCCGATGTAGTCGGCCTGCTCCTGGCGCAGGGTCGTGAGCCGCACGCCCAGCGCGTCGAGGTGCAGTCGGGCGACCTTCTCGTCCAGGTGCTTGGGCAGCACGTAGACATCGGTCGGGTACGCCTCGGGCTTCGTGAACAGCTCGATCTGGGCCAGGGTCTGGTCCGCGAACGAGTTGGACATGACGAACGAGGGGTGACCGGTGGCGTTGCCGAGGTTCAGCAGGCGGCCCTCGGACAGCACGATCAGGACCTTGCCGTCGGAGAACGTCCAGGTGTGGACCTGCGGCTTGACCTCGTCCTTGACGATGCCGTCGATCTTCGCCAGGCCGGCCATGTCGATCTCGTTGTCGAAGTGGCCGATGTTCCCGACGATGGCCTGGTGCTTCATCCTGGCCATGTCGCCGGCCATGATGATGTCCTTGTTGCCCGTGGTGGTGATGAAGATGTCCGCGGTCTCCACGACGTCGTCGAGGGTGGCGACCTGGTATCCGTCCATCGCTGCCTGCAGGGCGCAGATCGGGTCGATCTCCGTGATGATCACACGGGCGCCCTGGCCGCGCAGGGACTCGGCACAGCCCTTGCCCACGTCGCCGTAGCCGCAGACGACGGCGGTCTTGCCGCCGATCAGGACGTCCGTGGCCCGGTTGATGCCGTCGATCAGCGAGTGGCGGCAGCCGTACTTGTTGTCGAACTTCGACTTGGTGACGGCGTCGTTGACGTTGATCGCCGGGAAGAGGAGGGTGCCGTCGCGGTGCATCTCGTACAGCCGGTGCACACCGGTCGTGGTCTCCTCGGTGACACCGCGGATCTCGGATGCCAGCTGGGTCCACTTCTGCGGGGACTCGCCGAGGGTGCGGTTCAGCAGGGTGAGGATGTACGCGTACTCCTCGCTGTCCGCGGTCGCCGGGTCCGGGGCAGCGCCCGCCTTCTCGAACTCGACGCCCTTGTGGACGAGGAGGGTGGCGTCACCACCGTCGTCGAGGATCATGTTCGGGCCGCCGGTGGGGGTGTTGGGCCAGGTCAGAGCCTGCTCCGTGCACCACCAGTACTCCTCCAGCGTCTCGCCCTTCCAGGCGAAGACGGGCACGCCCGCGGGGGCGTCCGGGGTTCCGTTCGGGCCGACCGCGATGGCGGCGGCCGCGTGGTCCTGGGTGGAGAAGATGTTGCAGGAGGCCCAGCGGACGTCGGCGCCCAGGGCGACGAGGGTCTCGATGAGCACCGCGGTCTGCACCGTCATGTGCAGCGAACCGGTGATGCGGGCACCGGCCAGCGGCTGCGTGGCGGCGTATTCCTTGCGGATCGACATCAGGCCGGGCATCTCGTGCTCGGCGAGGGTGATCTCCTTGCGCCCGAAGGCGGCAAGAGAAAGGTCGGCGACCTTGAAGTCCTGGCGATTGGCGGCCGTCGTCATAACGGGCTGCTCCTCGTGATGGGTCGAGGGTGGGCTGGCTGGCTCTGCGGCGGTGCGGGCACACGAATGCCCGGGTGATCCGCAGTGCAGTCCGTCGGAGGCCCTCTCTCCCTCGGCCGGCCCGCGCATGCGAACCGATCGACCGCCATCAGCAGCGACGTCTGGTACTCCGACGAATCTACACCGAACGGCCCAGTGAGCCCCAGCCCGGCCGGGCATCGGGGGTCCCTCACGGGGCCGTTCGGAGCGATCCGGGCCGGTCCTCGACGGGTCAGTGGCCTGATTCGGCCGGGGAGTCCGGGGCGGACGGGGAGTCCGGGGCGGACGGACCGTCGGGGCCCGCAGGGTCGACCGGTACCGGGCCACCGGGGGTCTTGCCCGGGTTGGTGCCGGCCTCGGCTGCTGCCTCGTTGTAGATGTCCGGCTCGAGGTAGATGACCCGGGCGATCGGGACGGCCTCACGGATCCGGGTCTCCGCCGCGTTGATGGCGGCCGCGACCTCGGTGGCGGACTCGTCGTGCCGGACCGCGATCTTGGCGGCGACCAGCAGCTCCTCCGGACCGAGGTGGAGCGTACGCATGTGGATGATGCGGGTGACGGTGTCCCCGTCGACCACCGCGCCCTTGATCTTCTCGACGTCCTCGACGCCGGCCGCCTCACCGAGCAGCAGCGACTTCGTCTCCGCGGCGAGGACGATGGCGATGGCGATCAGCAGGATGCCGATGCAGAGCGTGCCGATGCCGTCCCACACACCGTTGCCGGTGCCCAGGGCCAGGCTGACGCCGACGAGGGCCAGGATCAGACCGATGAGCGCACCGAGGTCCTCGAGCAGGACGACGGGCAGCTCGGGGGCCTTGGCGCGGCGGACGAACTGCGTCCAGGAGAGCTTGCCGCGGGTCAGGTTGGACTCCACGATCGCCGTACGGAAGGAGAAGCTCTCGGCGATGATCGCGAAGACCAGCACGCCGACCGGCCAGTACCAGGCCTCGATCTCGTGCGGGTGCTTGATCTTCTCGTAGCCCTCGTAGATCGCGAACATGCCACCGACCGAGAAGAGCACGATGGAGACGAGGAACGCGTAGATGTAGCGCTCGCGCCCGTATCCGAAGGGGTGCTGCGGAGTCGCTTCGCGCTGGGCCTTCTTGCCGCCGAGCAGCAGCAGTCCCTGGTTGCCCGAGTCCGCGAGCGAGTGGACGCTCTCCGCGAGCATCGACGACGAGCCACTGAAGAGGAACGCCACGAATTTGGCCACTGCGATCGCGAGGTTGGCGGCGAGTGCCGCCACGATCGCCTTGGTTCCGCCTGACGCGCTCATGGGTGCGTGGTGTCCCTTCCTCGGTGCTGCGGCACGGGCGCCGCGGTACGGCCGGACATTGTTGCAGCCGCTCGTGGGGACGGTACGTCAGACCACCACGGTGGCGCGGAAGACTGTTCCCGTACCGGATACTTCGACCGTTTCGTCCGCCGGGACGAAGACGGATTCGCCCGGTGCGAGGTCCAGTTCACCGGTCCTGACAGCGCCCGCCGTGCACAGCAGGATCTGCGGGGTGGCAGCCGTCAGGGCGACGGGTGCTCCACCGGACGACAGGGCGTAGCGCGACAGCCGGAATTCGTCGACCGGCGTCTCGTAGAGCTCCTCGCCGGCGGGTGAGGCCTCGGGGCGGAGGATGCCGGGGTCGGTGGCCTCGAAGCGGACGATCCGCAGGAGTTCGGGGACGTCGACGTGCTTGGGGGTCAGCCCGCAGCGCAGCACGTTGTCCGAGTTGGCCATGATCTCGACGCCGAGACCGCCGAGGTAGGCGTGGGGCACGCCCGCACCGAGGAACAGGGCCTCGCCCGGCTGCAGTTGTACGTAGTTCAGCAGCATGGCCGCGATGACGCCCGGGTCTCCGGGGTAGTGATGGGCGATCTGGGCGTACGGGGCGTGGGCGCCGCCGAGCCGGTCGGCGGCCTCGGCCGCTTCGCCGACCGTGTGCGCCATCTCGTCCGGGTCGGCCGTCAGGATCGCCGTGAGGACCTCGCGCAGGGCCGCCTCCTCGGGGCGCGCGTGGAGCAGGTCCACGTACGGCTTGAGGGAGTCGACGCCGAGGGCCGCTATCACCTCGGCCGCCTCGGCGGGCCGGCGGAAGCCGCACAGTCCCTCGAACGGCGTGAGCGCGCAGATCAGCTCGGGCTTGTGGTTGGCGTCCTTGTACGTGCGGTGGGGGGCGTCGATCGGGACGCCCCGGCTCTCCTCGTCCGCGTACCCCTGCTGTGCCTGTCCGAGGTCGGGGTGGACCTGGAGGGAGAGCGGCGCGCCCGCCGCGAGCAGCTTCAGCAGGAAGGGGAGGCGGGGGCCGAACGCCGCGACGGCCGCCGGGCCCAGTTCGCGCTCGGGGTCGGCGGCGATGACGTCGGTGAGGGACTGCTCCGCGCCCGGATTCCGGATGAGACGGGAGGGGGCTCCGGGGTGGGCTCCCATCCACATCTCGGCCTGCGGTTCGCCGGTGGGGGCGGTGCCGAGCAGCTCGGGGATGGCCGTGGTGGAGCCCCATGCGTAGGGGCGCACGGTGTTGGAGAGCCGGTCCATGGAAGTTTCGTCCTCGTATGGTGCGCGGGGCGGGTGGTGCCGGATGCGGAAGGGGCGGACAAGGGGTGTTTCAGGCCCGGTTGTCCGACGCCAGGGAGAGGTAGACGGCCGCGAAGTCGGTGACGGCGAGGAGCTCCGCGAGGGCTTCGAGCTCACTGCCCTCCTCGGGTTCGAGCTCGCTGATGGCCGTCTCGTGGCTGAGGGCGAGTTCGCGGGCGGCGGGTCCTGCGGTGAGGCCGCCGGTGGGGCGGTCGCGGAGCAGGACGACCCGGGCTCTCATGGCTTCCGGCTCGTCCACCCGGTCCCTGAAGAAGTCGTCGGGATCGGCTCCCGCGGCGAACGCCCCGGCGAGCAGCGCACCGTGGGAGGGCAGCGCCTCGGGCAGTTCGGCCACCAGGGCCGGGCGTCCGGCGAGTTCGGCCAGTACGGCGGCGAACCGGCGCCCGACGGGGCCCGCGGAGTCGCCCTCCGTCCAGAGGAGCGGCAGGCTGTCGGCGAGTTCCGCGGCGAGGGTCTTGGCCGGGTTGCTGTACGTGGCGATGGCCGGGCCGCAGCGTTCAGCGGTGCGGTCGAGGCGGTCGGCGACCTTCTGCAGCGCGTCGGCGGGCGCGTCGAGCAGGCCCACCCGGTCCAGCAGGGCGAGCAGCGGGGTGAGCAGGGCCCAGAGGGTGCCGGGACCCGCCGCCGAGGTCTCGGCGTCGTACTCGCCGTGCGGGGCCGTGGCCATCGGCACGACGAGTCCGTGGACGCCGTTGACGGCCTCGCGCAGCGGTGACCGGACGGGGGCGACGGCGACGACCGTGCAGCCGCGGCGGTAGGCCTGCTCGGCGAGCAGGGCGAGGCCCGGTTCCGAGCCGTCGGCCGTGGCGATGAGCAGCAGGTCCAGGGAACCGGCCCAGCCGGGCAGCGCCCAGCGCAGGGCTCCGGCGGCCGGTGCGACCCCGGTGGGACGGATCTGGGTGACGGGTGCGGCGGCGCCCGCGAGGGCGCCGATCAGGTCGGCTACACCCGATGCGGCGGTGCCGGGGCCCGCGACGAGGACGGCGCGGGGCCGGCCTTCGGGGGCCAGTCCGCCGATGCCCGCCTCGGCGGCGTGCCGGGCGGCGGTACGGACGCGGGCACCGGCCTCGGCGGCGCCGCGCAGCAGACCGCGCCGGTCGGCTCGGGCCAGGGCTTCCGGGGCGTCGAGCAACGACTCGTCGAGCATGGCGGTGGGCCTCCGATCACCGTGCTGATCAGCGTGCGGACTACGCGGGGCGGCGGGCTTCGTCGACCAGGAGGACCGGGATGCCGTCCCGTACCGGGTAGGCGAGGGCGCAGTCCGCGCCCGTGCACACCAGCTCGGGGCTGTCGGCTGCCGACCTGTCGTCGAGCGGGGAGTGGCAGGCCGGGCAGGCGAGGATCTCCAGAAGGCCGGCTTCGAGCGGCATGGGGTGGGTCCCTTCGAACATGCGGTACGGATCGGGCGCGGACCTGGTTCGGTCCACGGAGCTGGAGCGTCGTCAGCCTACCGCCGGGCCGACAGGGGCGCGGCCCGGCGGGGCCTGCCCGGCGGGGCATCCGGCGGCGAGTGTGCGGGAAGCCCTCGCGGCCGCTTGTCCGGCCGGTCCGCTCAGGCCGCTCCGGATCACCCGGGACCAGCCGGATCAGGAGCCGGCGCGGAGCGGGCGGCCGTGCCGCGCTCGCGGGCCCCGCACGACCCGGGAGGCCCTAGGGCCTCCCGTTCGGATCGTGCCGGGCTCGCGTGCCCTGGTGCCGCACCTCGCCGCGTTGTCGTCGGTCGGCACGGCTCCGCCATGCCTCTCTCCTCCGCCTTGCGATCCACGGCACCGGGCCCCGCTCATTGATCCGGCCTGATCCGGCCTGATCCAAACGAAAGCCCCTAGGCGCGGACCAGCGCCAGCACCTCGTCGCGTACCGCCGTCATCGTCTTCTCGTCGCGTGCCTCGACGTTCAGGCGCAGTAGCGGCTCGGTGTTGGAGGCGCGGAGGTTGAACCACCAGTCGGCGTTCGTCGCCGTGAGCCCGTCGAGCTCGTCGAGGGTCACGTCGTCGCGGTCCCCGTAGGCCGCCTTGATCGCGGCCAGCCGGCCCGCCTGGTCGGTGACGGTGGAGTTGATCTCCCCGGAGCCCGCGTAGCGGTCGTACTGGTCGACGAGGCCGGAGAGCGGGCCCTCCTGGCCGCCGAGCGCGGCCAGGACGTGGAGGGCGGCGAGCATGCCCGTGTCGGCGTTCCAGAAGTCGCGGAAGTAGTAGTGCGCGGAGTGCTCGCCGCCGAAGATCGCGCCGTGCTCGGCCATCTCCGCCTTGATGAACGAGTGGCCCACCCGGGTGCGGACGGGGGTGCCGCCGTTCTCGCGGACGACCTCGGGGACCGACCAGGAGGTGATCAGGTTGTGGATGACGGTGCCCGTGCCGCCGTTGCGGGCGAGCTCGCGGGCCGCGACGAGGGCGGTGATCGCGGACGGGGAGACGCCCTCGCCGCGCTCGTCGACGACGAAGCAGCGGTCCGCGTCGCCGTCGAAGGCGAGGCCGAGGTCGGCGCCCTCGGCAAGGACGCGGGCCTGGAGGTCGACGATGTTCTTCGGGTCGAGCGGGTTGGCCTCGTGGTTGGGGAAGGTGCCGTCCAGCTCGAAGTACATCGGTACGAGGTCGAGCGGGAGGCCCGCGAAGACGGTGGGGACGGTGTGGCCGCCCATGCCGTTGCCCGCGTCCACGACGACCTTGAGGGGGCGGATCCCGGAGAGGTCGACCAGGCCCAGCAGATGTGCGGCGTAGTCGGTGAGGCTGTCGCGTTCGGTGACCGTGCCGGCGGCCGTGGCGGTCGTGGCAGGGGCGCCGTGTTCCGACCACTGCTCGACCAGGGTGCGGATCTCGGTCAGGCCGGTGTCCTGGCCCACGGGCGCGGCACCGGCGCGGCACATCTTGATGCCGTTGTACCGGGCCGGGTTGTGCGAGGCCGTGAACATCGCTCCGGGCAGGTCCAGTGCCCCGGAGGCGTAGTACAGCTGATCCGTCGAGCAGAGCCCGATCAGGGTCACGTCGGCGCCGCGCGCCGTCGCTCCGCGGGCGAAGGCGGCGGACAGGCCGGGCGAGGACGGGCGCATGTCGTGGCCGATCACGATCGCGTCCGCGTCGGTGACCTGGACGAAGGCGGCGCCGAACAGTTCGGCCAGTGCTTCGTCCCACTGGTCGGGCACCACTCCGCGCACGTCGTACGCCTTCACGAGCTGCGACAGATCAGCAACCACGGCCGGTCCTCCTGGGGGTCTGTACGGACCGCCCAAACTACCCGGCGCTCCCCCGCCGTCCGTCAGGGGAGCATCCAGCCGAGCACCACCGTGCTCTGGGCCATCACGACGAGGCACATCACCAGCAGCAGGCCGAGGCTCCAGGGCAGGACCTTGCGCAGCAGATCGCCCTCTCGGCCCGCGAGGCCCACGGCCGCGCAGGCGATCGTCAGATTCTGCGGGGAGATCATCTTGCCGAGCACTCCGCCGGAGCTGTTGGCGGCGGCGAGCAGTTCGGGCGAGAGCCCGGATTCGCGTGCGGCGGACACCTGGAGGGCGCCGAAGAGGGCGTTCGCGGAGGTGTCGGAGCCGGAGACCGCGACGCCGAACCAGCCGAGCACCGGGGAGAGGAAGGCGAGTCCGGCGCCTGCCGCGGCGACGAACTGGCCGATGGTGGCGGCCTGTCCGGAGAGGTTCATGACGTAGGCGAGGGCGAGCACGGAGGTCACGGTGAGGATCGCGTAGCGCAGTTCGTGCACGGTGGCGGCCCACTCCCGTACCGCGTCGCGCGAGCGCACGCCGAGCACGACGGCGGTGATCAGGCCCGCGAGCAGGACGAGGGTGCCGCCCGTCGCGACGAGGGGGAGGGTGAAGGCGTTGGCGCCCACGGCCTCGCCGTCGGGGTTCGCGACGTCGAGGAACGGCCAGTCGAAGACGCGGGTCGCCTCGGCCAGCAGCCGCTTGACGGGCGGGATCTGGGCGACGGAGAACACGGCGACGATCAGGGCGTACGGGGCGTAGGCGCGCAGTACCTCGCGGCGCGGGTCCTCCTGGTCGAGGTCCTCGCTCCGTGCGCCGGTCAGCACGGAGGCGCGTACGGGTTCGGCGGCGGGCTTGCGGGCACCGGGAACGGCGATCAGGGCTCCCGCGCCCACCAGTGCGGCCGCGATGTCGGCGAGCTGTGCCGAGACGTAGTTGGACGCGGCGAACTGGGCGACCGCGAAGGCCACCCCGCAGACGAGTGCGGGCAGCCAGGTCTCCCTCAGGCCGCGCCTGCCGTCCACCAGGAAGACCAGGATGAGCGGCACGACGAGGGCGAGCAGCGGGGTCTGGCGGCCGACGACCGATGCGACGTCGTCCAGCGGCAGTCCGGTGACCTGGGCGAGCGTCACGACGGGCGTGCCCATGGCGCCGAAGGCGACGGGCGCGGTGTTGGCGACCAGCGAGACGACGGCGGCCTTCACCGGGTCGAAGCCGAGCGCGACGAGCATCACCGAGCAGATGGCGACGGGGGCGCCGAAGCCGGCCAGCGCCTCCAGGAGCGCGCCGAAGCAGAAGGCGATGACGAGGGCCTGGATGCGGGGGTCGTCGGAGAGCCGGCCGAAGGAGCGCCGCAGGATGTCGAAGTGCAGGGTGCGGACGGTCATCCGGTACACCCAGAGGGCGTTGACCACGATCCACATGATGGGGAAGAGCCCGAAGAGGACGCCCTGGGCTCCTGCGGAGAGGGTCTGCCCGAGGGGCATGCCGTACGCGAGCCAGCCGACGAGCACGGCGACGGCGAGGCCGACGAGTCCGGCCCGGTGGGCCTTCACCCGGACGGCGCCGAGCAGGACCAGGACCGTGACCAGCGGCAATGAGGCGACAAGTGCGGACAGGGCTAGCGAATCGGCTACGGGTTCGAGTTGCTGGACAAACACACAGACCTCCCCGGATTCCGTGATGCGGAAGCGATCTCTCACGGGTGGGGGAATGGTCGTGTCCGCGACAAGTCTCAGTCAATGCCCTGTGCACGAAAAAATGCCCGGGGCGGAAGAAAACTTGAAAGAGGAACCAACTTGCCAGGAACCGGAACGGCGAAAGGTCAGCTGTCCGGGGACCGGAGGACCCGCAGATGACCTCGGCGGGCGACCTCCACCGGGTCCGCCGCACGCGGCCCTCGGCCGCCGGCGTCGCCACCCCGCTCGTGCGGCCTCGCCGCTTCCCGTACCGCGTTGGCGAGCGCTTCGAGATCGTCACCGCTGGGGCGCGTGGGGGCCGAGGGGTCGGAGAGCCTCACGACTTCCCAGCCGCGGGGCGCGGTCAGCCGCTCACCGTGCTCGGCGCAGAGGTCGTAGCAGTGGGGCTCGGCATAGGTGGCGAGCGGGCCGAGGACCGCGGTCGAGTCGGCATAGACGTACGTCAGTGTCGCGACGGCGGGACGGCCGCACGCGGTTCGCGAACAGCGACGTACAGGGCTCACGATGTTGGACGGTACCGCACTCTTGAGCGGGCTGCGACGACTCTCCCTGAGGTCACACCACCGTGTCGCCCCGCGAGGTCTCCCCCGACCGTCTCCGCACGGCTGCCCTGACCTGCGCGGCGGCCGGGACGTACCGACGTCCCCGGTTCCCTTCCCGACACCGGAGGGGACACAAGCGGTCACCCGACGGAGGGTCAACGGTCGCCGCAGGGGCCGGATACGGACTCAACCTTGGCCGGAATGCTCACGTGTGGACATTGGGCCCACCTGCGGAGCAGCCGTGATCCGTGGATCCTGCGGAGAGTTACGCTGCGTCGGTGATGGACAGTCCCGTACCGCCCCACCCGTCCGAGCCGCGGCACCGCCGCCGCGACCGCCATGGCCGCGGCATGCGCGGGCCGGTCGCCCCGCCCCAGGTGCCGCTGTCGGCCAGCAGGGGGGAGAGTTTCCGCGATCTCGTCCAGGACTCGGTGGAACGGCTGGAACGGCGCTGGCCGCAGCTGGCCGATGTCGACTTCCTCGTTCTCGATGTGCCGGGGGCACTGGAGGACACCGTGCCGCTGGGACGTTCGGTGCCTTCGGCGAAGGGACAGCCCGCGCAGATCGTCGTGTACCGGCGCCCGGTCGAGATCCGCACCAAGAACCGTGACGAGCGGGCCATGCTGGTGCACGAGGTCGTCGTGGAACAGGTCGCGGAGCTGCTCGGGCTCTCACCCGAATCGGTGGACCCGCGCTACGGGCAGGAATGACGCCTGCCCGCGGCGCGGGCCACCTCAGTCGTCCAGGACCGAGAGGTCCTGCTCGGCCGCGGGCACCTCGACCGTGCCGCCGTCGTCCGGCAGCGTCTGGACGGTGAACATCTGGATGCCGTCCTGCGCGAGCGTGAGGGTGCGGGCGGCGTACACCGGGCCGCCCGATTCCGTCTCGACCGTCAGCGCGTAGCCGCCCTTGAGCCCGGACGGGACCTCCGGGGCCACCTCGAGGGTCGTACCGCCCTTGACCGTGTACGTCTTGACGGTCGGTTCGCCGCCCCCGCTGCCCGCGGACGCCGTCACCTTGACCTTGGCGGATTCGCCGGGCGCGGTGAGGGAGAGCACCGAACCCTTCGCCCGGTTGTCGGCCACGCTCGCCCGCTCGCCCACCGGGCCGGTCGCCGGAATGTAGGCGATCTCCTGCTTGTCACCGGTGCCCCGCACCACGCGCAACGCGGCCACGATCGGGGTCGTCGAGCCCTGTGCGGGCGACAGCCGGAGCGATCCGGGCTCCCCGCGCGTGACGTTCTTGAGGTCGACGCTCGCGGTCATCTGCGACTTGATGTGCAGGGTGTCGCTCCCGGCCGGTGAGAACGTCGCGCTCTTCCCCATCAGCTGCACCTTCACATCGGCGTCGTCGTCGCCGGGCGCGAAGGCCACCAGCCGTACGGAGGTGGCGTCGGCCGGGATGCCGGGCATCACGAGCGTGCCCGCCGGGTCCTCGGACGCCGCCAGCCAGTCACTGCCCGCCTTGTCGTCCGCGGCCTTGACGACGGCGCCGACGCGTCCCGTCCGGGTGGTGACATGGACGGTCACATCGTCGACTGCCTCGGTGGTCAGGGTCGAGATCAGCATCGGGACGCTCGACCTCGCCGGGACCGTGATGCCCTCGCCCACATCGGACTTGAGCGAGCCCTCGGGGCCGTACAGCTCGATGTCGGCGACGGCCGCGGTGTCGTCGGGGTTGGTCAGATGGACGTAGTCCTGCCGCGTCGCCGCGGTGCTCGCGCCCGGGAACCAGAAGTCCGTGTCCGGTCCGGAGCAGCTGACGCCGAGAAGGCCGCGGGAACCGCCGGCGAGGGACGTGGTGGTCTGCTGGGCGGCCCAGCCGGGTGCCAGCCGGCCGGTGGCGGTGCCGACGAGTGCGGGAGCGTCGGAATCGGACGTCTCGGCGGTGGCCGGCTTGCCGGCCTCCTTGAGCGTGATGACGGGCTTGTCTGCCGCGGCCTTCTCCTCGGCCTCGTCCTTCTCGCTCTCCTTGTCCTTCTCCTTGTCGGCCGGCTCGTCCTTCTCCGTGCCGGCCGGCTCCTCCTCGTCCACCGGGAGTGCCACGGACGGCTTCAGCTCGGCGGTACCGGCCTCGCCGTCGCTCTCCCCCGCCGGGGTGAAGGACGTGTACGTCGTGTCCGACAGGTCGGAGCCGCCCGGCGCGGGGCAGAGCAGGCTGGAGCGCTCGACGGGGAGCCTGGCGGCCGACCCGGCCTCCGGGGTGTCCGCGTCGCCCGGCGCGGTGAGCGCGGCGAAGCCGGTGACGGCGGCGAGGGCGACGGTGCCCGCGATGAGGGACAGGGGGGTGGACTTCACTCGGACTCGCCTCGCGATGCGTTGCCGGACGGCCACGGGCCCTCGCCCGGAGCGTTGTTCTCGTCATGTGCGTCGTACGGGGCGCCTTCGCCCGTGCCCGGTGCCTGGGGCTGCTGCTGGGCATAGCCGTACGGGTCGTAGGCACCCTGCTGGTACGGGTCCGGCTGGTACTGGCCGGTCCCGTACGGGTCGGCCCCCGGGTACTGCTCGCCGCCGTACTGGCCGGCGCCGTACTGGCCGGGGTCCTGCCCGCCCTGGTACTGCTCGCCCTGGTACTGCTGGGCCTGGTACTGCTCGCCCTGGTACTGGCTGTAGTCGGCGCCCTGGTACTGCTGCGCGTCCCACTCCCCGTAGTTCTGCTGCGGGACCGCCGCGTACGTGCCGGTCGCGTCCTGGTCCTCCGGGGCAGCCGCATACGGATCGGCGCTCTGCTGCGCCGGGATGTACTCCCCGGGCGCTCCCGCCGGCTCCGGGGCGACCGGATCGGCTGCGGCGTCCTGGCCGTACGGAACCTCGTACGGGGTCTCCGCGCCGTCCTCCCCCGCCGCCGCGGCTTCCGCCTCGGCCGCCGCACGGAGCCTGCGCGCCCGGCGTCCGTCTCCGGTGAGCGCCTCGGCCCCGGCGGCCACGGCCTCCTCGGGCAGGTCGTCGTCGATCTCGCGGCGGCGTCCCGGCAGTGCCAGGACCAGCAGGACGACGCCGAGCGCCACCTGCGCCCAGATCCAGGCGGTGTGCGTGACGGGGCTGTCGTACGTGAGGTCCAGCGTGCCGCCCTCGGACGGGAGCTCGAAGCCCTGCGCCCAGCCGTCCACGGTCTTGGGGGTCAGCGCACGGCCGTTCAGCGTGGCCTGCCAGCCCGGGTCCGCCGCGTCGGCGATCCGCAGGACCCGGCCGGAGCCGCCCTGAGGGATCTTGGAGTGGGCTTCGACGGCGAGCGAGCCGACCGGTACCTGCACGGCCTCCTCGCCGCTCGCCCCGGAGGACGGGACGATCATGACGCGGGCGACCTGGCGGTCGACGCGCCACAGGGCGCTGCCGTCCAGCTGGCTGAGCCTGCTCAGGCCCGGGGTGGAGTCGAGCACGCGGCTCATCTGCCGCGGCGCGCCGTCCCGCACGAGGACGTAACGGATCGCGAAGCCGCTCAGCTGACCGCCCTGGTCGGCACCGGAGCCCGCGACCAGGTTGGCGACGACCTTGTCGAGGTGGGCGTTGCTGCCGCCCGCATCGGTGAGCTCGGCGTCGCCGAGGCGGGCGCCCGAGCCACGGACCAGGCTGTAGGACACGGCAGCCGGTGACGTGCCGCCGAGGACGAGGGTGCGCGGCTGGTCGCGGGTGGTGCTCTCCTCCGCGACGAACGCGGGCACCTGCACCGGGTCCCGGCGCTCCAGCGGTCCGGCCGCGCCGCCGATCATCCAGCCGGCCGCGGCCAGCACGGGCGCGATCCCGGCCGCCAGCGCGATCAGGGCGGCGACCGGCTGACGCCAGCCGAAGCTGAGCGCGGTCACCCGTACCCGGGCGCCGTCGGCGCCGAGCAGCGCGGCGGCGATCAGCGCGGTCCCGTAGACGAGGGTGGCGGGGCCCGCCCAGGTGGAGCCGTTGGAGAGGCCGGCGAAGAGCAGCCCGACGAGCGCGGCGGCCCAGGCGGCACGGATCGCGAACTGCCTCTCCCCGCGCAGCAGGGCGGCCAGCGCCGCCAGCACGATGCCGAGCAGAAGGATGCCGCCCGTGGCCTTGGGGCCACCGGGGCTGATGCCGAGCAGGTCGAGCGCGGACGCCGTTCCCGTACCGATGTCGAGGCCGGCCTCCCTGAGGAAGCCGGACGGGCCGGCGAGCAGGGACAGCGACCAGGGCGCGAGGACCAGCAGCGGAGTGCCGACGGTGGCCAGGAAGCGCAGCCCGTACGCGGTGATGTCGCCCCGGCGCAGGACGAGCACCCCGATGCCGAGGGTCACGGCGAGCGGCCAGACGATCGGGGTGAAGGCCATCGCGAAGGTGATCAGCAGCGTGTACGCCCAGGTGGCACGCCAGCTGCCGCGCGCCGTTCCGCCGTCGCCGCGCAGCCCGTACGCGGCGACGGCCGCGCGGGCGATCAGCGGGAGCAGGACGGCCAGTACGGCGGTGCCCAGGCGGCCGGTGGCCAGCGCTCCGGTGGCGGCGGGCAGGAAGGCGTAAGCGATGCTCGCCCAGGCCCGCAGCAGCCGGGATTCGATCAGCGGCCGGGAGGCGAAGTAGGCGGTGAGTCCGGCGAGCGGTACCGAGCAGACCAGCAGCAGGGTCAGTGCGAAGCCGGTGGAGCCGAGGAACAGTGCCGACAGTGCGGCGATCACGGCGAGGTAGGGCGGCGCGGTCTGCGTGCCGCCCGTACCGACCGGGTGCCAGCCGTCCGCGTAGCGCCCCCAGAGGTCGGAGACGTCCGCGGGTGCGGGCAGCAGAGCGCCGCCCACGAGCGCGCCGCCGCCCAGGAGGCTGCGGCAGGCGATGAGCGAGACGAGGAGGAGCAGCACGAAGAGCACGGGGCCGGGCTTGCGGCCGATCCTCTTGAGCCGCGCGAACTGCTCGATCTCCAGGAAGTCGGCGTCGTCACCGCCGGGACCGGACTCGACGGCTCCGTGCCGTGAGCCGCCGGAGTCGGAGTCGGTGCGGCTGCCGAAGTTGCCCGCGACCTGTTCGACAGTCGCGCGGACGGTCGCGCCGGGCGGCGGGAAGAGCGAGCGCAGCTCGGCGGCGTCCACGGCCCCCTTGCCGCGTGCGCGGCGTGCCGAGAAGATCCGCCCGGGGCGCAGCAGGGTGCCGAAGAGTCCGGCGACCTCGTCGAGCGCCTGCCCGGGGACCTTTCCGACGAGGTAGGCGAGGGTACGGAGCAGGGTGCCGAGAACGAGGCGGAGCAGGGCCCAGGGCAACTGCTTGCCGCGGGAGTTCACGAGCATCGTGTAGACCGCGCCCGCCTTGTCGACGCGGTGCGGGCTCGAGACGGAGCGTCCGGCGCAGTCGATGGGCCGGCGCTCCCTGGCGGAGGCCTCGGCGTGCCGCAGGATCGCGTCGGGCGCGACGACGACCCGGTGGCCGGCCATGTGGGCCCGCCAGCACAGGTCGACGTCGTCACGCATCAGCGGGAGTCTGCGGTCGAAGCCGCCGAGCTCGTCCCAGACGTCGCGGCGGATGAGCATGCCCGCGGAGGAGACGGAGAGCACGGTACGGACCTGGTCGTGCTGGCCCTGGTCCTGCTCGCGCCGGTCGAGTCCGGTCCAGCGGCGTCCGCTGTTGGCGATGGAGACGCCGACCTCGAGCAGCTGCTTGCGGTCGTACCAGCCGCGCAGCTTGGGCCCGACGATCGCCGCGTGCCTGTCGTTGTCGACGACGCGCAGCATCTCGGCGAGCGCGTCCGGCTCGGGTGCGCTGTCGTCGTGCAGCAGCCAGAGCCACTGGACGGGTTCGCCGTGCGGGAGCTCCGGCAGGTCGTACGCGTCGTCGCGCCAGGTCCGGCTGACCGGGTCCCAGCCGCTGGGGCGCTTGAGGTAGGGAAGGTCGTCGGGGGTGAGGACGCCGGCCGTGCGGCTCGCCTCGTCGACGGCCGTGCCGAAGCTCGTACGGCGTGCGAGGTGCAGGACGCGTTCGCCGCCCAGGGCCTCGGTGACCAGCCGTGCGGAGTCGTCGGCGCTTCCGGTGTCGGCGGCGACGACGTTCTGTACGGGGCGTTCCTGCCCGAGCAGCCCGGCGAGCACATCGGGCAGCCAGCGTGCGCCGTCGTGGGAGACGAGCACGGCGGTGACGACGTGCCGGGGGAACTCTGGGGCGGCGGCGACCGCGTTCGGCGCCGCCGAGGTGCTGTGCACGGACATCGAGGTACGGGCCCTCCGGCCGGGTCCGGAGGGGGATCCCCCCGGGGGCTGCATCGGTGTACACGCGCGCCCCGGCGGGGCGTTGGCGCGTCTCTCGGACGGGGCCCCACACTAACGGTACGGGTGTGCGCCCCGTGCCGAGCGGTTCGACGGCGGGAACGGGAGGCGCCCGGACATGCCGGTGGCCCGTGGTTCCCGCCCTGTGCGCAGGGCGGGAAC
>NZ_JBHTRI010000059.1:0-16524 GCF_042796085.1 Streptomyces sp. NPDC056452
CGCTTTCCAGTTCCTCGCTTTCGCGTTTCCCTTTCCGGCGATTCCAACTTTACCAGACTCTTTTTCGTTCCGTTTCCGGTCCGAATTTGATTCCGATGGCCTGTGGACTGGCCTTTACCTTTCGGCGGATCCGACTTTATCAGAGATTCTGAGTCGGAATTCCCCGCCCCGCACGGTGCGCTCCCCGCGCATGGCTGCGCGCGGTGCTTCCCGGTCGGGCGGAGCCGTAAACGTACTGGAGCGGGGCGCCCCGATGCAAATCGAGGCGCCCCGCTCCTGGTCGGTGCCCTTCGGGTCAGACCTCGACGACGACCGGAAGGATCATCGGGCGCCGGCGGTAGGTGTCGGAGACCCACTTGCCCACCGTGCGGCGGACCAGCTGCTGGAGCTGGTGCGGCTCCATCACCCCGTCCTGCGCCGACTTGTTGAGCGCTTCCTCGACCTTGGGCACGACGGCGGTGAACGCACCGTCGTCGATACCCGAGCCGCGGGCCTGGATGTGGGGGCCTCCCACGATCTTGCCCGAGGAGCTGTCGACCACGATGAAGACCGAGATGATCCCCTCGTCACCGAGGATGCGCCGGTCCTTGAGGGACGTCTCCGTGACGTCGCCGACCGAGAGGCCGTCGACGTACACGTAGCCCGCCTGGACCTTGCCGACGATCTTGGCCTTGCCGTCGATGAGGTCGACGACGACGCCGTCCTCGGCGATGACGATGTGGTCCTTGGGTACGCCCGTCAGCGCGCCGAGTTCCGCATTGGCCCTGAGGTGGCGCCATTCGCCGTGGACCGGCATGAGGTTCTTCGGCTTGCAGATGTTGTAGAAGTACAGCAGCTCGCCGGCCGAGGCGTGGCCGGAGACGTGCACCTTGGCGTTGCCCTTGTGGATGACGTTGGCGCCCCAGCGGGTCAGGCCGTTGATCACGCGGTAGACCGCGTTCTCGTTGCCCGGGATCAGGGACGACGCGAGGATCACCGTGTCGCCCGGGACGATCCGGATCTGGTGGTCGCGGTTGGCCATCCGGGACAGGGCGGCCATCGGCTCGCCCTGCGAGCCCGTGCAGACCAGCACGACCTCGTCGTCGGGCAGGTCGTCCAGCGTCTTGACGTCGACGACCAGGCCGGCGGGGACCTTCAGATAGCCCAGATCACGGGCGATGCCCATGTTGCGGACCATCGAGCGTCCGACGAACGCGACGCGGCGGCCGTATTCGTGGGCGGCGTCCAGGATCTGCTGGATGCGGTGGACGTGGCTGGCGAAGCTGGCCACGATGATGCGCTTCTGGGCATTCGCGAACACCGTGCGCAGGACGTTCGAGATGTCCCGCTCCGGCGGCACGAAGCCGGGGACCTCGGCGTTCGTCGAGTCGGAGAGAAGAAGGTCGATGCCCTCCTCGCTCAGCCGGGCGAAGGCGTGCAGGTCGGTGAGACGGCCGTCCAGCGGGAGCTGGTCCATCTTGAAGTCACCGGTCACGACGGCCATACCCGCAGGGGTGCGGATGGCGACCGCGAGGGCGTCCGGGATGGAGTGGTTGACCGCGATGAACTCGCAGTCGAAGATGCCGATGCGCTCACGCTGTCCCTCGGTCACCTCGAGGGTGTAGGGACGGATCCGGTGCTCCTGGAGCTTGGCCTCGATGAGCGCGAGGGTCAGCTTGGAGCCGATGAGCGGGATGTCCGGCTTCAGACGGAGCAGGTACGGGACGGCACCGATGTGGTCCTCGTGGCCGTGCGTGAGGACGATGCCCTCGACGTCGTCCAGGCGGTCCCTGATGGTGGTGAAGTCCGGCAGGATCAGGTCGATGCCCGGCTGCTCCTCCTCGGGGAAGAGGACACCGCAGTCGACGATGAGCAGGCGTCCGCCGTACTCGAAGACCGTCATGTTGCGGCCGATTTCGCCCAGGCCGCCGAGCGGGGTGACCCGCAGGCCGCCCTTCGGGAGCTTCGGCGGGGTACCGAGTTCAGGATGCGGATGACTCAAAAGACTCTCCTTACCACGCGCGCCACGTACCGCTGAGGGCACGTGGCGCGCATGTCATTCGTGCACTTGCTGTTGTCAGGTGGTGTTTCTGTTGCGAGTGACCTCGCGTATTCAGTTGTGAAGTCCGTGGTTACAGCTGTACCCCGCCGGCGGCCAGATCGATCTTGAGCTGGGCCGTCTCCTGTGCGGTGAGTTCCACCAGAGGGAGGCGCAGCGGGCCGGCGGGCAGGCCCTGCAGTGTGAGTGCGGCCTTGGTGGTGATCACACCCTGGGTGCGGAACATCCCGGTGAAGACCGGGAGCAGCTTCTGATGGATCTCGGTGGCCTTCTGTACGTCGCCGCCGAGGTAGGCCTCGATGAGCGCGCGCAGGTCAGGGGTGACGACGTGGCCCACCACGGAGACGATGCCGACGGCACCGACCGAGAGCAGCGGGAGGTTCAGCATGTCGTCACCGGAGTACCAGGCGAGGCCGGACTCGGAAATGGCCCAGCTGGCGCGGCCCAGGTCTCCCTTGGCGTCCTTGTTGGCGACGATACGGGGGTGCTCGGCCAGCCGTACGAGCGTCTCTGTGTCGATCGGCACACCGCTGCGGCCTGGGATGTCGTAGAGCATCACCGGCAGTCCGGTGGAGTCCGCGATGGCGCTGAAGTGACGCAGGAGGCCTTCCTGCGGCGGCTTGTTGTAGTACGGCGTGACGGCGAGGAGGCCGTGGGCGCCGGAGCGCTCTGCGGTGCGGGCCAGCTCGATGCTGTGGCGGGTGTCGTTGGTACCGATGCCGGCGACGACGTGGGCACGGTCCCCCACGGCTTCGAGTACAGCCCTGACGAGCTGGTCTTTCTCCGCGTCGCTGGTGGTCGGGGACTCGCCGGTGGTGCCGTTGACGACCAGGCCGTCATTGCCTGCGTCCACCAGATGGGCGGCGAGCCGCTGGGCGCCGTCGAGGTCGAGTGCGCCGTCCGCCGTGAAGGGCGTGACCATAGCGGTGAGGACCCGCCCGAAGGGGGTCTGCGGAGTGGAGATCGGAGCCATGGGTAACACGCTACTCGTTGCTCGGAGCGCCGTGGTCCCTCGGGGGGACGGGGAAGTGGAGCCCGGCACTGCCTGCTCGGGGGTTCAGGCAGTACCGGGTCCGTTTGATCAGCCTAGATGAACTTCACGAAACGCCGCAATACGGACACCGCCTACGGGGCTACCCGTCCGTTTTTGTTGAAGGCGGCATGAGTGAGCGGCATGAGCTGCTGCCAGTGCTGCTCCATCTGTTCGCCGACCATTTCGATCTCGCGCTGCGGGAAGGACGGGACCT
Source organism: Streptomyces sp. NPDC056452 (assembly GCF_042796085.1). Lineage (NCBI taxonomy): Bacteria > Bacillati > Actinomycetota > Actinomycetes > Kitasatosporales > Streptomycetaceae > Streptomyces > Streptomyces sp. NPDC056452. The sequence continues at coordinate 3,286 of NZ_JBHTRI010000059.1, forward strand.
TCGCCAGTTCGTGCTGGGTACGCAGGCCGAGGAAGTGCATCAGCGAGCGGGCGTTGCACGTCGCGTACATCGTGGAGAAGAGCCCCACCGGGAGCACCGCGCGGGCGACCTCGCGGGCGACTCCGGCGGCGAGCATCTCCTGGTAGGCGTCGTACGCCTGGCGGTAGGAGTCCTCCATGACGCGGCTCGTGAGGTCGTGCTGCTCCGGGGTGCCCTCGACGAATTCGTACTTGCCGGGGCGGCCCTGCTGGATGAGCTTGCGGGACTCCCCCGGGACGTAGAAGACCGGCTCGAGCTCCCTGTAGCGGCCCGATTCCTCGTTGTACGACCAGCCCACGCGGTGCCGCATGAACTCGCGGAACACGAAGATCGGGGCACTGATGAAGAAGGTCATCGAGTTGTGCTCGAACGGGCTGCCGTGCCGGTCCCGCATCAGATAGTTGATGAGTCCCTTGGAGCGCTCGGGGTCCTTGGTGACCTCTTCCAGGGACTGCTCACCGGCCGTGGACACACGGGCTGCGAACAGCACGTCGGAGTCACTGGCGGCCGATTTCACCAGGTCAACGGTGACATCGCTTCGGAAGTGAGCTTTCGTGGGCTCGGGGGTGTCGGTCACCGGCGGGGGTCCTTCCAATGGCGTCGCTCGGGCGGCGTCCACTCTACGGGCCCGGCAGGGGGCGCATTATCCGGCGCCTGCCGGGAAGGCGCCCGTCCGAGCGCAGCCGTTCGGGGGACGCGCATCCGTCCGCAGGAATTCTTGGACCCGTTCGGCGATTCGGGGCACCGATCGCCTCTCCCGTACGTCTGACTCTTTAGCAGCACCCGTTACAGAGTTCAAGGAGAGTTACCTCATGTTCCGCCGGCGTGAATCCGTCCCGTTCTCGTTCGTAGCCGAGGCAGACCGGTTCCGCAGTAATGTCACTCCGCCGCCCAGGGAGCGTGCCAGCGTCTCCCAGCTGGCCGGCCGTTCCCTCGTCGGACTGACGGTGCTCGCGGGCCTCGCGGGATCGCTGCTCTTCGGCGTACCCGCCCTCAGTACCGACCAGACGCCCACGCACAGCCAGAAGTCCGAGGCGTCCCAGAATCGCTGAGCCGTACAGGCCCCCTGGGGTGGTCGGCCGGTGGGGTGCTCGGTAGCCTCACCGGGCACAGCAATCGAGCGTGCTTGTGAGTGAGGATCAGTCGTGCCCCTGCCCTTTCTGACGGCCGACCGCGCATTCGACGCGGGCGCAGAGGACATCGCGCTGCCGTTCGACGACCACGACAGCTGGCGGCGGCCCTACCGTCCCGGCCCGTGGCGGGTCGCAGCCGCGGCCACCGTGCTGCTGCTCGCGTCCTTCGTACTGCTCGCGGCGATGATCATCTCGTTGGCCGGATCGATCTCCGCCGCCGGCGCGTGTTTCGTGCTCGCCGGCCTGTTGATCACCTGCGCGCTGCGGCTGCTGCGGGTCGGCGCCTGGGTCAGCCGGCACGGTGTGCGCCGGGTGGGCTTCTTCCTGACGACGATGGTGCCGTGGGACCAGGCCGCGTCGGTCCGCACGGTCCAGCAGCCGGTGCGGTGGCTGGGATTCCCGCGGACCGTCCAGGGCCAGGCCCTCGTCGTGGTGCGCCGGGGCGGTGAGGCACTGCCGCCGCTGGTCACGGACCACAACGCGGACTTCCTGGCCCGTGGCGAGGCGTTCGAGCGTGCCACCGACACCATCGAGGCCTGGGGCGACGAGTACCGCACGGACTGATCTGACCGCACTGCCGGGGTCGCAGACCCCGCCGACAAGCCGGTACGGCGCCGCTCAGGCGCGTACCGGCTTGTTCGCGTGCAGGGCGATGGCGCGCTGCATCGCCTTACGGGCCCGAGGAGTGTCCCTGGCGTCCTGGTAGGCGACGGCCAGCCGGAACCAGCAGCGCCAGTCGTCCGGGCTGTCCTCGGTCTCCTCGCGGCGCTGTGTGAACACGGCATCGGCGGAGTCCCGGTCGATACGCCCGGACGGGGTGCGCAGCAGCTCGTCGACGGGGAGGCCGCCCTCCGCGTCCAGTTCCGCCGCGAGGGCGTTGGCCCTGCGGACGAACTGGGTGTTCTTCCAGAGGAACCAGATCCCGATCACCGGCAGGATCAGTACCGCCACGCCGAAGGTGACCGTGAGCAGCGTGCCGTGCCGGATGAGCAGGACGCCGCGGCTGCCGGCCAGGACGAAGTAGAAGACCAGGACGGCAGCGGTGACGGCGTACGTGAGCTTTGCGCGCATGGGGTTGGGCCCAGTCAGTTCAGGTCGAGGAAGTGTTCCAGGCCGAAGGTGAGGCCGGGAGTGGTCACCACGCGGCGGGTACCGAGCAGGATGCCCGGCATGAAGCTGCTGTGGTGCAGCGAGTCGTGGCGGAGGGTGAGGGTCTCGCCCTCGCCGCCCAGCAGAACCTCCTGGTGGGCGAGGAGGCCGCGGAGCCGGACCGAGTGGACCGGGACTCCGTCGACGTCCGCGCCGCGGGCGCCGTCCAGTGCCGTGGCGGTGGCGTCCGGCTGCGGGGCGCAGCCGGCCGTCCGCCGGGCCTCGGCGATGAGCTGGGCGGTGCGGGTGGCGGTGCCGGAGGGGGCGTCCGCCTTGTTGGGGTGGTGCAGCTCGATGACCTCGACCGACTCGAAGTAGCGGGCGGCCTGTGCCGCGAACTTCATGGTGAGGACCGCGCCGATGGAGAAGTTCGGCGCGATGAGCACACCGGTCTCCGGCGAGCCGGAGAGCCAGGTGTTCAGCTGCGCGAGCCGTTCGTCGGTCCAGCCCGTGGTACCGACGACCGCGTGGATCCCGTGCCGGACACAGAAGTCGAGGTTGTCCATCACCGACGCGGGGGTGGTGAGCTCGACGACGGCCTGTGCGCCGGTTTCCGTGAGGGTCTCCAGCTTGTCGCCGCGGCCGAGTGCGGCCACCAGCTCCATGTCGTCGGCGGCCTCGACGGCTCGCACCGCCTCGGACCCGATGCGTCCCTGGGCGCCGAGAACGGCCACGCGCAGCTTGCTCATGTGCTCTGCTTCCTTGACTGAGGGGTGGAGAAACCGGGTCAGGAGACCGTTTCGTGGAGGCGGTCCGCCTGCTTGTCCTTGAGCGGCCCGATGACCGACAGCGAGGGACGGTGTCCGAGGACATCGGCCGCCACCGCACGGACCTCGTCGGGGGTGACCGCCGCGATCTTCGCCAGCATGTCGTCGACCGACATCTGCTCGCCCCAGCACAGCTCGCTCTTGCCGATGCGGTTCATCAGTGCACCGGTGTCCTCCAGGCCGAGGACGGTCGAGCCTGCGAGCTGGCCGACGGCACGGCTGATCTCCTCGTCACCGAGGCCGTCCGTGGCCGCACGGTCGAGCTCGTCGCGGCAGATCTTGAGGACGTCGTGCACCTGGCTGGGCCGGCAGCCCGCGTACACGCCGAAGAGGCCGCAGTCGGCGAAGCCCGAGGTGTACGAGTACACGCTGTAGGCGAGGCCGCGCTTCTCCCGTACCTCCTGGAAGAGGCGCGAGCTCATGCCTCCGCCGAGTGCGGTGTTCAGGACGCCGAGCGCCCAGCGGCGCTCGTCGGTCCTGGCCAGGCCGGGCATGCCGAGGACGACGTGCGCCTGCTCGGTCTTGCGGTTGAGCAGCTCGACCCTGCCCGCGGTACGCAGCGTGCGGGATCCCTCGCGCGGCGTCCTGGGGACGGCGTCGGTGCTGGTCAGAGCACCCGCGCGCTCGAAAGCCCGGCGGACCTGGCGTACGACCGTGGCGTGGTCGACGTTGCCCGCGGCGGCGACGACGAGGTTCGTGGGGTCGTAGTGCTTCTTGTAGAAGCGGGCGATCTGGCCGCGGTTCAGCGCGTTGATCGTGTCGACCGTGCCGAGGACCGGACGGCCGAGGGGGGTGTCGCCGAGCATGGTGTGCGCGAACAGGTCGTGCACGCAGTCGCCCGGGTCGTCCTCCGTCATGGCGATCTCCTCGAGGACGACGCCGCGCTCGGCGTCGACGTCCTCGTGGGCGATCAGCGATCCGGTCAGCATGTCGCAGACGACATCGATGGCCAGGGGCAGGTCGGTGTCAAGGACCCGCGCGTAGTAGCAGGTGTACTCCTTCGCCGTGAAGGCGTTCATCTCTCCGCCGACCGCGTCGATCGCGGAGGAGATGTCGAGGGCGCTGCGCTTGGCGGTGCCCTTGAAGAGGAGGTGCTCGAGGTAGTGCGTCGCGCCGTTCAGGGTGGGTGTCTCGTCGCGTGATCCGACGTTGGCCCAGATCCCGAAGGTGGCGGAGCGGACGGAGGGCAGGGTCTCGGTGACGATCCTGAGGCCGCCGGGGAGGACCGTGCGGCGGACCGTGCCGATGCCGTTGCTGCCCTTGAGAAGCGTTTGGGTACGGGCGACGGCCCGCGCCTCCGAGGAGGTGCGGGCCGTCGTCACGGAACTACGGGACGTCACTTGTCGGTGTCGTCCTTCTTCTCGTCCTCTTCACCCTCGATGACGGGGATGAGGGAGAGCTTGCCGCGGGAGTCGATCTCCGCGATCTCGACCTGGACCTTGGCGCCGACGCCGAGCACGTCCTCGACGTTCTCCACGCGCTTGCCACCGGCGAGCTTGCGGATCTGCGAGATGTGCAGCAGACCGTCCTTGCCGGGCATCAGGGAGACGAACGCACCGAAGGTGGTGGTCTTGACGACCGTACCCAGGTAGCGCTCGCCGACCTCCGGCATGGTCGGGTTGGCGATCGCGTTGATCGTGGCGCGGGCGGCCTCGGCCTGCGAGCCCTGCTGGGCACCGATGTAGATGGTGCCGTCGTCCTCGATCGTGATGTCGGCGCCGGTGTCCTCCTGGATCTGGTTGATCATCTTGCCCTTGGGGCCGATGACCTCACCGATCTTGTCCACCGGGATCTTGACGGTGATGATCCGCGGGGCGTTCGGGGACATCTCGTCCGGGACGTCGATGGCCTCGTTCATGACGTCCAGGATGTGCAGACGCGCGTCACGGGCCTGCTTCAGCGCGGCGGCCAGGACCGAGGCGGGGATGCCGTCGAGCTTGGTGTCGAGCTGGAGCGCGGTCACGAACTGCTTCGTACCGGCGACCTTGAAGTCCATGTCGCCGAAGGCGTCCTCCGCACCGAGGATGTCGGTGAGGGCGACGTAGTGGGTCTTGCCGTCGATCTCCTGCGAGATCAGGCCCATGGCGATACCGGCGACGGCGGCCTTGAGGGGCACACCGGCGTTCAGCAGGGACATGGTGGAGGCGCAGACCGAGCCCATGGACGTCGAGCCGTTGGAGCCCAGCGCCTCGGAGACCTGGCGGATCGCGTAGGGGAAGTCCTCGCGCGACGGCAGCACCGGCACGATGGCGCGCTCGGCGAGCGCTCCGTGGCCGATCTCGCGGCGCTTGGGCGAGCCCACGCGGCCGGTCTCGCCGACGGAGTACGGCGGGAAGTTGTAGTTGTGCATGTAGCGCTTGCGGGTCACCGGGGAAAGGGTGTCCAGCTGCTGCTCCATACGGAGCATGTTGAGGGTGGTGACGCCCAGGATCTGGGTCTCGCCACGCTCGAACAGCGCCGAGCCGTGCACGCGCGGGATGGCCTCGACCTCGGCGGCGAGCGTACGGATGTCCGTGACGCCACGGCCGTCGATGCGGACCTTGTCCTTGATGACGCGCTCGCGGACCAGCTTCTTGGTCAGCGCGCGGTAGGCACCGGAGATCTCCTTCTCGCGGCCCTCGAAGGCCGGGAGGAGCTTCTCGCCCGCGATCTCCTTGATGCGGTCCAGCTCCGCCTCGCGCTCCTGCTTGCCGGCAATGGTGAGCGCCTTGGCGAGCTCGGTGCTGACGGCCTTGGTGAGCGCCTCCAGGACGTCGTCCTGGTAGTCGAGGAAGACCGGGAACTCACCGGTGGGCTTGGCAGCCTTGGCGGCGAGGTCGGACTGGGCCTTGCAGAGCGCCTTGATGAAGGGCTTCGCGGCTTCCAGACCGGCGGCGACGACCTCTTCGGTCGGGGCCTCGGCACCGTCCTGGACGAGCTGGATGGTCTTCTCGGTGGCCTCGGCCTCGACCATCATGATCGCGACGTCGCCGTCCTCGAGGACGCGACCGGCGACGACCATGTCGAAGACGGCGTCCTCGAGCTCGGTGTGCGTCGGGAACGCGACCCACTGGCCCTTGATCAGGGCGACGCGGGTGGCGCCGATCGGGCCGGAGAAGGGCAGGCCCGCCAGGATCGTGGAAGCGGAGGCGGCGTTGATCGCGACCACGTCGTACAGGTGGTCGGGGTTGAGCGCCATGATCGTCTCGACGATCTGGATCTCGTTGCGCAGGCCCTTCTTGAAGGAGGGGCGCAGCGGGCGGTCGATCAGACGGCAGGTGAGGATCGCGTCCTCGGAGGGGCGGCCCTCCCGGCGGAAGAAGGAGCCGGGGATCTTGCCGGCGGCGTACTGCCGCTCCTCGACGTCCACCGTGAGGGGGAAGAAGTCGAGGTTGTCCTTGGGCCGCTTGGAAGCGGTGGTGGCCGACAGCACCATGGTGTCGTCGTCCAGGTACGCGACGGCGGAGCCGGCGGCCTGCTTGGCGAGGCGGCCCGTCTCGAAGCGGATGGTGCGGGTGCCGAAGGTTCCGTTATCGATAACGGCCTCGGCGTAGTGGGTCTCGTTCTCCACTAGTGATTTCTCCATACTCGTCGTCTTTCGTCCTGGCGCCCGTGTGGCGGAGGACGGTGCGGAGAGGCGCACCTTGTGTGCGGGGCCGGTCTTCGATCGAAGCTCCCGGGCGTTGTCCCGGGGGCCACTACCGAGGACCGGCGGCGGCCGTAGGGCGCCTCTCCTCGTTCAGTTGTCGTGCGTCCAGGTTACTGAGCCTGACCCCGGTCACGCACGTACAGCAAAGGGAGCGGCCCCCTGGAATCGGGGAACCGCTCCCTCCCACAACGTCTTACTTGGCGCCGCCGGCCGCGCCACGGCGGATGCCGAGGCGGTCGACGAGCGCACGGAAGCGCTGGATGTCCTTCTTGGCCAGGTACTGAAGGAGGCGGCGACGCTGGCCGACCAGGATCAGCAGACCACGACGGGAGTGGTGGTCGTGCTTGTGCGTCTTGAGGTGCTCCGTCAGGTCCGAGATCCGGCGGGAGAGCATGGCGACCTGGACCTCGGGGGATCCGGTGTCACCCTCCTTCTGGGCGAACTCGGACATGATCTGCTTCTTCGTAGCGGCGTCGAGCGGCACGCGTACTCCTCTTGATGTTCGATGCGCCCACGAGTGCCCCTGGTCTTGATCTCAGGGGAGCTTCCATGACTCGGAGGCGAAGGTCCGATGAGCGCAGCCCCCAGGATGATCCGGGGACGCGTACACAAACGGCCACTGGTCAGAGTACCAGCCGTTCGGCGCGCCCCCGGACGGGTGTCAGCTGGTGAGTGCGCGGATCGAGTGGTAGACCTCGAAAACGGCGAGGCACAGGGGCAGCAGGGTCAGGAGCACGCACGCCTCGGCGATCTCCAGGAAGCGGCCCCAGAAGGGGGTGACGCCCTTGCGCGGCACGATCAGGCCTATGGCGGTGATCAGCGCGGCGACACCGGCGACCGCCGCGGTGAGCCAGATCGTACGGATGTCGAGCCCCCCGCTGTCGCCCTTGAACGCCTCGCGGATCAGTGCGACGGGCGGGTTGAGCGACAGTCCGAGGCCGAGGAGCACGAGTGCGGCGAGGCCCGCTCCCAGGGCGCAGCCGACCTGGGCGGTGTAGCGAAAGAGGTGGGCGCGCATCAGCATCGCGATGCCGGTGGCGAGCGCCAGCAGCTGGCCCCAGATGCTGTCCGAGAAGCCGAGCACCGCCGCGGCTCCCACGGCCACCAGCGCGCATCCGCCGACCAGACCGACGAGCAGTTCATGGCCGCGCCGCGCCTGGGCGGCGATGCGGTCGGCGTCGACCGGGCCCTGCGGCGCCGGGTCGGACGCCCCGTAGTCACCCGTGGTGGTGCGGGGCGGCTCGAAGCCGATCGGGAGACGGGCGAAGCGGGTGGAGAGTCCGGGCAGGAAGGCGAGGAGCCCCACGGAGAGGGGGGCGCACACGGCCGCGGTCTCGGCCGGCTCCATGCCGGTCATGATCGCGATGAAGGTCACCAGCAGGCCGATGGCCGAGGCGAACACGAACGCGACGAACGTGCCGTCGCCCTCGGGGGCGGCGATCATGAGGATCACCGACGCCACCAGTACGGCGGCGCAGGCGAGCAGGAACTGGAGCCTGCCGATGCCCTGGCCGTCGCTGAGCGGCAGGAGCCCGGCTCCGGCGACCGCGGCGTTGGTGAGCACGCCGATCCCCAGCGAGATGGACGAACCGCGGTCCGCGTACACACGCGCGCGCACACAGGCCAGCGCGAGGAGGAGCAGGGCGGTGACGCCGGCCAGGATGCCCGGCAGGCCGTGCATGTCGTGCCGGATGTCGGAGGTCCACAGCACGAAGCCGAGCAGGACCAGCAGGACCGATCCGCCGAAGAGGCCGGCCGAGCGCATGAGGCTGTCGCCCCAGAGGGTGCGGTCGCGGGCGACGGCGGTGGCGACGGCGTCGGAGACGTCGTCGAAGACCGCGGGGGGCAGCGACTCCGAGAAGGGCCGCAGGGACAGCAGCTCGCCGTCGAGGATGCGCTGGCCCGCCAGCGTGCGTCCGCTGTCGAGGACGGTGCCGTCACGGCGCACCAGGTGGTAGCCGACCGGTGCGCCCGGGGTGGGGCTCTGACCCGACAGCCGGAGGATCTCCGGGTAGAGGTCGGCGACGGGGATGTCCTCGGGCAGCGCCACGTCAACGCGGCCGTCGGGCGCGACGACCGTGATCCGGCAGAAGCCGGTTCCGTTGCCGGCCGGAACTCCGGGACCCGGTCGGCCGGATCCGGTAGCCGCCGTTTGGGCCGTCATAGTCACGTGCTGCTCCCCCTCATGGTTCTCCTGGATCTCCCGAAATACGCACCCCTGGATCATGGGCTCCGCCTGCGTCCCGAATGACCCATTTTTTTGCGGTAGTTAGCGGATGCGTACACGCGTCGCGACACCCTACCGCCCTGGGCTCATCGGGTACGCCAGTAGGATCCTCCCGCGGACGGAACCCGTCGCCACGGGGGCGCCGATAGGAACAGTTCCGTCCGGCAAGGGAATTGGTGAGCTGTGAGCCAGATCGTCGTCAAGCGCCCACCGCGGGCCCTCCCCTCCGAAGTTCCGGGCGAGCAGGTGCACTTGCAACCTCCGCCCGAGTTGCCTCGCGGGCAGCAGGAGGGGGTGATGATGCAGCTGCTGCCGATGCTCGGTATGGGTGGTTCCGTCGTCTTCTTCTTCATGACGCCGAACCCGATCATGCGGATCATGGGCATGATCATGATCGCGTCGACGATCGCCATGGCGATTGCGATGATCATTCGCTTCCGGCGCGGCACCCAGGGTCAGCTCGCGGACATGCGGCGCGACTATCTGAAGTACCTGACGCAGACGAGGCGCGTCGTACTGAAGACCGCCCGAGAGCAGCGGGACGCGCAGTTCTACCTCCACCCGTCCCCGGAGCAGCTGTGGGCGCTCGTCGCCGAGGGCAGCCGGGTGTGGGAGCGCCGTATCGGGGACGCGGACTTCGCGCACGTACGCATCGGCCTGGGCAGCCAGGAACTCGCCACGCCGCTCGTCGCACCCGACACCGCGCCGGTCGATGAACTGGAGCCGCTGACCGCCGGGGCGATGCAGCAGTTCCTGACGACCCACAGCACGCTGGACGGCCTGCCGATGGCGGTCTCGCTCCGTGCCTTCTACCACCTGACGATCAGCGGCGAGGCGGAATCCGCGCGTGCCGCGGCCCGCGCGATGGTCGGGTCGCTCGCCTCGCTGCACTCCCCCGAGGACCTGATCATCGCCGTCGCGACCGGCCGGGGCGCCGCTCCGCGCTGGGAGTGGGCGAAGTGGCTCCCGCACGTCCAGGTACAGGGCTCCGTCGACGGAGCCGGCAGCCGTCGCCTGCTCACCACCAGTGTTGCCGAGCTGGAGGAGATGCTCGCGGGCCGTTTCGACGGCCGGCCCCGGTTCCAGCCGGGTGGTCAGCCGCTCCTCGACCAACCGCACGTCGTCGTCGTGCTCGACGGCGAGTCCGTACCGGCGACGTCCGCGCTCGCATCGGCCGAGGGCCTTCAGGGCGTGACGGTCGTCGAGATCGTCACGGGCCAGGTCAACGGGGCGCGCGGCGGCCTCTCCATCGTGGTGGATCCCCACTCGCTGCAGCTGGAGTCGGGGCACGGCCTGGTGTACGACGGCCTTCCCGACCTGCTGAGCCACGAGGCCGCGGAGGCACTGGCACGGCAGCTGGCCCCGCTCCACGTGGCCTCGGGCGGGGACGACGACGAACCGCTGCTCGCCAACCTGGAGTTCACCGATCTGCTGAATCTCGGTGACGCCGCGTCGGTCGACGTGAGCCGGACCTGGCGGGCCCGCTCGCAGGCGGAGCGGCTCCGCGTCCCGATCGGCGTGGGCGAGGACGGCGCCCCGGTGATGCTGGACCTCAAGGAGGCGGCGCAGGAGGGCATGGGGCCGCACGGCCTGTGTGTCGGCGCCACCGGTTCCGGCAAGTCCGAGCTGCTCCGTACGCTCGTACTGGGTCTTGCCGTCACCCACACCTCGGAGACGCTGAACTTCGTCCTCGCGGACTTCAAGGGTGGCGCCACCTTCGCCGGTATGGCGCAGATGCCCCACGTCGCAGCGGTGATCACCAACCTCGCGGACGACCTGACGCTGGTGGACCGCATGGGCGACTCCATCAGCGGGGAGCTCAACCGCCGCCAGGAGATGCTGCGCGACGCGGGCAACTACGCCAACATCCACGACTACGAGAAGGCGCGGGCCGCGGGTGCCCCGCTGCAGCCCATCCCCTCCCTCGTCCTGGTCATCGACGAGTTCAGCGAACTGCTGACCGCGAAGCCGGACTTCATCGAGATGTTCGTGCAGATCGGACGCATCGGACGTTCGCTGGGCGTCCATCTGCTGCTGGCCTCGCAGCGCCTCGAGGAGGGGCGGCTGCGCGGCCTGGAGACCTATCTGTCGTACCGGATCGGTCTGCGTACGTTCTCCGCGGGCGAGTCCCGGGCCGCGCTGGGCGTCCCCGACGCCTACCACCTGCCCAACGTCCCCGGTTCCGGCTATCTGAAGTACGGCACGGACGAGATGGTGCGCTTCAAGGCGGCGTACGTCTCCGGGGTGTACCGCTCGGGCGCCCAGCCGGCCGCGTCCTCCGGCCCTCTGCCGGTGGACCGCAGGCCGGTGGTGTTCACCGCGGCTCCGGTGCCGGTGCGCTACGTACAGCCGACGGCGCAGGCGTCCGTACCGGATGCGCGCAAGGCCGAGGACGACGCGCTCGCCGACACCGTGCTCGATGTGATCGTGCGCCGGCTGGAGGGCCGGGGAGCGTCCGCGCACCAGGTGTGGCTGCCTCCGCTGGACAACCCGCCGTCGCTGGACGAGCTCCTGCCGGGGCTCTCCCCGGTCGAGGGCCGTGGGCTGACCCAGCCCGGCTTCGAAGGCTCGGGGCGCCTCGTCGTCCCGCTGGGCGTGGTCGACAAGCCGTACGAGCAGCGGCGCGACACCCTCTACCGGGACTTCTCCGGTGCCGCGGGCCACATGCAGATCACGGGCGGCCCGCAGTCGGGCAAGTCCACGCTGCTGCGCACGCTCATCGCGGGCTTCGCCCTCACCCACACTCCGCAGGAGGTCCAGTTCTACGGGCTCGACTTCGGTGGCGGCGGCCTGGCCTCGGTCTCCGGTCTCCCGCATGTCGGAGGGATCGCGTCCCGGCTCGACCCCGAACGGGTGCGTCGTACGGTCTCCGAGGTGTACGGGATCATGGCGCGCCGCGAGGAGTACTTCCGCAGCGCGGGCATCGACTCGATCGCCACGTTCCGCAGGCTGCGGGCGCGCGGTGAGATCTCGGCCACGGACCAGCCGTGGGGCGACGTCTTCCTGCTCATCGACGGCTGGGGCAACTTCCGTACGGACTACGAGGGCCTGGAGTCGGCTGCCGTCGACATCGCGCAGCGCGGGCTCGGCTACGGCATCCACCTGATCGTCACGGCGTCGCGTTCCATGGAGGTCCGGGCCAACCTGAAGGACCACCTGATGAACCGGCTCGAACTGCGGCTCGGTGACGTCATGGACTCCGAACTGGACCGCAAGGCCGCGGTCAACGTGCCCGCCGGTGTCCCCGGACGTGGCCTCACGCCGGAGAAGCTCCACTTCATGGCGGCGGTACCGCGGATCGACGGCATCAACTCGGACAGCGACCTCTCCGAGGCCACGGCGGCGATGAACCAGGAGGTCGCCCGGCACTGGACCGCGGCGCCCGCCCCCGCGGTCCGTCTGCTGCCCCGCGAACTCCCGGTCCGCGAACTGCCCGCGGGCTACGCGCAGCCGGACCGCGGCATCGCGTTCGGCATCGACGAGAACAACCTGGAGCCGGTCTTCCTCGACTTCGAGCGCGACCCGTTCTTCCTGGTGTTCGGCGAGAGCGAGTCCGGCAAGTCGAATCTGCTGCGCCTGCTCATCAAGCAGCTCACCGAGAGGTACGAGGGGAACGCCGCCAAGTTCTTCGTCATCGACAACCGGCGAGCGCTCCTGGACGTCACTCCCGCGACGCACCTGGCGGAGTACGTGCCCATGTCCAACAACATGGAGCACCACACGGACGCGCTGTACGACCTGATGAAGCGTCGTACGCCCTCGCCCGAGGTCACCGCCCAGGAGCTGCGCGACCGCAGCTGGTGGAGCGGCCCGACGGTGTACGTGGTCGTCGACGACTACGACCTGGTCTCGACATCCAGCGGCAACCCGCTGGCCGCGCTCACGGAGATGCTGCCGTTCGCCCGTGACGTCGGCGTGCGGTTCATCATCGCCCGCAGTACGGCAGGCGCGGGCCGCGCCCTGTACGAGCCCTTCATGCAGCGCATCCTGGAACTGGGCGCGCAGGGCCTGATGCTGTCGGGCGACCCCATCGAGGGCGACATCCTCGGCAACGTACGACCGCGCCCGATGCCTCCGGGGCGCGGGGTCTTCGTCACCCGCCGACGGGGGAACCCGCTGGTGCAGTCCGGGCTGATGGACGGGGAACGGTAGGACGTGTCGCCGTTTGCGGCGGGGGGGGGGCCCCCGCCCCCGGGGGGGGGCCGCCGGTGGCGGTCGTGGGCGGGGGGGTGTCCCGGGCGGGGGGCCGGGTGCGCGGGGCCCCCGCGGCGATGGATCGCACCGTCGACACCGCCC
>NZ_JBHTRI010000060.1:0-16287 GCF_042796085.1 Streptomyces sp. NPDC056452
GGGCCACGGAGATCCGTGGCCCGCCGCGGACTCTTGCCGTGCACGTGGGGTTCTGGCCCGGACCCTCGGGGCGCTGCGGCACCGGCACGGTCCGGACGAGAGGTCCTAGGCGGAGTCCTCGGGGCCGTCGTCGTCGTCGGAGCTCAGCTCCTCGGCGCGCAGTGCGAGGTCCTGCAGCACATCGGCGGACGTCACTTCTCCCTGGCCGGAGTCGTGGACCTGGGCGAGCGCGATGAAGGCCAGGGTGAACGCACCCACCAGTTGTTCGACGGCGCCGCCGACTTCCCTGCCCACGAGAAGAGCCATCTCCTCGACGGTCGCGTCCCCGGGAATGGCGATGTGGGGCATCGTCTCGTTGAGGAGGGTCGTCACGATGCTTCCGCCCGCGTCCGGGTCGTGCCCGTTCGTGTCCTCCTCGGCCTGGCGCTGCATCTCGCCCGCCTCCGTGAGGATGCCGATCACTCGCTTGAGGACTTCGCTCTGCTCCATACGGTGAGCATATGCGTCGGGGGCCGTGCACATGATGGCCGCCCGACGGTGTGCCGAACGGCCGGAGCCCCCGGGCACGGGCATCCGTGGATGCCGTGTCCGGGGGCTCCGGCCGTCGTCGGGGGCCGGGCTCAGGCCGCCTTGCGGGACCTGCCGCCCGAGGCCTCGCGGATCAGCTCCGCGTAGCGCCGGCCGCTGCTCTTGATCGTGCGGCGCTGGGTGGCGTAGTCGACGTGGACCAGGCCGAAGCGCTTGTCGTAGCCGTATGCCCATTCGAAGTTGTCCAGCAGCGACCAGGCGAAGTAGCCCGCCAGCGGTGCGCCCTTGCGCACGGCGCGGGCACAGGCCTCCAGGTGCTCCTCGAGGTACTGGGTGCGCTCCGGGTCGTGCACCGAGCCGTCGGCCTGGACGACGTCCTGATAGGCCGCGCCGTTCTCGGTGACGTAGATGCGCTGCGCGCCGTACTCCTCGGTGAGGCGCAGCAGCAGCTGCTCCAGCCCGTCGGAGTGGACCTCCCAGTCCATGTGGGTGTGCCGTGAGCCGGGCAGGTAGATCTGCTTGGCGTTCGGTACGGGCCCGCGCTCGTCGGCGGTGACGACCTGGCGGAAGTAGTAGTTCACGCCCAGCCAGTCCAGGGGCGCCGCGATGGTCTCCAGGTCGCCGGGCCGCACGGGCAGTTCGACCCCGTACAGATCGACCATGTCCTGCGGGTAGCCGCGGCCGTGGATGGGGTCGAGCCACCAGCGGTTGACGTGGCCGTCGGCGCGGACGGCGGCGGCGCGGTCGGCCTCGCCGGCGCTCGCCGGCTCGATCGGGCTGAGGTTGTTGACGATGCCGACGCGGGCGTCCGGGGACTGTGCGCGGATCGCCTGCACGGCCAGACCGTGGCCGAGGTGGAGGTGGTACGAGGCGCGGACGGCGGCCGTCAGGTCGGTCAGACCCGGCGCCATCCTCCCTTCCAGGTGGCCGACCCACGCGGAGCAGAGCGGCTCGTTGAGGGTCGCCCAGTCCTTCACCCGGTCACCGAGGCGTTCGACGACGACGGAGGTGTACGCCGCGAAGTGCTCGGAGGTCTCGCGGACGGTCCAGCCGCCGCGGTCCTGCAGTGCCTGCGGAAGGTCCCAGTGGTAGAGCGTGGCGAACGGGGTGATCCCGGCGTCCAGGAGACCGTCGACCAGCCGGTCGTAGAAGTCGAGACCCGCCTTGTTCACCGGTCCGTCGCCGCCCGGCACGATCCGCGGCCAGGCGAGCGAGAAGCGGTAGGCGTCCGCGCCGAGCTGCTTGATCAGGCCGATGTCCTCGGGGACCCGGTGGTAGTGGTCGCATGCCACGTCGCCGGTGTCACCGTTGTCGATGGTCCCGGGGAGGTGCGAGAACGTGTCCCAGATCGAGGGGGAGCGGCCGTCCTCGGCCACCGCTCCCTCGATCTGGTACGCAGCCGTGGCGACGCCCCAGGTGAAATCGGCCGGGAGGGCGTTGAGGTTGTTCACTGACTGCCTTTCCGTTTCGGTCACTTGACGGCGCCCGCGGTGAGCCCGGCGACGAGGTAGCGCTGCAGGAGCAGGAATCCCGCGACGATGGGCACGCTGACCACCAGCGATGCCGCCATGACCTGGTTCCAGTAGACGTCGTTCAAGGTGGCGTATCCCTGGAGTCCCACGGCCAGGGTGCGGGTTTCGTCGTTGGTCATCACGGAGGCGAAGAGCACCTCGCCCCAGGCCGTCATGAACGAGTACACGGACACGGCGACGATCCCCGGCACCGCGGCCGGCACGACGACCTGGAACAGGGCCCTGACCGGGCCGCAGCCGTCCACCAGTGCCGCCTCGTCCAGGTCCTTCGGGATGGAGTCGAAGTAGCCGATCAGCATCCAGATGGAGAAGGGGAGCGAGAACGTCAGGTAGGTGAGGATCAGCCCGCCGCGCGAGCCGTACAGGGCGAGACCGGTGCTGTTGCCGATGTTGACGAAGATCAGGAACAGGGGCAGCAGGAAGAGGATCCCCGGGAACATCTGTGTGGAGAGCACCGTGACGGTGAAGACCCGCTTGCCGCGGAAGCTGTAGCGGCTCACCGCGTACGCCGAGAACACCGCGATGGTCACCGAGAGCACCGTCGCGGACGTCGCGACGATCAGCGAGTTCACGAAGTACTTGGCGAGCGGGACGGTTTCCCAGATGTCGAAGTACGGCTGGACGGTCAGCTCGGACGGGAGCCACTGGAACTTCCCCGACACGTCCTGGAGCGGTTTGAGCGAGCTGCTGACCATGACGTACACCGGCAGCAGGACGAAGCCCGCGAGCAGGGTCAGGACGATCCGGCGGGTCCAGAGGAAGGACTGCGGTGCGGCCATGGGGGACCGGGCGTGGCTAGCCATGGGAGCCCTTCCTTCCGCGTGAGGTGAAGAACAGGTAGACGGCCGTGACGACCAGCAGGAAGAGGAGCAGCAGGACGGACATCGCCGAGCCGCTGCCGAAGTTCCAGGTGACGAACGAGGACTGGTAGATGTGGATCGAGATCAGGTCGGCGTTCTCGGGCGCCGCCTTCCCGAACAGCACGTACGGCGTGTTGAAGTCGTTGAACGTCCACAGGAACAGCACGAGCACCAGGACCTGGTTGACGGGCCGCAGCGAGGGCAGCGTGATCTTGCGGATCTGCTGCCAGACGCCGGCGCCGTCGATCGAGGCGGCCTCGTACAGCTCGCGCGGGATGTTCTGCAGCCCGGCCATCAGCATGAGGAAGGCGAACGGCCAGCCCTTCCAGACCGAGACGATGATCAGCGCGTAGATGCTGTTGTCGCCGATCAGCCAGAACGACGGCTCGTCCGTCAGCCCCAGCTGGTCGTGGACCACGTGGTTCACCAGCCCGTTGTCCCGCTGGAACATGAAGGCCCAGGTGATGACGGCCGCGTAGACCGGCAGGGCGTACGGGACGAGGAACACCGCCCGCAGGAAGCCCCGGCCGCGGAAGCTCTCCTGCAGCATGATCGCTGCGGCGATTCCGAACAGCCAGGCCAGACCGACGGCGAAGAAGGTGAAGACACAGGTGACGAGGAACGAGTGGAGCAGTGCCTCGCCGATCGGGGCGTTGAAGTCGACGGCGATGCTGTAGTTGTCGAGTCCGATCCAGGGCGCCCCGCCCCAGTTGTTGATGTAGAACTGCGTGAACTGGCGGAAGCTCATCACGATCCCGATGGCCATCGGGATGATGTGGATCAGGAGTTCGAGCAGGACGGCGGGGAGCAGGAGGAGATAGGGCAGTCCGCCACGGCGGATCCGGTCGGGGATGCGCGGCAGTCTCCTGCGCGCATCCCCGGTGCCCGTGCTCGTCACCCTGTCCGACTTGTCGACGTGGGGATCGGTGGTCACGGCGGTCATGAAGAGTGCCTCACTGCTGCATCGTCTGCTGGGCCTTGTCCAGGCGCGCCTTGACGGTCTCGGTGGTGATCGGCTTCCCGGCGGCGGCCTCGGCCCACAGCTCCTTGATCGCCGTTCCCACGGCGGTCTCGAACTGCGACTCGTTGGGCACCTGGGGGAGCGGGGCGGCGCTCGTGGCGAGCGTGTCGCGCAGGACCTTCAGGTCGGGCGCCGAGAACGCCGCGTCGGCCTGGGCGGCCTTGACCGGGGGAATCGCGCCGTAGGTCTTGTTGAGGAGCTTCTGCTCCTCGTCGCTCGTCATGAACTTCACGAACTTCTTGGCGCCGTCGATGTTCTTGGTGTTCTTGAACACGGCCATGTTGATGCCGGCGACCATCGAGTTGGTGTTCTTGCCGGTGCCGGGGACGCCCGACTCCACGGGGACGGGGGCGACACCCCAGTCCTCGGGCTTCATGCCCTGGGCGGCGAAGGTGGTCGCGGCGGCCTGCCACAGCACCATCGCGGTCTTGCCCTTGGCGAAGTCCGTGAGTGACTGGTTCTGGGCGTACTCCGCGTTGCCCGGGGCGATGATCTTGTCCTTGGCCATCAGGTCGACGTACTGCTTCACAGCGGCGACCGCACCGTCGGAGGTGAAGGTCGCCTTGCCGGACGCGTCGAAGAAGTCGGCTTCGTGCTGCTGGCCGAGGACGAAGGCCTGGTGGATGTTGTTCGAGAGGTTCGCGCCCTCGGCGCCCAGCCCCCACTTGCCGTCCTTGGACAGCTTCTTGCCGGTGGCCACCAGCTCGTCCCAGGTGGCGGGCGGAGTGGTGATGCCGGCCTCGGCGAACATCGCCTTGTTGTAGTAGAGCGCGTACGCCAGCGAGTACAGCGGAACCGCGGCGGGCGGCTCGCCCTCCTTGCCGGCCGACGCGACGGCCGAGTCGATGAAGCGGTCACGGCCGCCGATCGCCTCGAAGTTCTTGTCGTCCCACGGGAGCAGCGCCCCGGTGGCCTGGAGCGAGGCCGACCAGGTGTTGCCTATGTTCAGCACGTCGGGGCCCTGGCCGGACGTGGTGGCGGCGAGGATCCGCTTCAGCAGGTCGGCCCAGGGGACGACCTCCAGCTTCACCTTGATGCCGGTCTCCTTCTCGAACTTCTTCAGCTCGGGAGTGAGGATCTTCTTGTCGGCCTCGATGCTGGGGCCCTGGTTGGACGCCCAGTACGTGAGGGTCTTGGGTGATTCGTTGCTGCCGCCGGACGACGACGTGCCGCCTCCGCAGCCGGTGACTCCGGCCGCGACGGACATGGCGAGGGTGACGGCTGCTGCGGCTCTGAGGTGACGCATGAAAGGTGGCCCCTTTCCGGGGATGGCATCGTTCGGGACCCGAACGGCCGTCCTTCACTTAATTTATGACGTGATTTAAGAGGTGAAGGAAGTGTGCGTCAAGGGGTGAGGGCGGGGTATGTTTCCGGAACGAAGGGAGCAACATGGCTGAGCGCAGCAGACGGACCGTGCGTGACCTGCGAAGGGGCAATCGGGCGAGGGTATTGCAACGGTTGTATTTCGACGGCCCGCTGAGCCGTCAGGAGCTCGGCCCCGCGACGGGGCTGAGTTCGGGCTCCATCAGCAACGTGGTCGCCGAGCTGGCCTCGGAGGGTCTCCTGGAGGAGGCCGGAATCGTTGATTCCGACGGTGGGCGCCCCCGTACCCTGCTGCGGGTCGCGCCCGGTGGGGGCCTGTTCGTGGGGATCGACATCGGTGAGACCCGGGTCCGCGTCGAGCTCTTCGACCTGTCGCTCACGGAACTGGCCCGCACCGAACGCCTGCTCGCCCAGCACGGCTACGACGTCGACCGCATCGTCAGGCACGTCCGTACCGGGGTGGCCGATGTCCTGCGCGACGCGGGTGCCGACCCGGGCCGGCTGCTCGGGATCGGCATCGGGGTGCCGGGCATCGTCGAACGCGAGGCGTCCGGAGCAGCCGACGGCCGGGGCGCGGTCGTGCACGGCCAGACCATCGGCTGGAGCGCGGTCCCCTTCGAGCGGATGCTCCGCGAGGCCGTCGATGTACCGCCGGAGGTGCCGTTCTTCATCGAGAACGGCGCCAAGACGCTGGGGCAGGCCGAAATGTGGTTCGGCGGAGGCCGGGGCGCCGAGGTCGCGGCCATCGCCCTCATCGGCTCAGGCGTGGGCGCCAGCGTCAACAGGGGAGAGATCCTCGACGAGGACCTGTCGAACGCGGCCCTGGAGTGGGGCCACACCACCGTCCAGGTGCGGGGCCGCCGCTGCCGCTGCGGCTCGATCGGCTGCCTGGAGGCGTACGCCGGTGCGGAGGCCATGCGCGAGCGCTGGCACGAGGCCGGCGGCCCGCTGCCCGCGGACACCGACGACGAGGCCGCCCTCGCCGCGCTCCTCGCCGCCGCCTACCCAGGACCGGGCCGCACCGCCCCGGACCCGGTGGCGGTCGCCATCCTGGACGAGACGGCCGAGTATCTGGGCGCCGCCCTGGCCGACCTGGTCAACCTGTTCCTGCCCGACCGGATCCTGCTCGGCGGCTGGGCCGGGCTGCTGATCGGCCCTCATCTGCTCCCGGACATCCGGCGGTACGCCCAGGAGTACGCGCTGAGGCACGCGGTGGCCCGCACCACGATCGAGATGGGCCACCTCGGTCCGGACGCGGTCACGGTGGGCGCCGCGACACTGCCCCTGTCCGACTTCCTGGCCCGCGGGGGCAGCCGGCCCGCGACGGCTCCGGATCCGAACAACGCGCCCGGTCCGGCCCGGACGGCCGCGACGGCCCTGCGCAGCCGTACTCCGGCGGGCTGAGCCGGACCGCCCGACGGCCGGGGCGGCGCACGGCCCCGCCGACGCCGGGGCGCGGCGGTCCAAGCCTTGCCGTGCGACGGGATCCTCGGTTGCCGGTGAGGCACCCCGTCCGTCGGGGGCGTACCCGGGGCTGCCCGGGCGCTACCCCCGACGTGCGAGGAGTCTGCGAAAAGGCTGTCAGATCTGGACGAGCGCCTCCACGCGCATCCAGCCCCGGCCGTCGGCCGCCGCGTCGGTGGTGACCATCGCGTAGCTGTACTCGTTGTAGCCCGCGCCCTCACAGGTCGAAGCGCCGACTATGTCACCGGCGTGCTTGGTCTTGACGACCACACTGTTCGGGTTCGGGTTCTCGTACACCCCGGCGGTCGGCCACACGACCTTGTACTGGCATGCGAGCTGGGCCGAGGCGCCGGCGCTCGAGCCGGTGACGAGCGCACCGGTGAAGCCGAGTGCGGTGGCCAGGACAGCGGTGGTGAGACGGGTCATGCGCATGAGTGCTGATGCTCCTCAGGAGTCGGCGATCTGTCAGGGCACAGGATGGTAAGCCCTTCCGGGCGACGCCGCGCACTCAGCCGGACCGGGCCGGGACCGCACCGGAGGCCCGGCCGGAGCGTCAGGCGGAATCCCGTACCACGAGGGCCGGTTCGTGGATCACCGAGGTCGCCGGACTGTCCGGTGACGCGAGCCGGTCCAGCAGCAGTCGCGCCATCTCCGCCGCCATGTCCTCCACCGGCTGCCGCACCGTCGTGAGCGGCGGCCGGCAGGCGGAGGCCGCGCTGCTGTCGTCGAAGCCGATCACGGCCACGTCCGCGGGCACCCGCCTGCCGTGCTCCCGCAGGACATGGCAGGCGCCCATGGCCATCAGGTCGTTCCCCGCGAACACCCCGTCCAGGTCGGGGTGTTCCGTCAGCAGCCGCTCCATCGCGGCCTCGCCGCTCTCCTGGGTGAACTGCCCCTCGGCGATCGGGATGTACGGGTGTCCGCGCCGCGCCATCGTGTCCCGGAAGCCGGCCAGGCGCTCCTGCCCCGCGGGCACGTCCAGCGGGCCGGTGATCGTGGCGATCCGACGGCAGCCGCGCGCCAGCAGATGTTCGGCGGCGAGCCCGGCCCCCTCCCGGTTGGCCAGATCGACGTAGCTGATCCGTACGGGCCGTGCGGGACGCGCGTACAGCACCGCGGGCAGTCCCGCGTCCGTGATCAGTCCCGGCAGCGGGTCCTCGGCGTGGGTCGACACGATCAGCGCCCCGTCGGCGCTGCCCTGCCGCAGGTAGGACACCACCTCGTCCCGGGCCCGCGGGGTCTCGGCGAACATCAGGACCGGGTGCATCCCGCGCGGCCGCAGGTAGTTGACGACTCCTGTCACCACCCGTCCGAAGAACGGGTCGGCGAAGACCCGGGCGGTGAAGGAGCTTGCGTCGGACGCCCCCGCTCCGTCCCCCTCGTCCGTCTCGACACCCGCACCCGACACGACCAGGACGATGGCGTCCGCCCGCCGCGTGACCAGGGAGCGGGCCGCGCGGTTGGGCGCGTAGCCCGTGACGGAGACGGCCTGGCGCACGGCCTCCTGGATGACGGGGTCGACATTGCGCACCCCGTTGATGACCCGCGAGACGGTCGCGCGCGAAACGCCGGCCGCCCTCGCCACGTCCTCCAGGGTGGGTGCCGCACCGGCCGATCGCTGGTCATCCGTCATGAGCGCATTTATAGCATCAGTGGAGCAGTTGAGGAGAGCGCTCTCCCTTCTCGATGGGTCCATGCCCGGACACGGGCTCGCCCAGCGCGAGCCCCGCCTCCAGCGGCAGGTCCCCGGCCGACCGCCCGGCCAGCAGCCGGACTTCGCCGGGATCCGTCTCCCACCGCGACCGGACCGTGGACCAGCGGGCCGCCGCCCGGCCCGCGACCCGGACCGTCGCCACGGCGCTCTGCCCCGGGTCGGCCTCGACCGCCGCGTAGCCGATCAGCTTGCGCACCGGCTGCTCCGCTCCGGAGGCGGCGAGGGACAGGTAGACCTGAACGACCTCACGCCCGCGCCGACTTCCGGTGTTGCGCAGCCGTACCTGTACGTCGAAGGCCTCCCCGGCCCTCACCGTCCTTGGCGGCGACAGCTCCTCGTACTCCCACTGCGTGTAGCCCAGCCCGTGCCCGAACCAGTAGGCCGGCGCCGTGCCCGCGCGCAGCCAGGCGCGGTGGCCGATGTCCGGCCCCTCCTCGTAGCGCAGCACCCCCGCGTCCGGGCAGGTCGTGAGCACCGGGACGTCCTCCTCGGCGGCGCCCCACGTGGTCGGCAGCCGGCCCCCCGGCTCGGTACGGCCGAACAGGACGTCCGCGAGCCCGTGGCCGGCCTCCTGGCCGGGGAACCAGGCCAGCAGCAGGGAGGGGACCAGGGTGTGCCACGGCAGGGCCACCGGGCCGCCCGAGTTCACGATCACCACCGTGCGCGGGTTGGCCCGCACCACCGCCCGGACGAGCTCGTCCTGGCCGTCCGGCAGGCTCAGCCCCTCACGGTCGTGGCCCTCCGACTCGCTCTCCTCGGTGGTGCCCACGACGACCACCGCGACATCCGAGGACCGCGCCGCGGCCACTGCGGCCGCGAGCGCCGCGGCGTCGTCACCCGCCGGGGGAGCGGCCGCCAGAACCGTGGCCACACCCGTCCCCGGCGCCAGGCCGCGCCGGGCGACGACCTCGACCTCGGTGTCCGCCTTCAGCACCGCCTCGGCCGGCCGGTACGGAGGCGCGACATGGACACGCGTCGGATCGTCGCTGTCGAGCGGGAACGTCCCGGCGAGCACCTCCCGGCCGTCGACGCTCAGCGACATCGGCCCCCAGCCGCCGACCGCCCAGGTCCACCTCCCCCCGGTGTCCGGCCTGACCAGCGCCCGGATCTCCACCGTCTCGGCCCCGTCCACCCTCACCGAAGGCTCCACGATCCGGCCGGACAGCCGGTGCTCCGCGTGGAGTTCGGCGCCCGCCGCGTCCAGCAGCCGGACGAGCACCCCCGGTTCGCCGCTGCGCGGATCGCGGGCCCAGGACCGGTCCAGGGGGCGGGGCAGGGCGGACGGCGCCTGCCCCGGGGCGTACGTCACCCGTGTGCCGCCGCCCACCGCCCGCTGGATCCCCTCCAGCGGTGACACGACGGAGGCCGGGAACACCTCCGCGCTGCCCCCGCCCTGAATCCGTACGTTGCGGGCGGGCGCCCCGATCACGGCGATGCTGCGCAGCCCCGCCGGATCCAGCGGCAGGAGCCCGCCCTCGTTGCGCAGCAGGACGGCGCCCGCCGCAGTGGCCCTGCGCAGCAGAGCGCGCTGGGTGACGGGGGAGACGGCGGGACGCCACACCAGCTCCGGCCGGCCCAGCCCGCCCACCCGGCCGGCCAGCCGCAGCAGCCTCCGTACCTTGTCGTCCAGCAACTCCTGTTCCACGAGCCCCTGTTCCACGGCGGCGAGCAGGCCGTCCGCCCATGGGCCGCGCGGACCCGGCATGGCCAGGTCCTGCGCCGAGCCCGCGGTGTCGAGCAGCGTGCGCACCGCGCCCCAGTCGGAGACCACGGGCCCGTCGAACCCCCACTCGCTCTTCAGCGGCTGCTCCAGGAGCGGGGACGCGGCCATGGTGCAGCCGTTGACCTGGTTGTACGCGGACATCACCGCCCACACGCCTGCCTCGACGGCCGCCTCGAACGGGGCCAGATAGACCTCGCGCAGGGTCCGCTCGTCGATCCGTACGTCGACGGTCAGCCGGTCGGTCTCGGAGTCGTTGCCGACGAAGTGCTTGGCGGTGGCGGCCACGCCGCCCGACTGGATGCCCCTGATCAGTGCGACCCCCGTGCGCCCGGTGAGCAGCGGGTCCTCCGAGAAGCACTCGAAGTGCCGCCCGCCCAGGGGGGACCGGTGCAGGTTGAGTGTGGGGGCGAGCAGGACGTCGACGCCCTTGCCGCGGGCCTCGGCCGCGAGCAGCGCACCCAGTTCCGTCACCAGGCGCTCGTCCCATGCGGCGGCGAGCGCGGTCGGCGAGGGCAGGACGAGGGAGGTCTCCCGTTCGTCCCAGGCCTCACCCCGTACCCCTGCCGGTCCGTCGGAGAACGTCAACGGGCGCAGACCGACGGCCGGTTCCCCGTGTGTCCGCCAGGTGGTGGAGCCCGTCAGCAGGCGTACCTTCTGCCCGAGGTCCAGCTTCTCCAGCAGGCGGTCGATCTCTTCATCCGTCATGCGGCCCTGCCCCTCACCCGCGCCTCCTGTTGGAGAGCGCTCTCCCGGTGTGCTGGGCACAGCGTCGCCGGGCGGTGCCGGCTCTGTCAATGGGGGGTCGCGTCGGGGGCCACGGGCGACGGAACAGCGGCCACTCACTTGTCACCACCCGTCGTCTGCACCTAAGTTGGCCGCTTGCGACGTGTCCTACTGCCAGTGGGGGAGCCAAGTCATGGCCGCGAACGGACGGCACCGCAGATACCAGCCCAGCCGGATCAACCGTGCCTCGCTCACGGTCACGGCGGGCGGCGCGGGCATCGCGCTGCCGCTCCTCACGGCCGCTTCGGCGGGAGCCGCCTCGACCGATGTGTGGGAGAAGGTCGCCGCATGCGAGTCGACGAGCAACTGGCACATCAACACGGGTAACGGCTACTACGGCGGCCTGCAGTTCACCCGCTCGACCTGGGCGGCCTTCGGCGGAACGGCCTACGCCGCGCGCGCCGACCTGGCCACCAAGGACCAGCAGATCGCCGTCGCCGAGAAGGTGCTGGAGGGGCAGGGGCCGGGCGCCTGGCCGGCCTGCTCGGTGCGGGCGGGGCTTACGCGGGGCGGCGACGCCCCCGACATCGCCCCGCAGACGAAGCGCGGCGTCGACGTGGCGAAGACGGGTGCGAAGGCCGCACCGAAGACCGCACCGCAGTCCGGCTCGGCGAAGGCCGCCCCGGACGCCCGGGCCGGCAAGGCGTCCGCGTCGCCCACCAGTGTGCCGGGCAAGCGTGAGTCGTACACCGTGGCCCGTGGCGACTCCCTCTCCGGCATAGCCGAGGCCGAACGGGTCCAGGGCGGCTGGCAGCGCCTCTACTCGGCGAACCGCGCTGTCGTCGGTGACGACCCCGACCTCATCCTGCCGGGACAGCGGCTGAGCCTCGACGTGGCGGAGACACCGAAGACTGCCCGACCCGCGGCGACGAACGAGTCCTGGCGGGAGCACGCCGGTTCCGCGGGCCCGGAGCGGGACGCCTCGAAGCAGAAGGTCACGCCGAAGGAGCGGGCCACTCAGAAGGCCGCCGCACCGAAAGCAACGCAGAAGGCTGCGCCCGAGCAGGCCGCGAAGCCCGCCGCCAAGCCCAAGCAGTCGGCCAAGCAGCACTCCGGCCTCACCGCACCCGTGACGGCCCGGACCGGAACCCCGTACCACCAGGCGGGTTCATGGTCCAGCGGCTACCACACAGGCGTCGACTTCCCCGTGCCCACCGGAACCTCGGTGAAGGCCGTGGCGTCCGGGAAGGTCGTCTCGGCCGGCTGGGCGGGGGCGTACGGCTACGAGATCGTCATCCGCCACAGCGACGGCAGGTACAGCCAGTACGCGCACCTGTCCTCGCTTCATGTACGCGAGGGCCAGCAGGTCGGCGGCGGCCAGCGGATCGCGCGCTCGGGATCCACCGGCAACAGCACGGGCCCGCATCTGCACTTCGAGATCCGGACCGGCCCCGGCTACGGCTCCGACGTCGACCCGCTCGCCTATCTCAGGGCAGGCGGCGTCAGCATCTGAACACCGCTGTGCGGTCCCGTTGCGCCCTGCTCCGGGCGGGATAAGTCGCCGCGGCGGGCAGGGCCTGCCAACGGCCGCTCCCGCTGCCCCTTGAACTCCACACGCCCCGCCGCGTGGTTCAGCGGCAGGGCGGTCGGTGCCGGAAACGGATCCGGTGCCGCCTTCGCGGGGGAGGGCAGGGCCTTCGGCGGCTCGGGGACCACCAGGCGCCGGCTTCCGTGGGCCTCTGGCGCCTCATTGCCCGTATCGACTGCGGACGACCGCTGCGACCCCAGCCCGTGGGCCCCCGTACGCTCCGCGGCCAGCCTCTGCGTGGTCAGCAGGACCAGCCCGCCCGCCGCCACCGCACCGCAGCTGAGCGCCAGTACCGTGCCGGTGATGCCGTAGCGGAACTGCTCCCCGAAGAGCGTGAGACCCACCGCGGCGGCGACCACCGGATTGACCACGGTGACCGTCGCGAGCGGCGCGGTCAGCCCGGCGCCGCGGTACGCGGCCTGGGAGAGGAGCAGCCCCGAGGCGGCCAGGCCGGCGATCACCAGAAGCGTCGGCAGACCCGAACCCACCGAGCCGGACGTCCACTCCATCGCCACGGTCTTGGTGAACACCGAGGCCATTCCGAAGGCCACTCCGGCGCCCGTGGCCAGCACCACGCTGCGCGCCATGGGGCGGTGCAGGCCCTTGGCGAGAACGGTCACGACGGCCACCGCGCCGAACGTCCCGGCCGCCAGCACCAACTGCTCGGGTCCCGCCAGGGTGTGCGAGCCCGCGTTGCCCGTGAGGGCCAGCAGGCCGGCCAGGCCCACCGTGGCCATGATCGCGCCGCGCCAGGCAGTCCTCCCCGCCCTGCGGTGGACGAAGAGCGCCGCCATCGGCAGGGCGAAGACAATGGTCAGGGCGCCGAGCGGTTGGACGAGGCTGAGGGGTCCGTAGGCCAGTGCCACCACGTGCAGCACCGCGCCCACACCGTTGAGCGCCACGGCCGCCCACCAGACGGCGTTGCGCACCGGTGCGTACGGGCGGTCGTGACCGCCCGCGGCCACGCGCTCCTGGACGATCGCCCCGGCCGCATAGGCGACCGCGGAGATCAGTGACAGCAGCACGGACAGCGCAAGGGAACTCATGTACACCACGATGTCCTGTCGGAGCCGCCCAGTCGTCGTCCTTGAGGCGGCGATTCGGCGTACTGCTCCAGTAGTACGTACATCACTCCTACGTCCTCCTCTCGACGGTAGTCCTCCTTGCCTCAGGCCTCAGAAGATGGGCCCTGCGACACACGGAGCGCTGACGGTCCGATGCGGTGAGTACCCGAAACCCGAAGGAATCGGAGAAAACCAGGTGCGGGCGAGTCCTGTCGCCGAGTTCTGTGTGCCGTGAACCTGGACAGCGGCTCGGTGCCGTGTTGTCATGCCACTGCCTGTTCTTGCAACGATGTACGGACGCACTCCGACAACGTTGTCAACGCTGTCCAAGGAGGAACTTCCCCATGCACCGGACCCAACGGCCGAGACTGCGCGGACCGGCGGCCACGCTCGCAGCTGTCGCGCTTCTCGGCGGCGTTCTCACCACCGGCCCCGCGGCACAGGCGGCCCCCCGCGCCGAGGGCCGGCTGACCGATCTGGTGAATCCCTTCATCGGCACTCAGAACGAGGGCAACACCTACCCCGGTGCGGCCGTCCCGTTCTCCATGGTCCAGCTCTCGCCGGACACCGGCCACGCCGTCGGGTACGACTACACGGACGACCAGATCCGGGGCTTCAGCAGCACCCACATCTCCGGCGTCGGCTGCGGCCTCGGCGGCGACCTCCCCGTGCTGCCCACCACCGGGGACATCACCGAGACGGACAACACGAAGTACGCGTCCGGGTTCAGCCACGACAACGAGAAGGCGAGCCCCGGCTACTACCAGGTCGGACTCACCTCGTACGGCGGGATCAACGCGGAACTGACCGCCACGGAGCGCACCGGCGTCCAGCGGTACACCTTTCCGGCCACCGACAAGGCCAACGTCCTGATCAACGCCGGTCAGTCGCTGCACCGCACGGTCAGCACCACGGTGGAGGTGCTGGACTCCCGCACGGTCCGCACGGCCATCACCGGGCGGGGGTTCTGCCAGGACACCAAGCCGTACACGCTCTACACCGTCACCCGGTTCGACCGCCCCTTCGCCGACTCCGGCACCTGGAAGGACGGTGCGGTCACCGACGCCCAGGAGTCCACCGGCGCCGCGGGCAACGGTGCCTGGGTCCGCTTCGACACCACGAAGGACCGGACCGTCGAGGCCACCACCGCCATCAGCTACGTCGACGCGGCCGGCGCCGCCGGCAACCTGCGCGCCGAGGGCGGCCGCAGCTTCGACAAGGTCGCCCGCGCCGCACAGGCCGCGTGGGAGGACCGCCTGGACGACGTACGCGCGCAGGGCGGGACCGAGACCCAGCGGCGCACCTTCTACTCCTCGCTCTACCGTTCCTTCCTCGGCCCGAACACCGGCCAGGACGTGGACGGCCGCTACACCGGGTGGGACCAGAAGATCCACCGGGCCAAGGGCTACAGGTACTACCAGAACTGGTCGCTGTGGGACACCTACCGCACCCAGGCCCAACTGCTCTCCCTGCTCGCCCCGCGCGAGGCCCGGGACATGGCGATCTCCGTCCTGAAGATCGACGAGCAGAGCGGCTGGCTGCCCAAGTGGGGCTACGGCACGGTCGAGACGAACATCATGACCGGTGACCCCGTCACCCCCTACCTCACCAACGCCTACCAGCAGGGACTTCTCAAGGGGTACGAGGAACAGGCGTACCGCACCCTGAAGAAGAACGCGGACGGCGTCCCGCCCGCCGATTCCCCGGCCGTCGGCCGCGAGGCCAACAAGGAGTACCTCGCGGACGGATTCGCCCCGTACATCAAGGGCCGTCCGCACGCCAAGCCCGGTGACTCCGACTACGACCACGGCGGTTCCGCGACGCTCGAGTACGCGCTGTCGGACGCGATGCTCGGCGAGATGGCCGCCGATCTCGGCCACGACGACGACGCCCGTCGCTACCGGGAGCGTGCGCAGAACTACCACCGGATCTTCGACAGCTCGACCGGCTTCTTCCGCTCCCGCGACGAGAAGGGCGCCTTCGCCGGGCCCGCGGACCCCGCGAAGAGCGAGGGCTTCCACGAGGGCACGTCCTGGCAGTACCAGTGGCTCGTCCCGCAGGACCTGCCCGGCCTCGTCGGTCTGATCGGCGGCACCGACGCGACGAACGAGCGCCTCGACTCCTTCTTCGCGTACGAGCAGCTGCTCGCCGACCCGGCGAAGACGGTGCGCGAAGTGTGGGTCAACGGCCCGTACGACTACTACAACGCCGACAAGTACAACCCGCAGAACGAGCCCGACCTGATCGCCCCGTACACCTACCTGTCGACCGGGCAGCCGTGGAAGACGACCGACGTGGTCCACGGTGCGCTCACCCTCTTCACCGACACCCCGACCGGTATGACGGGCAACGACGACGTGGGCACCATGTCCGCCTGGGACGTGCTCTCCTCGATCGGGATCTTCCCGGTCCAGCCCGGTACCGACACCTGGGGCCTGTCCACGCCCGTCTTCGACCGGGTCGACCTGACGCTGGACCGCCGCTACTACCCGCGGGGTTCGTTCACCGTGCGGGCTCCCGGTACGTCGGACACCGACCGCTACATCCAGTCGGCCCGGCTCGACGGGACGGAGCAGTCCAGGACGTACCTCACCACCGAGGACATCCGCT
Source organism: Streptomyces sp. NPDC056452 (assembly GCF_042796085.1). NCBI lineage: Bacteria > Bacillati > Actinomycetota > Actinomycetes > Kitasatosporales > Streptomycetaceae > Streptomyces > Streptomyces sp. NPDC056452. Next base: position 16,151 of record NZ_JBHTRI010000060.1, read on the forward strand.
CGGCACGTTCGCTCTCCTTCGAGGTGGGCAGCGAGCCCTCCGCGTGGGGCACGGCTCCCGCCGACGCCCCGCCGGCCCTGCGCTAGGCCCGAGCTGACATACGGCGGCGCCCCGCCCCGGACCAACCGGTCCGGGGC
>NZ_JBHTRI010000061.1:0-14335 GCF_042796085.1 Streptomyces sp. NPDC056452
GGGCCCTTGGCCCGGGAGCGGCCGGGCCCCGTTCCTTCTGCGCGCTCAGTGCCCTGTCGGGCGGAACGGGACCGGAGCGGGAGGCCCAGGAGTCAGACCAGGCAGAACTCGTTGCCCTCGGGGTCCGCCAGCATCACATGGTCGGGCCTGCCCTGCATGTCGTACTCCGCGACCACCGTCGCACCGGCGGCCGTCAGCCGCTCCCGGGCCTCGACGACCCGCGGCCACCGCACCTCCCAGGGCGTCTCGCGGCCACCGCCGGCCTGCACGTCCACGTGCACCCGGTTCTTCGACGCTTTGAACTCCGGGACCTTCTGGAACGACAGGGCGGGGCCCACACCGTCCGGGTCGGACAGATAGGCGCCGTCGTCCCACTCGTCCTCCGGGATGTCGTGGTGGGTGAACCAGGCCTCCCAGCTCGCGAACCCGGCGGGCGGGGGCTTCTGCACGTATCCGAGCGCCAGCGCCCAGAACCGGGCCAGTTCCGCGGGACGCGCGCAGTCGATCGTCAGAGTCCATCTGGTGGACATGGTTCCCTTCCTCACCGGCCGGCCCGGTCCTAGAGCCAGCCCTTCTCCCGGGCGATCCGGACGGCCTCCGCGCGGTTGCGGGCCGCCATCTTCTGGATCGCCGTGGACAGGTAGTTGCGTACGGTCCCGTGCGAGAGGTGCAGCGCATCCGAGATCTCCGCGTTGGTGGAGCCGTCCGCCGCCACCCGCAGCACATCGCGCTCGCGGTCGGTCAGCGGGCTCGCACCGTCGGCGAGCGCGGCAGCCGCAAGGGCCGGGTCGATGACCCGCTCGCCCGCCAGCACCTTGCGTACGGCTGCGGCGAGCTGGGACGCCGGGGCGTCCTTGACGAGGAACGCGTCCGCGCCCGCCTCCATGGCCCGGCGCAGATAGCCGGGGCGTCCGAAGGTGGTGACGACGACGATCTTGACGCCGGGCAGCTCGCGGTGAAGCTCGGCGGCCGCCTCGATTCCCGTGCGGCCCGGCATCTCGATGTCGAGGAGGGCGACGTCGACGCGGTGTTCGCGTGCCGCGTCCAGCACCTCGTCCCCGCGGGCCACCTGGGCGACCACCTCGATGTCCGGCTCCAGGCCCAGGAGTGCCGCCAGGGCCTCGCGCACCATGGACTGGTCCTCGGCGAGGAGAAGTCTGATCATGCTCATCCGGTGGATCCTAGGCCGGAGGTGACGGGGACGCACAGGGTCAGTGCGAAGCCCTTGCCCGGGGCGGGTCCGCCGTCGGCCGGTCCCGTGACGAGCGTCCCCTCGACCGCGGCCAGGCGCTCGGCGATGCCGGTGAGCCCGTTGCCCGCCTTCGGGCCCGGGGCGCCGCGTCCGTCGTCGGCGACGACGAGTTCGAGCAGGGGCCCTTCGAGGGTCTGGCGCCGGGTGAGGGTGATCGTGCAGCGCCGGGCACCGCTGTGGCGCACGACGTTCGTCACCGCTTCCCGCATGCCCCAGGCGAGCACCTCCTCCGGCTCCTCCGGCACGCCTTCGGCGGCATCGGCCCGTATGTCGGCGGTGATGCCCGCCGCGGCAAGTGCGGTACGGGCCCCGGCCAGTTCGCCGGGCAGGGTCGGCCGCCGGTAGCCCGTGACCGCGCTGCGCACGTCCACGAGGGCCTGCCTGCTGACCCGTTCGATGTCGGCGACCTGCTCGGCCGCCCGGTCGGGGTCCCCGGGCAGCAGCCGGCCCGCCAGTTCGCTCTTGAGCGTGATCAGGGAGAGCGAGTGCCCGAGCAGATCGTGCAGATCGCGGGCGAGCCGCAGGCGTTCCTCGTTGGCGGCGAGCTGGGCGACGGTGGCGCGGGCCTCGCGCAGCTGGATGGTCGTGCGGATCAGCTGCCGTACGCCGGTCATGGCGAACCCGCCGAGGAGCGCGGGGAAGACGAGCGCCGTGACGGTCTCACGGGCATCGTGCAGGATGAGCCCGGTCCCCACCATCACGGCGCAGACCAGGGGGATCAGCAGACGCGAGTACCGGATCGGCAGCGTGGCGCCCGCCGAGACGCAGACGTATACGAACAGGACGAGCCACGGGGCCCCGAACGTCAGCGCGAGGAGTACGGCGAGGGCGCCGAGGAAGGCGATCGTGGACAGGACGCGATGCCGTCCCATGCCTTTCGACGTCTGGCGGAAGACCAGCACGAGGTAGACCCCGACGAACACCACGAGCCCCAGGGTGCCCAGCGCGCGTGCCCACCCCGTGTGGTCTGCGCCGAGGAGGTCCTTCACCGGTGCGCTCATGAACGCGAGCCAGATGCCGATCCACATCAGCTTGATGACGAACTGGTGCCTGCCTTGCGGCGGGCCCGCCGTCACCGCGTACGTCTCGTCGTCGTCGCTCACGCCCGCACGGTGTCCTTCCGGTACGCATGGGTGGCCAAGGGCGACCGGGCGGACCGCGTCACCGCTCGCAAGGTAGCCGATGGCGACGCCGGGCGCGGCGAGGACCGGCGATCCCGCCCGTGCACTGCCGCCCGGGCCGCCGTCGTCCCGGCCGGGGCGGGACGACGGACAGTGGCAGCCGCCGGACCGGGACGACACGGCACCGCCCCTGCCCGGAGTCCGGACAGGGGCGGCCACAGGGAGCGTCCGGTCAGCCCTCGCCGCCGAGGTTGATCGCGACGGTGCGCTCGGCGGGAGTCTTGCCGAGCAGCGCGGTCTGCATGGCCTGGGCCACGTCGGTGGCGCTGACCTCGTGCTGCTTCCCGTCGCCCTTGGTGATCATGATGCCGTCGAAGACACCGTCCAGCAGGGTGTTGATCGCTTCCCTGTCGTAGACCGCGACCAGCTTGCCCTGGACCGGCTTCATGGACAGGATCTGCGGCAGGGACCTCGCGGGACCGAAGTCGATCTGCTTGGGACCGGCCTTGATGGTGACCAGCCCGGACATCGCCGGCTCGGCGAACTCCTTCATGGCCCGGTCCAGTTCGGCCTTGGTGATCGTGGGCTGGGTGGTGGCGACGGGCAGTTCGACCACGGCGGCCCTACCGGTCTGGACCTGCGCGCGGTAGGCATCGCGAACGGAGATCATCGACCGGTTGACGTCCAGCGCCTTGCCGGTCTTGCCGGGGACGGCCACGGCCTTGTTCGGCTCGAACTTGATCGTGCCGTCGTTGGCGGATCCGGAGACACCCGCCAGGTCGGTCAGCGCGACCCCGAGCTTCTCCTCGTCGACCGGGATCACCGGGTCGGCCGGGCGTGCCCCGCCGAACAGGGAGCTGATCACCGAGACCGGGTTGTAGTCGCTGCCCGCGGCGCCGCGGACGGTCTCCTGGCTGTCCAGGGTGAGTCCGGCCTTGTCCGGGGCGAGCTTCTGCTCCTTGCCGTCCACGGAGAGCTGGAGGGGCGCCTCGGCGCGCTTCCCGAGGGCGGCCTCGAGCTTGGTGACCGCCTCCTCCTTCGTGCCGCCGCCGATGTCGACGCCGAGGACGGTGGTGCCCTTGGGGACCTCGGAGTGGTTCATCAGCAGTCCGGCGCCGTAGGCGATGCCGAGCAGCACGAAGACGCCCGCACCCAGGAGGACCAGCTTGGAGCGGCCCTTCTTCGCGGGAGGTGCGGCCTTCGGTACGGGCCTGGGTGCCGGGGCGGCCGCCTGGTGGCCCGGACCTGCCGGTCCGGTGCCCATGGCGCCGTCGGATCCCAGGTCGGCACGGGGGCCGCCGGGGCCACCGGGGAACGCCGGACGCGAATCCGACGGGACGACCGGGATGCCGCTCGTGAGCGTGTCACCGGAGACATGGCCGGCGGGGCCGGGAGCGGGCGCCGCGGCCTGCGGCGTCAGGATCGCCGTGTCGTCGGACATCCGGGGCGGTACGCCGCCGGGTCCGCCCTGGCCGGACGGACCACCGGGGCCGAAGGGGCCGCCGGGACCACCGGGGCCGAGCGGACCGCCGGGGCCGCCCTGGGACGGACCGCCGGGCCTGGGGCCTGCCGGACCGCCGGGACCCGCCGGGCCGCCCATGCCGGGCATGCCGTCGAGGTTCGGCGTCAGGGACGAACTGCCCGTGACCGGACCGTTGGTCGGACCGGACGGACCCGGTGTGCGCACCCCGAGGTTCGGCGTGGAGCGGGGCCCACCGGGAATGTCCGCGTCGATGTCGTCGAGGGCGCTGCGCCCGGGGCGCGGGGCGCCCGGCTGCGGACCGTCCGAGAAGTACGGCGGTTCGGCACGGGGCGGTGTCGGCGCCGGGCCCTGCCCGCCGCCCTGTCCGCCGCCCGTGGAGGACGGGCCGGCAGGAGGGCCGGAAGGGCCGGGGGCCGCTGCGCCGGGCGCAGGCGCCGGGTTCTTGCGCGGCGCGAACCAGTCGCTGCCGCTCTTCTCCCTGGCCGGCTTCTCGGCGGACGCCTCGGCGGCCCGGCCGTCCCGGGCGTCGGGGCCCGAACCGCCGCGCTCGCCGGCGCCCGCCGCAGCACCGGACGACGGCGCGGGCGCGCCGGGCCTCGGTGTGCTGCCCGTGCGCTCGGCGTCCGGACGGCCGCCGGAGGTGCCGGTGTCACTCATCGGCGTACGTACGACGACAGGCGGGATCGGACGCGAACCCGGGATGTTGATCCGGATGCGCGTCGTCAGCGTCGTCTCGGTTCTGGGCTCCTCGGGCCGAGGCGGATCCACAGGCTCCGGAGTCTCCTCCGGCCCGTCCTGAGACGGGTGCAGCGACGGATACTGGCGTGATCCGTACGGCGGCGTACCCGATGGGTACGCGGCTCCGCCGCGCCCCTGGGGCCCGGAGGACGAACTGTCAGTTTCACGACTCAAAGCAGGTTCTCCCGATTGGCTCCGCCGCCCGTACTTCCCCCATGCCGCAGGCCAGGGGACGGCTCGGCGCGCGCACCACCATACTGGCCGCCGCCGACAGACTCTCCGCCCGCGGGGAAAACAAGGATGCACCCCTCACCGTGGAGGGGGGCAATCCGGGAGCGGATGTGGCACATCACGTGCCCGGTCGGCCGGTGTTGGTGGCCGAATAAGGCAGCCGCGACATGGTGGCACACATCACAGCGACACCCATGCCGCCGAGCATGAAGAGCGTCAGACCGATCTCCTCACCGAAGACGTAGTCGCCCTCGGGACGGCCGCTGAGCAGGACGACGACGGCGATGAACCAGCCCACCGCCGGTGCCAGCGCACCGAGCTGGGTCCGGGCGAGCACCCGGCCCCCGTAGAACAGTCCGGCCGACGCGGCGAGCGCGAGCAGCAACCCTCCCGGGAACAGGCCCGCTTGGACGAGTGCGCCCGCGAGCCCGACGACGGCGCCCAGCACCGCGAGACCGACGTACAGGGCGATCCGTGCGGGGTTGAGAGGTGCGGCGAGACCGCTCTGCCCGGGGCCTCCGGGCGGCGCGTTGGTGCGCGGCGACTGCGATGCGGCCCGCTGTCTCTGCCTGCTGCTCATGCCTGTGCTCCCGGTGCTGCCGCCACGTCCGGCACGCCTGCGAAGAGGTCGTGCTCCCGGGCATCATCGTCCCTGCCGCGGGTCCCGCGCACCAACTGGTAGTACTCGGTGGTGAAAACGGGCTGCCCGAGGTCGTTCGAAAGAGCGAAGAACGGCCCGTCCACGGCGATCTGGGTGGCATGCGCCCTCATCGCCGCGGTCTTCGCGGCGGCGTACGCCGAGCCGTCGATCTCCGCGGTGATCTCCGCGTCGTCCACCACGCCGGGCACGTCGTCGACGGCGGCGATCCCCGGGAAGGCGTCAGGGGCGGCGTCCCGGAGCCGGGCGAAGGCCTCCTCGGCCACGGACCGCGGCACCCGGTTCCAGTAGATCTTCGCAATCGTGTGCGGGGCGCCGGCGGGGTCGCCGTACGCGGGGTCCGCGGCCAGTTCTGCCGCGCGCATCGCGACGCGGTGTGCCTGGATGTGGTCGGGGTGGCCGTAGCCGCCGTCGGGGTCGTAGGTGACCAGGACCTGGGGGCGCACGGAGCGGATCACCTCGACGAGGTGCCCGGCCGCGCCGTCCAGGTCCGCGTCCCAGAAGGCGCCGGACCTGTGGTTCTGCTCGGTGCCCATCATTCCGGAGTCGCGGAAGCGGCCGGGGCCGCCCAGGAAGCGGTGGTCGGTGACCCCGAGCTCCTTCATCGCGGCGGCGAGTTCACCGACGCGGTGGGCGCCCAGGGCGTCGTCGCGGTCCGCGGCAAGGTGCGCCAGGTCCGGCGGGATGACCTCGCCCTCCTCGCCGAGCGTGCACGTCACCAGGGTGACGTGGACGCCCTCGGCCGCGTACCTGGCCATGGTGGCGCCGTTGTTGATCGACTCGTCGTCGGGGTGCGCGTGCACCAGGAGCAGACGGCGGGCAGGAAGGTCCTTCATGGGTCCACCCTACGAGCCCGCCCCCGTGCGGGCCGACTCCCCACCTCAGAACTTGATGCCCCCGATCATGCCTGCCACGTTCGACGTCACCTCCGAGATGGTCGGCGCGATCGACGAGCTCGCAAGATAGAACCCGAGCAACACGCAGACCACCGCATGTCCGCCCTTCAGTCCGGATTTCCGGATCAGCAGGAAGACGACGATCGCCAGCAGCACCACCGCCGAAATCGAGAGTGCCACGGCGGTTCACCTCCATCAGTACGGTCGGGACGGGCAGCACACATGGAGCCAGCAGGTTCATACCCACCGAGCGCTACGGATCATAACTATCCGTGCCAACGCATTGATCGGGGCACAGCAGCACGAGGGGCGCACGTGCGGCTCCCTCCGGGCTAGGTTCGGAGCCATGACCTCGCAGAAGCTGTCCTTCGCCCGCCAGCACGCCCGGACCCAGCGGTTCACTCTGGGCGCACCCCGGGCCTTCACCGTCTCACCGGATGGGACGCGGGTGGTCTTCCTCCGCTCGTCGTCCGGCACGGACCGGGCCAACCGTCTCTGGGTGCTGGACCCGGGTACCGGTGAGGAGCGGATCGCCGCCGACCCCGAGGCCCTGCTGGGGGGTTCGGCGGAGAAGCTGTCGCCGCAGGAGCGGGCCAGGCGCGAACGGGTGCGGGAGGGTTCGGCGGGCATCGTCGGCTACGCGGTGGACGATGCGGCCGAGTTGGCGGCGTTCGCCCTCTCCGGCAAGGTGTACGTGGCCGAGTTGCGGGCCGGCACGGCGCGCGCCCTGCCGGTTCCGGGCCCGGTGATCGACCCGCGCCCCTCCCCGGACGGCAGGCACATCGCCTATGTCACCCGCGGCGCCCTGCGGGTCGTGGGGGCATCGGGCGACGGGGACCGTGCCGTCGCCGAGCCGGAGGACACGCACACCTCGTACGGGCTCGCCGAGTTCGTGGCGGCGGAGGAGATGAGCCGCTACCGGGGCTTTTGGTGGTCGCCCGATTCGGACCGCCTGCTGGTCGCCCGGGTCGACGACAGCGCCGTCCAGCGGTGGTGGATCGCCGACCCCGCGCACCCGGGCAACAAGCCCGCAGAGGTCGGCTATCCGGCCGCGGGGACGGCCAATGCCGAGGTGCGGCTCTTCGTGATGAGTCTGGACGGGGCACGTACCGAGATTGTCTGGGACCGGACCCGCTTCCCGTACCTGGCCCGGGTGCACTGGTCGTCGAACGGGGCACCGCTGATCCTGGTGCAGGCCCGTGACCAGCGCAGTCAGCTGCATCTGGCCGTGGACACGGAGAGCGGAACGACCCGTACGGTGCATGTCGACGAGGACGCTGTCTGGCTCGATCTTTTCGACGGTGTACCCGCGTGGGCGCCGGACGGGCGGCTCGTACGGATCGCGGACGAGGGCGGCGCGCGGGTGCTGTCGGTCGGCGACCGGCCGCTGACCGGGGCCCAGCTGCACATCCAGTCGGTGCTGGACATCGGGGAGTCGGACATCCTGGTGTCGGCGACAGCGGGCGAGAAGGCGGCGGATCCGGAGACCGGGCAGAGCCATGTGTACCGGGTGAACGAGCTGGGCGTCGAGCGGGTCTCCGAAGGCGTGGGGGTGCACTCCGCGGTGCGCTCGGGCGGAGTGACGGTGCTGCTCTCGGCCTCCCTGGAGCACCCGGGAACGGTGGTACGGGTCCTGCGGGACGGCAGGCGGGCCGCGACCGTCGCCAGCCACGCCCAGGAGCCGGTGCTGACGGCCCGGGTGCAGCTGACGGAGGGGGGCGCACAGCGGATTCCGTGCGCCGTGCTGCTCCCCTCCGGCTACAAGGAGTCCGACGGCCCCCTGCCGGTCCTGATGGACCCGTACGGCGGACCGCACGGCCGCCGGGTCGTCGCCGCGCACAATGCGCATCTCACGTCCCAGTGGTTCGCCGACCAGGGGTTCGCCGTGATCGTCGCGGACGGCCGCGGCGCGCCGGGGCGCTCGCCCGGCTGGGAGAAAGCGGTCAGGGACGACTTCGCCCTCACCCTGGACGACCAGATCGAGGCCCTGCACTCACTGGCCGGACGGTTCCCGCTGGATCTCTCGAAGGTGGCGATGCGTGGCTGGTCCTACGGCGGCTACCTGTCGGCGCTCGCGGTGCTGCGGCGCCCCGATGTCTTCCATGCCGCTGTCGTGGGCGCCCCGGTGACGGACTGGCGGCTGTACGACACCCACTACACGGAGCGCTATCTCGGCGACCCCGCGGCGCAGCCCGAGGTGTACGCGTACAACTCCCTGGTGACGGACGAGGGGCTGTCCCGGCCCGCCGACGAAGTGCGGCCGATGATGATCGTCCACGGTCTGGCCGACGACAACGTGGTCGTCGCCCATGCGCTGCGGCTGTCGTCGGCGCTGCTGTCGGCGGGACGGCCGCACGAGGTGCTGCCGCTGAGCGGGGTGACGCACATGACCCCCCAGGAGCAGGTGGCGGAGAATCTGCTCCTGCTCCAGGTGGACTTCCTCAGGCGGTCGCTCGGGCTGTCGTAGGCGTCACCAGGCGGGCGGCGGGGACGAGGGCGGCGGAGGGCCGAATCCGCCGCCCGGGGGCGGCCCGTAGCCGGGGCCCGGTCCTGGCGGCTGCGCCTGCGGGTAGCCGTACCCCGGAGCGGGGCCCCGGCCGGGGCCCTGCGGGTATCCGTAGCCGTCGCCGGGCGGCGGGCCGTATCCGCCCGCTCCGTAGCCGTCGTAGCCCCTGCTGTCCCCGTCCGCGTCCTCGAAGCCTCTGCGGGACAGCGCGATCAGTCCCGCCGCCCCGGCGAGGGCGAGGAAGAACGAGGTCAGCACGATGAGCTGGTACTCGGTCCCCAGGTCCCCGAAGCGGTCGAGCATCTCGTGGTGCACGGCCCGGGCGATCCCGAGACCTCCGGAGAGCAGCAGGAACGCGGCGGCGATCATGCCGAACGGGCGGGCGTGTACGGCGTGGAAGAGCGCGGTGAACGCGACGACGAGGCAGAGCACCGCGAGCGCCACGCTGCTCCAGCCGGGCGGCGCACTGGTCAGCTCGACCCGGACGGCGTCCCCGCCGATGAACCAGTCGGGATACACCGCGGACGGCAGCGTGACGAACTGGCGGATCTCCCAGGCGATCAGCACGGCGCCCGAGGCGCCGAGCACCAGGAAGGCGACGACCGCGGCTCCCTGGCCGGGCCGGGTGGGTCCCGGTTCGTAGAAGTCCGCGGACGGCCTGCGGCCCGCCGCACCGGTGACGACGAGCGCGAGCCCGGCGGCCAGCGCGACGAAGGTGCCGAGGAGGGCGCGGGTGCGCAGCTCGTCGCCGTAGCGCCCGTCCATCCAGGAAGCGCCGGTGGTCCAGACGCCGGGCAGCCGCAGGGCAAGCGTGACCACGCCGGTGGCGACGAGCGCCGAAGCGGCCACCGAGGAACGCAGGGCGGCGATCATGGCGAGGACGTAGACGGCGAGGAGCACGATGTCGGACTGCGCCGTCGCGGGCAGCGATTCGGGCCGTGCGTCGGTGTAGCCGGCCCAGTAGCGCAGCAGGTCCAGCGGGTCGCCGGCCGCCCGGACGTCCCGCACGATCCAGCCCGCGACGATGACGCCCAGTACGGCGCACAGCACCGCACCGGTGATTCTGGCTCCCCGGGTGAGTATCACCCCAGCGATACTCCACCGCGGTCCGCCGTTGAACAAGGGGACCTGTGGGGAAAGGCGGGGAACGGGAAACCGGCCGGGGCGACGTGATGAGCACCCCGGCCGGTTCACGGCACCCGCACGGCCGTACGTTCTTCATGGTGGTGCGTTCGTATATCGGTGCGACGACAGTCAAGTTGCCTCTGTGTTAACGAATGTGATGCCCTTTTATCATTTCTTTTCTCCCGGATCGTCCTTGCGCAGGGGCGGCGGCGCGTCCTCCGGTTCGGGGGTCTCCAGGATCCCCTCCGGCGGTACCACCTGCTTCTCCTCGGCGAAGTGACAGGCCGAGTCGTGCCTGGCCGGTGTGTCCGTCTCCCGGAACACCGCGGGGACGGCCAGCAGCGGCACCTCCAGCTCGCACCGCTCCTGCGCCTTCCAGCAGCGCGTACGGAAACGGCAGCCCGACGGGATGTTCGCCGGGGACGGGACGTCGCCGTGCAGGATGATCCGCTCGCGGTACTCGCGGGCCGTCGGGTCCGGCACCGGAACGGCGGACAGCAGCGCCTGCGTGTACGGGTGCGTGGGGTGGTCGTAGATCTCCTCGTCCGTGCCGATCTCGACGATCCGGCCGAGGTACATGACGCCGACCCGGTCCGAGATGTGCCGGACGATCGACAGGTCGTGCGCGATGAACAGGAAGCTCAGGCTGAACTCCGCCTGCAGCCGGTCGAGCAGGTTGACCACCTGGGCCTGGACCGACACGTCGAGCGCGGACACCGGCTCGTCGGCGACGATGATCTCCGGGTTGAGCGCGAGACCGCGGGCGATGCCGATGCGCTGGCGCTGACCGCCGGAGAACTGGTGCGGATACCGGTTGATGTACTCCGGGTTCAGACCGACGACGTCGAGCAGGTCCTGCACCTTCTGGCGCCGGCTCCCCTTGGGTGCCACCTCGGGGTGGATCTCGTACGGCTCCCCGATGATGTCGCCGACCGTCATGCGCGGGTTCAGCGAGGTGTACGGGTCCTGGAACACCATCTGGATGTTGCGGCGCACGGCCTTCAGCGCACGGCCCGACAGCTTGGTGACGTCCTCGCCCTTGTAGCGGATGGAGCCCCCGGTGGGCGGCTCCAGGTGCACCAGCATCTTGGCGACGGTCGACTTGCCGCAGCCGGACTCGCCCACGATGCCGAGCGTCTCGCCCGCCGCCAGATCGAAGTCGACCCCGTCGACGGCCTTGACCGCCCCGATCTGCTTCTTGAAGAGGATGCCCCGGGTGAGCGGGTAGTGCTTGACCAGGCCGCGCACCTCCAGGATCGGGTCGCCCTCCGCGTACGGCCGCACGGGGCCGCTCTCGCGCACCTCGGAGACCAGGGTGGAGCCCCCGGCGGTGACGCCCCTACGGCTCGGGTCCTCAGCGTGCATCGAGCGTCTCCTTCCAGAAGTGGCAGGCGCTCCGGCGGCTCTCGTCCACGGTGTACAGCGGCGGTACGTCCGTACGGCACACGGCCTGGGCCATCGGGCAGCGCGGGTGGAAGGCGCAGCCGGGCGGGATGTGCAGCAGGTTGGGCGGGAGCCCCTTGATCGCGTACAGGTCCTGGCCCTTCTGGTCCAGGCGCGGGATCGACCGGAGGAGGCCCTTGGTGTACGGGTGGGCGGGTGCCTTGTAGATCTCGTGGACGGGCGAGGTCTCGACGATCCGGCCCGCGTACATCACGGCGATCTTGTCGGCGACGTCGGCCACCACACCGAGGTCGTGGGTGATGAGGATCAGCCCCATGTTCAGCTCGCGCTGCAGTTCGGCGAGCAGCTCCATCACCTGGGCCTGGACCGTCACGTCCAGGGCGGTGGTCGGCTCGTCGGCGATGATCAGCGAGGGTTCCAGCGCCATCGCCATGGCGATCATGATGCGCTGGCGCATACCGCCGGAGAACTGGTGCGGGAAGTTCCCGACCCGCTCCTTGGCGGCCGGGATGCGCACCCGGTCCATCAGCTCGATGGACTTGGCCTTCGCGTCCTTGCGGGACATCCCGCGGTGCACGACGAACATCTCGCCCAGCTGCTGCCCCACGCTCAGCACCGGGTTCAGCGAGGACAGCGCGTCCTGGAAGATCATGGCCATCTCCTGGCCGCGGACCCTGCGCCGTTCCTCGCCCTTGAGCTTCAGCAGGTCGCGGTCCTTGAAGAGGATCTCGCCCCCGCTGATCTTCCCGGGCGGCATGTCGAGGATGCCCATGATCGCCTGGGCGGTGACCGACTTGCCCGAGCCCGACTCGCCGAGGACGGCGAGCGTCTCGCCCTCGGCCACCGAGTAGTTGACCCCGTTGACGGCCTTGGCCACCCCCTCGCGGGTGTGGAACTCCACGTGCAGATCGCGCACTTCGAGCAACATGGCAGCGGGCTCCTCAGCGCAGCTTGGGGTCGAGGGCGTCGCGCACCGCGTCGCCGAGCATGATGAAGGCGAGCACCGTGATCGCCAGCGCACCGGCGGGCCAGAGCAGCATGTGCGGCGCGTTTCGGACGTACTGGGAGGCGGCGGAGATGTCGATGCCCCAGGAGACGGCCGGCGGTTTCAGGCCCACACCCAGGTACGAAAGGGTCGCCTCCAGCGAGATGTACGTACCCAGCGCGATCGTCGCGACGACGATCACCGGGGCGATGGCGTTGGGGGTGATGTGCCGAAGCATCATCCGCGAGTTGGAGGCGCCCAGCGCCCGCGCCGCCTGGACGTAGTCGTTCTGTTTGGCGGTGATGACGGAGCCTCGTGCGATGCGGGCGATCTGGGGCCAGCCCAGCAGCACGATGAAGCCGATCACGGGCCAGACGGTGGAGCTGGTGACCACGGAGAGGAACACCAGGCCGCCGAGGACGACCGGGATGCCGAAGAAGACGTCCGTGATGCGGGAGAGGATGGCGTCGCCCTTGCCTCCGTAGAAGCCGGCGAGGCCGCCGAGCACACCGCCGAGCAGGGAGACGCCGAGCGTGGAGCAGACGCCGACGGTGACCGAGGTCCGCGCCCCGTAGACGGTACGGGTGTAGACGTCGCAGCCCTGTCCGTCGAAGCCGAAGGGGTGACCGGGCTGGGATCCCTCCTGGGCCTTGCTCAGATCGCAGTCGAGCGGGTCCTGGTCGGTGATGAGCGACGGCCAGATCGAGATGATCACCAGGAAGAGGATGATCAGCCCGGAGATGATGAAGACCGGGTTGCGGCGCAGATCGCGCCAGGCGTCGGACCACAGACTGCGCGGCTTGCCGGAGGGGCCGGTCCCCTCGGGGCCGCCGGGCGTCTTCTCCAGGGTGGTGCCCTCGTCGACCGCCAGGTCCATCGCACCGCCGGCTCCGGCCCCCGAGATCGCTTCGTCGAACGGCTGCTGAGGCTCAGGCATAGCGGATCCTCGGGTCGAGTACGGCGTACAGGAGGTCGACGATCAGGTTCGCCGCGAGGAAGACGAGGACCAGCACGGTGACGAACCCGACGACGGTCTGCGTGTTCTGGCGCAGGATGCCCTGGTAGAGCTGGTAGCCGACTCCGTGGATGTTGAAGATGCGCTCGGTGACGATGGCCCCGCCCATCAGGGCTCCCACGTCCGTACCGATGAAGGTGACGACGGGGATGAGGGAGTTGCGCAGCAGGTGCCTGACCACGACCCGGCGCCGGGGAAGACCCTTGGCCACGGCGGTACGGACGTAGTCGGCGCGGGCGTTCTCGGCGATCGAGGTCCTGGTGAGGCGGGTGACGTAGGCCAGGGAGACGGAGGCCAGGACGAGGCCGGGGACGATGAGTTCGTCGAGCGGCGCCTCGGGGGAGACGGACGGTTTGATGATCCCCCACTCCACCCCGAGGAGGAGCTGGAGCAGCAGGCCGGTGACGAAGGTGGGGACGGCGATGACGACGAGGGTCAGGATGAGCACCCCGGTGTCCACGGGCCGCCCGCGGTGGAGTCCGGTGACGACGCCGAGGCTGATGCCGATGACGATCTCGAACACGATCGCGACGATGGTGAGCCGGATGGTGATGGGGAAGGCCGTGGCCATCAGCTCCGTGACCTCCTGCCCGTTGAACGCGGTGCCGAAGTCCCCGGTGAAGATGTGGCCCATGTAGGTCAGGTATTGCTGCCAGACCGGCTTGTCGAGACCGAATTCGGTGCGCAGCTGGGCGGCGGTCGCGGGGTCGCACTGGCGGTCGCCGCAGAGGCCCGCGATGGGGTCGCCCATCACGTTCACCATGAGGAAGATCAACAGCGTGGTGCCGAAGAAGACCGGGATCATCTGCAGCAGCCGCCGGATCACATAACGTCCCATGAAGGGCTCCGGGGGTCGGGGCGAACAGCGGAGGGACCGGGAAGCCGGGCGGCCGGTGCGGTCGCCACGATGGAGCACCACGT
>NZ_JBHTRI010000062.1:0-13655 GCF_042796085.1 Streptomyces sp. NPDC056452
GCGACGCTTCGTCGCGGGGCGGGGGCAGTTGCCGAGTTCCCGGCTATCGGCTCCTGGTGCGCTCGCCGAGGCTGAGGACGGTGTACAGGAGAAGGGAGGAGGCGAGGCCCACCGCCCAGCCGTAGTCGGCGAGCGGCTTCAGGAACGGGATCAGGCCGTCGGCGGGGAACGGCCCCTTGCCCGGGGCCGAGTGGGAGCCGCCCACCGCGAGAACACCACCGGTCACGAAGGCCGCCACAGCACGCCAGTTCCAGCCGTTCGAGTACCAGTAACGGCCGCCGGGCCGGTAGAGGTCGGGCAGGTCCAGGACGGTGCGGCGGATGATCCAGTAGTCGGCGATCAGGATGCCGGCCACCGTACCGAGCAGACCCCCCACCAGGCCGAGCCAGGTGAAGATGTACAGCTCGGGGGTCTCGGTGAGCTTCCACGGCATGATCACGACGCCGACGACACCCGTGATCAGGGCACCCGTACGGAAGTTGATCAACTTCGGCGCCAGGTTCGCCAGGTCGTACGCGGGTGACACGACGTTCGCGGCGATGTTCACGGAGATCGTCGCGATCAGGACCGTGATCAGGCCGAAGAGGAGGCCGAAGACGTTGTCGGTCTTGGCGACGAGCTGCACCGGGTCCCAGATGGCCTCCCCGTACACGGCCTGCGAGCCGGAGGTGACGAAGACGGAGAGCAGCGCGAAGAACGTCATGGTGGTCGGCAGCCCGAGCGACTGCCCCCAGATCTGGGCGCGTTGGCCGGCACCGAAGCGGGTGAAGTCGGGGATGTTCAGCGACAGCGTGGACCAGAAGGCGATCATGCCCATCAGGGACGGGAAGAAGACCGGCCAGAAGTCGGATCCCCAGCCGAGCGCGGACGGCTGGTCCAGGAGCGGGCCGAGACCGCCCGCCTTGACCGCGATCCACACCAGCAGGACCACCGCGCCGACGATGACGAAGGGCGCCGCCCAGTTCTCGAAGCGCCTCAGGGTGTCCATACCCCGGTAGATGATGGCGAGTTCGAGCACCCAGAAGAGGGCGAAGCAGAGCCAGAGCGTCCAGGGCTGCCCGCCGATCTCGTCGGCCTGTGCCCAGCCGCCGAAGATCTTGCCGAGCAGGGTGAAGATGCCCACTCCACCGATCCAGGTCTGGATCCCGAACCAGGCGCAGGCGACTCCCGCCCGGATCAGCGCGGGCAGGTTGGCGCCGCGCAGCCCGAAGGAGGCGCGGGCCAGCACGGGGAACGGGATCCCGTACTTGGGTCCGGCGTGCCCGGTGAGCAGCATCGGTGCCAGCACGATCAGGTTGGCCAAGGCGATCGTGAAGACGGCCTGCTTCCAGTCCATGCCGAGTGCGACGAGCCCCGAGGCCAGGAGCCAGGACGGGATGTTGTGCGCCATCCCGATCCACAGGGCGGCGAAGTTGTACGTCGTCCAGCGGCGCCGCTCCAGGGGGACGGGCAGCAGGTCGTCGTTGACGAAGTGGGGGTCGTCGGGGACGGATCCGGGGGCGAGTTCGATCCGGCCGGACGGGTCGGCTATCTGCTCGCCGGTACTGGACGGTGGCCCGGCTGGGCCGGGTGGGACGGTGGCGGTCATGGCGACGGGACCCTTCGCTCGGGAGCGGTGCCGTGCGGGGCGCGGGGGGTTGTGCGGTGCGGACGGTGGGTGGAGAGAGTCGTGGGGGGAACGGGTCAGGCGGAGAGCGCGGGAATGATCGTGGAACCGTAGGCGTCGATGGTCGCCTCCCGCGCGTCGTGCATGTTGTAGACGGCGAACTGGTCGACGCCCAGGTCCCGCAGGGCCTGCAGCTTCTCGATGTGCGCCTCGGCCGGACCCAGCAGGCAGAACCGGTCGACGATCTCGTCGGGGACGAAGGCCGTGTCCGGGTTCCCGGTGCGGCCGTGATGGCTGTAGTCGTATCCCGACCGTCCCGCGATGTACGCCGTGAGGGCTTCGGGCACGAGGTCCGAGTGCTCCCCGTACCGGGAGACGAGGTCGGCGACGTGGTTGCCGACCATTCCGCCGAACCAGCGGCACTGCTCGCGGGCGTGGTCCAGGTCCTCGCTCACATAGGCGGGCGCGGCGACGCAGATGGTGAGGGAGTCCGGGTCACGGCCGGCGTCGGCCGCCGCGTCCCGTACTGCCTTGACCATCCACTCGGTCAGGTAGGGATCGGCCAGCTGGAGGATGAACCCGTCGGCCTTCTGCCCGGCGAGTGCGAGGGCCTTGGGTCCGTACGCCCCCATCCAGACGGGAAGTCGGCCGTTCTTCACCCAGGGGATCTGGACCGGCTGCCCGTCGACGGTGGCCTCACGGCCCTCGGCGAGGTCGCGGATCACGTCGATGGCCTCGCCGAGCCTGGCCAGGGTGTTGGGCTTGCGGCCGGCCACACGCATCGCCGAGTCGCCGCGTCCGATGCCGCAGACGGTGCGGTTGCCGTACATCTCGTTGAGGGTGGCGAAGGTGGAGGCGGTGACCTCCCAGGTGCGGGTGCCGGGGTTGGTGACCATCGGGCCGACGACGAGCCGCTCCGTGTGCTCCAGGATCCGGCTGTAGATGACGAAGGGCTCCTGCCAGAGCACCGTCGAGTCGAAGGTCCACCCGTAGCGGAAGCCGTTCCGTTCCGCGCGGCGCATCAGCCCGACCACGGCCGAGGCGGGCGGGTCGGTCTGGAGGACGAGTCCGAAGTCCATGGCAGGTGCTCCTAGTCCAGGTACTGACAGGTGGCGCGCGGGGTGTACATACCGTGACCGGCCCGGCCGGTGAACTTCCGTTCGTCGACGACGACTTCACCGCGCGAGAGGACGGTCTCCACCTGGCCGGTGAGCTGCCTGCCCTCGTACGCCGAGTAGTCGACGTTCATGTGGTGCGTCTCCGCGGAGATCGTCTGCTGGGCATGCGGGTCGTAGATGACGACGTCTGCGTCCGCCCCCGGCGCGATGGTGCCCTTCTTCGGGTAGAGGCCGAACATCCGGGCCGGGGAGGCGCAGGCGATCTCGATCCAGCGGCGCCGGGTGATGTGGCCGTCCACGACGGCCTGGTGGAGGAGGTCCATGCGGTTCTCGACGCCGGGCATGCCGTTGGGGATCTTCGAGAAGTCGCCCCGGCCCATCTCCTTCTGCCCCGAGAAGCAGAACGGGCAGTGATCGGTGGAGACGACCTGCAGTTCGTTGTTCCGCAGACCGCGCCAGAGCGCCTCCTGGTGCTCCTTGGGGCGCAGCGGGGTGGAGCAGACGTATTTCGCGCCTTCGAAGTCGGGCTCGGCGAGATTGTCCGTGGAGAGGAAGAGGTACTGCGGACAGGTCTCGCCGAAGACCGGGAGCCCCTTGTGGCGGGCTGCGGCGATCTCCGAGACGGCTTCGTCGGCGGAGACGTGGACCACGTACAGCGGCGATCCGGCGACCCTGGCGAGCTGGATGGCGCGGTGGGTGGCCTCTGCCTCCAGCGCCACCTTGCGTACGTCACCGTGGTAGCGCGGGTCGGTGCGGCCCTCGGCGAGTGCCTGCTCGACGAGGACGTCGATGGCGATGCCGTTCTCGGCGTGCATCATGATCAGGCCACCGTTGCCGGAGGCCCGCTGCATGGCGCGCAGGATCTGGCCGTCGTCGCTGTAGAAGACGCCGGGGTAGGCCATGAAGAGTTTGAACGAGGTGATGCCCTCGGCCACCAGGAGGTCCATCTCCTTGAGCGAGGACGCGTTCACGTCGGAGAGGATCATGTGGAACGCGTAGTCGATGGCGCAGTTGCCGTCGGCTTTCGCGTACCAGTTGTCGAGTCCTTCGCGCAGGGACCGGCCCATGCTCTGGATGGCGAAGTCCACGATCGTCGTGGTGCCGCCCCAGGCGGCGGCCCGGGTGCCGGTCTCGAAGGTGTCGGCGGCGAAGGTCCCGCCGAACGGCATCTCCATGTGCGTGTGCGCGTCGACACCGCCCGGGATGACGTACTTCCCGGTGGCGTCGATTCTCCTGTCGGCGCTCCAGCTCTCGGCCGCGTCGGTGCCGTGGGCGGCGAGGGCGACGATCCGTCCACCTTCGATGAGTACGTCGGCGTGGATCTCGTCGGACGCGGTGATGACGAGGCCGCCGTGGATGACGGTGCGACTCATGTGCCCCTCCTCGCGGTGGCGGAATGGGTCTACGCACGTAGTTACGGTGCGTGGTGAAGAACGTAGAAGTGGGTTACCCACTGTGGCAATACCGCTGCTGCTAACCCATGAAGACGTTTCTGTTTCCGGCCCGGCACACCCCACCGGCCCAACGGACGGGCGGGCGACGCGCTGCCCGCCGGGCGACTGAGCGCTCCGGCGGGCGGCAGGGGTCAGGTCGCCGCTTGCAGGGCGTCGGCCATGATCGCCGCGCCCTCCTCGGCCTCGGCGACAGTGAGCGACAGGGGTGGTGCGATCCGCAGGACGCTGGTGCTGTGACCGCCGCCCTTCCCGATGAGCAGACCGCCCGCGCGGGCCGCTTCGAGCACGGCGGCTGCGGCTTCCGGATTCGCCTCGTCGGTGCCGGGTTTCACCAGTTCGATGCCGATCATGAGGCCCCTCCCCCGCACCTCGCGCACGGCAGCGCAGCCCGCACCGACCGCCCGGAGCCGCTCGATGAGCAGCCCGCCGACCCGGCGGGCGTTGCCCTGGAGGTCGTGTTCCAGGTGGTACGAGAGGTTGGCCAGGCCCGCCGCCATGGTGACCGGAGAGCCGCCGAACGTCGAAATGGAGTTGGCGTCCAGGCAGTTCATGACCTCGGCTCGGGCGACGACTCCGCCGATGGACATGCCGTTGCCGATGCCCTTGGCGAAGGTCAGGATGTCCGGCGGTCCGTTCTCTCCATGCGCCTGCCAGCCCCAGAAATGCTCACCGGTCCGTCCCCAGCCGGTCTGCACCTCGTCGGAGATCCACAGGATGCCGTGCCGGTCGAGGACTTCGCGGAAGGCCGCGTACAGCCCGTCGGGCGGCGCGGTGAATCCGCCCACGCCCTGGATGGGCTCGGCGATCAGCGCCGCGGCCTCCCTGGTGTGCCCGAGCAGATCCTCCAGATCGGCCACGCACGCCTTGATGAACCGTTCGTCGCTCAGCTCCGCGTACGGTCCGCGGGTCCGGACGCCGCCGTGGACGTACAGCGTCTGGAGCGGTGACAGGCTGGTGGGCGACCAGGCCTGGTTGCCGGTGATGGACACCGCCGAGAACGACCTGCCGTGGTAGCTGTTGCGCATCGCGAGGATCTGGTTCGACCTGCGGTACGCGGTGGCCAGCAGCAGAGCGGTGTCGTTGGCCTCGGTCCCCGAGGTGGTGAAGAAGACCCGGGCGTCGGGGATGCCGGAGAGCGTGGCGATCCGCTCGGCGAGCTCCACCATCGGCCGGTTGAGGTAGAGCGTGGAGGAGTGGATGATCCGGCCGGCCTGCTCGGTGACGGCCTTGGTCACCTCGGGCAGGGCGTGCGCGGTCATCGTGGTGAGGATGCCGCCGAAGAAGTCGAGGTAGCGGTTCCCGTCCGCGTCCCAGACGTGCCGCCCCTCCCCGTGGGTGATCTCCAGGGGCTTGCGGTAGTAGAGGGCGAGCCAGTCGGGGCTGACGGCCAGATGCCGCTCGTGCAGTCCGGTCACGGCTCCACCAGCCCGTCGTACGCGTCCGGCCGGCGGTCCCGGTAGAACGCCCACTGCTGCCGGACCTCGTCGATGAGTCCGAAGTCGAGGTCGCGTACGAGGAGTTCCTCCGCCTTGTCGCTGGCGACCTCGCCGACGAACTGGCCCCGCGGGTCGACGAAGTAGCTCGTGCCGTAGAAGTCGTTGTCGCCGTACTCCTCCTGGCCGACGCGGTTGATCGCGGCGATGAAGTACTCGTTGGCGACGGCGGAGGCGGGCTGTTCCAGCTGCCACAGGTAGCTGGAGAGGCCGCGCGAGGTGGCTGACGGGTTGTACACCAACTGGGCACCGTTCAGTCCGAGTTGGCGCCAGCCCTCGGGGAAGTGCCGGTCGTAGCAGATGTAGACGCCGACTCTGCCGACGGCGGTGTCGAACACCGGCCAACCGGCGTTCCCGGGCTTGAAGTAGTACTTCTCCCAGAAGCCCTTGACCTGCGGGATGTGGTGCTTGCGGTACTTGCCGAGGTACGAGCCGTCGGCATCGATCACCGCCGCGGTGTTGTAGTAGAAACCGGACTGTTCGAGCTCGAAGACCGGCACGACGATCACCATGCCCGTCTCCCGGGCCAGATCCTGCATCCGGCGGACGGTCGGCCCGTCCGGGACGGCTTCCGCCCAGCGGTAGTGCTCGGGCTCCTGTACCTGGCAGAAGTACGGGGCGTTGAACACCTCCTGGAAGCCGATGATCTTCGCGCCCTGCCGGGCTGCCTCGCGAGCATGGTCCTCATGCTTGGCGATCATGGATTCGGTATCGCCGGTCCAGGTCGCCTGGACAAGTGCGGCGCGTACGACGTGGGACATGAGCTGCTCCTTCGACGCGGCGTCAGAGAGCCTCTACGCGTTTTCTACGCCCGTAGACACGATGCATAGGAGGAGAACGTAAGCCCCGTCACACAACGGGGCAAGACCATCGCCGTGAACCGGCGGAGTCGATCATGTTTCATACCCGAGCGGTCCACACCGCTCCCGGCGGCGGACCGTCCAGTGCGCGCAGGGTCCCGTAAGCGGCCTGGACGAACGGCGCGAGCGGGGTGGGGGCCGAGTTCGTCCACGCGACGAGTCCGGTACCGGAGCCGGGAAGGAAGCCCGCGAACGCGGTGAAACCCCGGGTCCCGCCGGAGTGGTGGAGCAGTGCTCCGTCCGGGCGCGGCCGGAGGTTCCAGATGAGGCACAGCCGCGAACCGGTCCGCGGAACACTCAGCCGGGGGCGCTGGACCTCGGCGAGCGCGGTGCGCAGCGCGGGGCTCGGAGCGGTGTCCGGGGCGAGGAGAGCGCCGAGGACGCGGAGCAGGTCCCGGGCACTGGAGCGCACCGCGCCGGCGGCTGCCAGTCCGGGCATCAACAGGGCCGGACGTGCTCTGCCGTGCCAATGCCCGGTGGCCTGGGGCCGGTTGGGATCGCAGTCGGTGTCGGCCAGGCCGAGGGGCTCGATGACGCGCTCGGCCAGCAGCGCGGCGTAGTCGCCCCCGGCGCCGCCTGCCGCACGGGCGAGCACGTGGCCCAGCAGGCCACCGCCGAAGTTGGAGTAGTGGACCCGGGAGCCGGGCCGGTACCGGAGCCGGGTGCGGGCGAGGGACACCAGCAGGTCCGTCTCGGAGAAGCCCGCGTACGGGTTGCTGAGCCATCCGCTGCGGACCGCGCGGGCGAGGAGCCCGGGTGGCAGCCGGGGCAGACCGGAGGTGTGGGTGGCCAGGTGCAGAAGGGTGAGGGGCGGCCCGGGAAGCCTGAACGGCAGGTAGCGGTCGGCGCGGTCGCCGTAACCGACCTCGCCCCTGGCGACCAGCTCGGCGAGCAGCAGGGCGGTGAACGTCTTGGTGAGCGAGCCCGTCTCGAACCGGGTGTCCTCCCCGACCGGCCCGCGGCAGAGCACCGCACGTTCGTCACCGCGGAGGGCCGCCACCGCCGCGCCCGGCCCCTTGGCCGCCGCCAGCAGGGGCTGGAGGCGGCCGGCCAGCGGCGGTTCGCTCACCGCGGCCCCGCCGCCCGGGCGAGTGCGACGGATCCGGCGACGGCGGTGACGACGACGGTGTGCTGGTGGTCCGTGAAGCGCTGCTGCGGGTCGGCGTCCACCGGGTCGCTGTCCCGGGGCACGAGTCCGTCCTCGTGCTGGAGGGCGGCCAAGGCCTCCCAGTCGTCCGGAGAGCAGTAGGGCTCCGGGAGCGAGGCGCCGACGATGAGCAGCTCCGCCACGAGGTCCCACTGGCCGACCTCGCGCCAGATGTCGATCCATACCGGCAGCCACGTGGTGACGTACGCGGCGAGTGCGGGCGGCAGTCCGTCCGGGTCCGCGCCCCAGTCGGTGAGGTGGAAGACGGTGTGGGTCATCGCGTAGGCGGTGATCCAGTTGATGGCCCAGGGCTCCGGCGTCGCACCGAGCCAGGTGGCTCCGGCCAGCGCCGTCAGGTCCTCGGCGTGCTCCAGGCCCACGACGCGGGCGGCGTTGGCGACGGCGAGCCGGCGGTTGGGCAGCATCTCGACACTGTTCACCGACCGCATACGGGCCCGGTGGGCCAGCAGCCGGTCGAGGCCTTCGTGGCGGTACCCGCAGCGGACGAAGGGGGCGTACATCTCCAGCGGGTCCGTCATCAGGGTGTGGCGGAGCTGGCGTTCGTAGATCATGTCGCCGCGACGGAACTGCTCCCAGGTGAAGTCCATCAGGCTCTGGGCGGCGACCAGCCGGCCCGGTCCGGCGACACCGTCGCGCAGGATGAGTGACGCGGCGAGGGTGGTCTCCCCCAGAGGTTTGTAGACGCTGTCGGGGTCGGCCATCGTCTCGGTGGTGTCGGGCGGCAGGCCGCCGAGGGCACGGTTCGCGTGCAGCCACGACAGGGCCCGGTCGGCCATGCTCCGGGCGGCCAGGGTCACGGGCTCGGGAATCGTCATGCGTGTGCCGCCTTCGGGACCGTGCGGGGGCGCCGTTCGAGGAAATGGCGCACGATCGCCAGATCGAGGGCCGTGCGCGGCCCCGCCCCGCCCACGAGCCGTACGTGTTCTGCGGCGAGTGCCGGGTCCAGCGGCAGTTCCGTGCCGTCGTGGCGCAGCCAGGCCAGCCAGCGGATGAGCCGTACGGCCGTCGGGAAGTCGCGGCGCAGGATCGAGCGGCTGACGCCCCGGCTCAGCGGCAGGGCACCGCCGCGCGCCGCGTCGTGCACCGGTCCGTCGAGGCCGAGGGTGGCGAGCGGGGCGAGTTGGGCCATACGGACGGACCAGGTCTGCCAGTGCGCGGTGCCGGTGAGCTCGGCCTCGTCCGCGGGCGGGGGCGCGAGCGCCCGGAGGGTGTCGTCCCCGGCGAGCCGGGCGAGGAGCTGCGCGGTCGCCCAGTCGCGCCGGGCGGCCGTTCTCTCCGCCATGGCATCGGAGGCCGGGAAGGACTCGAAGGCCTTGGCCACGATGGCCGCGTCCTGCGCCGGGAACGGATGGCCCGCCAGGAGCTGGGGGCTGAGGGCATCGGCCCCGAGCACCCGGACGGCCGCGAGGGCCGCGAGGGTGTCAGGGGCGTCGTCGACGTACCGCGCCAGCTGTACAGCGTCCCCGGTGCCCGTGAGGGCACCGAGGACGCTGCCTGCCAGGGCATCAGTCGCCGCGGCGAATGCTGACTGGGAACTCACTTGCCCCGGGGCTCCTTCGGCTCCTTCGGAGACAGGAGCAGGAGCGCGAGCAGGAAGCCCGCGGCCTCCGGGGTGTAGAGCGGGGCGTCACTGACGGGGGCCTCGGGCTCCACCATCAGTGCGCCGAGCGCCGTGGTCTCGGTCGTCGTTGCGGTGAGAGTGATCTCCTGGGCAAGCATGGTGCCTCCTCATCACTGGGACATGCGGAGACATATCCCTCTTGTGGGGATATGCCTCGACCGAGCCTAAAGGGTGGAATGAGATTTCTCTTCGCAAGGCCGGGCTCATGGGGATCTTGCGCGGGAGAGCACCCCAGCTCGTAGCCTCCGGTAACCATTCGAGCGAAGGGGATCCCTTGCGTTGCACCCGCGCCGGGCCGGGCGACGGCTTCCGCGTGAGGACCGCCGCCGCACCGGCCGCCGCACGACGAACGGGGTGCCGTACGAGGAGGGGGGCGCCGCACTGGGGGCGGGCGTCTTTCCCAGCGGTACAGGGGCGTGGCCCGGCTGCGGTCTAAGGTGCCGCGATGCCCGCCACCCGCAGGGCGTGGACCAGGTCCCACTCCCGCGCCGCGGACACCTCGCGGGCGGCGGCGAGCAGTTGGGGGACGAGGTGGCTCGGACCGCCCTCGGCGATCAGCGCCGCGTCCTGTGCCGTCCGTACCCGCACGAAGGCACCCAGCAGGGCCCGCGCCTCGGGCTCCAGCCCGGCCCGGTCGAGGGCGACCACGGCGTCGGCGATCTCCGCGGCCGGCCGGGCCACACCCTGCCGGAGCAGCTGCCCGCAGTCCTCGGCGCGGCCGGCTGCGGCCAACGCGCCTGCGGCTGCGGCGAGTTCGGCGGGCGGCAGGGAGGACACCTCCCACAGCAGGGTGCCCCAGTCGGCGGCCAGACCGGCCCGGTGCAGGGCCACGGCGAGTACCGGCAGATGCCCGGCCGGCCAGGCCGCCGCCTCGCAGAGCACCACGTGCGCCTCGCCGCTGCGGCCCTCCGCGCGCAGCCGTACGAGCAGGGCGACGGCGTCGTCGGCGGCGCGGCGGGCGGCCGGGTCGGGGGCGGCGGCCTGCGGCGCCGACGCGGTCGCGCTCTCCGCGGGAGCACCGCCGAAGCGGGCGCCGCGCGGTACGGCGGTGGCCGGTGTGGGCTCGGGCAGCACGGGAACGACGGACGGGGCGGGGGCCGCCTCCGTGTCGTCCTCCAGCTCCAGACCGGCGAAACGGGCTCCGCGCGGCTTCTTGCGCTTGGGTGCGGGCCGCACCTCCGGCACGGGGCCGGCGTCCTCACCCCGCGCCCCGGACGGGCGGCGGGGTGCCGGGACCTGGTGCGCACTCCGGGCATGTTCAGGTTCTTGTGCGCGACCGTCCCCGTCCGCACGGAACCAGTTGTCCGGCACGGTGTTCTCCACGGCGGCCAGCCGGTTGCGGAGTTCCGCGCAGCGGGCCGTGGCGCGGGCGTGGTCGTCGCGCGCCCAGGCCAGGGTGTCGGGCTCCACACCCGGCGCGTGCGCGCCGTCGCCCCCGGCAGCCCTCAACCGCTGGGCTGCATGGGTCTGTTCCCGGAGCATGAGCCCCAGGCGGTCGACGAGGGCCTGCCGTCCGCCCGGCCGCCGGTCGTGCGCACCGGCGGAAGCGGTGTACAGCGCGGCGGCCCGTACGGATTCCTGCGCGGCGACGTCGTTGCCACGCGCCGCCGCGAGGTCCTGGAGGAGCGATTCGACGACGTCCCAGGGGGGCACCTCCACGCCGTCGAAGCAGGCGCGCATGCCCTCCGGATCGCGTGCACAGAAGACTCCGTACCAGCCCTGCCCCGGGTCGAGCAGGGCCGCAAGATCTCGTAGGTACTGTGCGAACTTCCTTATGTCCCACGCATGCTGATGCACTGTCACCGTCGCCCTCACCGGCTGCCGACTGGAACATTCCAGTCCGCTGGCATTCGACCGCAGGCGTGTTACGGGCGGGCTACGCGCGGTTTTCGGGCGTGGTGCGTCAGGAGCGCGGGACGGGCGGCGCACGCCCCTCAGAAGGTGACGGCGATCCCGGTGTGGGGGCGCTTGCCGAGCCGTACGACCATGGCGGGCCAGTCCAGGATCCAGAACTTCCACGTGTACTTGCGGGCAAGCACCTTGCGCACGCCCGCCATCTCCGTCCCGTCGAGCAGCCGCGCGGTCCCTTCGGCGCTGGGCGCGCCCTCGGCGATCCGGCCGCGGACGTCGCACACGGTGACGACGACCCGGGGGTCGTTGCGCAGCCGCTTGACCTTCCACGAATCGCTCCGTGTCCAGACGTACAGGACGTCGCCGTCCGCCGCGGCCCAGACGGGCGTGGCGACGGGCGTGCCGTCCTTCCGGTACGTGGTGAGGCTGACGTACTCGCTGCGGGCGAAGTCCTGGAGAGTCACGGGCGTGACCCTACTCCGCCCTACGCCGTGAGCGGCAGCGCCCCCGGGAGGGGTCCGGACGCGGGTACCGGCCGCGGTCCGGCCACCGGCTCCGGCTCGGGTCCGCACCGTGCCAGCACGTCGTCCATCGACAGGCCGAGGACGCCCGCCACCGCAGCCACGGTGAAGAAGGCGGGGGTGGGGGCCCGGCCCGTCTCGATCTTGCGGAGCGTCTCGGCGGAGATTCCGGCGCTCGCGGCGACCGCGACCATGCTGCGTCCGCCGCGCGCCCCACGCAGCAGCTCGCCGAGCCGCTCGCCGCGGCGGCGCTCTTCCGGGGTCAGGGGTGTCCGTACCATGCCGTCATTGTAATACCGCTTCGACCGGTATAGTAATTGGCATGGTTCAGCTCAAGACAGACACACATATCGAAGCCATGCGTGAGGCCGGCCGGGTCGTCGCGCAGGTGCTCACTTCCGTACAGAAGGCGGCCGCCGTCGGCGTATCTTTGCGCGAGCTCGACGGGACCGCGCGCGAGATCCTGCGGGATGCGGGGGCCACCTCGCCGTTCTTCAACTACCGGCCGCACTTCGCTCCCACCCCGTTCCCCGCGGTGATCTGCGCGTCCGTCAACGACGCGATCGTGCACGGCATCCCGAACGACTACCGGCTCCGCGACGGCGATCTGGTGAGCATCGACGCGGGCGCGACGCTGAACGGCTGGGTCGGCGACTCGGCGGTCAGCTTCACCGTCGGCCGTCCCCGGCCCGCCGACACCCGGCTGATCGACACGGCCTTCGCGGCCCTGGACGCCGGCATCGCGGCGGCGCGCGTGGGCAACCGGATCGGCGACATCGCCCACGCGATCGGCACGGTGTGCAGGGATGCCGGCTACGGAATCATGGAGGACTTCGGCGGCCACGGCGTGGGCCGCACGATGCACGAGGACCCGTCCGTGCCGAACGAGGGGCCGGCCGGCCGCGGCATGCCGCTGCGGCACGGGATGGTGCTGGCCATCGAACCGATGCTGATCGGCAGCGGCCGCGACGACTTCCGTCCGGACCCGGACGGCTGGACCCTCCGTACGACCGACGGCAGCCGGGCGGCCCACGCCGAGCACACGGTGGCCATCACGGACAGCGGACCCCGGATCCTGACGGCGCTCTGAGCCTCGGCCCCGGCACCCGCGGCAGGACCTGCGCACGGGGCGGCCGGTGGTCGCCCCGGCCGGCCGGCGTTCGTCACGTCCGGTTCTCGGCAACGAACGTGCGGGCCAGCTCCAGGCCGGCGGTGACGGCGGCCTCGGGGCTCTCGATCGGCGACACCCTGGAGTTCTTGAACAGGATGTAGGTGACGCCGGACGCGGTACCGCCGGTCTTCGGGTCGGGATCGATGCCGAGCGCCTCCGCGGCGGCGTACGACGCCTCGCCGATGATCCCGGTGGGACCGGTGTCCCCGACGACGGCGTACTGGACCTTTCCCCGGTAGATGACGGCGGCCACGGCCCCGCCCGCGATCCCGGACTCGGTGTGGTTCCAGAGCGGGCCGGGGCCGGGCACGACCACGTACGGCAGCCGGGCGGAGTCCAGGGGCTTGCCGCCCGAGGTCTGGAACGCCGTGTCGGGCAGGAAGGAGGGGTCGGTCTTCCTGCTGCACGCAGCGGTGACCCGGCCGTCGCAGTCGATGTCCATGTCCGCCTCCCAGAACACGGCTCCCTTCGTCCCGCACACCGGAACCTTCGCCGGCCCGCCCTGGTCCATTCGGTACTTCCCGCGCGAGATCGGGGTGCAGGTCTTCACCCGGGCCAGCAGGTCGGCAGCGCTCACCGGGTCCGCCCCGGTCTCTCCACCGCCGGCGGCTGCGGGAAGGGCCGTGGCCGGAAGAGCCGCGGCGGCGAGCAGAGCGGCGCCTGAGACGACGGAGAGAACGAGCATGCGTGTACGCACCGTGGGGGATGCCCTTTCACTGGACGCGAAGGACCCGGCGGGCCCTTTCTTGCCGACGCGGCCGGGGCAGCCCCGGCCGCTTCACGCCTCGGGGC
>NZ_JBHTRI010000063.1:0-12434 GCF_042796085.1 Streptomyces sp. NPDC056452
GGGCCCGGTTCCTGGAACCGGGCCCCACACGTGTGTGCCGTCAGGCGTCAGTCGCCGCAGCGCTCCCGGAGGGAGTGCAGGTGCTCGCTGGACTTGCGGGCGAAGGCGAAGGACTCGACCGGGTTGTCGTGCTCGGTCTGCCAGTGGTGGTAGGTGCGGCCGCGGTGGGTCCGCTCGGTGACGCGGCTGAGGAAGGTCTTGTAGTCGATGTCTCCGTCGCCGACGTCCGTCATGTCGTAGCCGTCGCGGGCGGAGTCGTTACGGGTGCCGTCCTTCACGTGGAAGAGGGGATAGCGGTCGGGCTGCCTGAGTACGTAGTCGATGGGGTTGAAGGGGGCGGGAGTGCCGTCGGCCTTCTTGCCGAAGCGGAACTGCGCGCAGAACGCCCAGTAGATGTCCATCTCCAGATAGACGAGGTCGGGGTCGGTCTCGGCGAGCAGGACGTCGTAGAGCCGCACACCCGGCTTGTCGGTGGCGAAGGAGAACTCCTCCGCGTGGTTGTGCTGGTAGAACTTCATGCCGCGCTTGCGGGCTGCCGCTCCGTAGGTGTTGAACTCCTCGGCCGCACGCTTCCAGCCGTCCACGGTGGAGCCGTAGCGGAACGGGCCGGACGCCGTGCCGATGTGCTTCAGGCCGAGGGCCTCGGCGTCGTCGAGGACCTTGGTGAGGTTCTGGGCGAAGGTGTAGGCGCCGGGGTTGTTGTCGTCGTAGTAGCCGACGTGGCTGCCGATGGGGTTCAGGCCGTGGTCCTTGGCCAGCCTCCTGAGCTGGGCGAGGGTGATGGCGCCGGCCGAGCCCTGGGTGTATCCGGCGAACTCGATCTCGTCGTAGCCGTAGTTCTCCAGCTCGGCGAAGACGGGGGCGAAGCCGAGCGTGGAGACCTTGTCACGGAGGCTGTACAGCTGGATTCCGAGGCGGCCGGGGGGCAGGACGGCACGGCCCTTGCCGTGCCCGTGCCCTTGGCCCGTACTGCCGGCGGCCCGAGCGGTCGCAGCGCCCAGGAGGGTGGCGGCGGTGGCTCCGGCGGCGACGCCCAGAACGTTGCGGCGGCTGAGTCTGCGGGCCAGTTCGGAGTCCTTCGGGGTGCGGCTCGTCATCACGTAACTCCCTGTGTGGGTGTGCGGGTTGAGCGGATGGTCAGTGCAGTCCGGCGAGCTGGAGGAGCAGGGACTTCACTTCGGTGGCCTGGACTCGGCCGGTGAACGCGTGGGGGGTGGAGCAGAGGATGAGCGGACCTTCGTCGTCGCTCGTGGGAAGGCGGCCGTGGCTGCCGCGAATGGGTGAGGGGTCCAGGGGGACGACCGCCATGCGGTAGCGCATCCCGAGCTTCTTGCGGGCGACCGCGGTCACGGCCTTGACCCGGACGTAGGGGTCCTGGGGGTCCATGAAGAGCTCGACGGGGTCGTAGCCGGGTTTGCGGTGGATCTCGACGAGCTGCGCGAAGTCGGGCGCGCGGGCGTCGTCGAGCCAGTAGTAGTACGTGAACCAGGCGTCCTTCTCCGCGACGGCGACGAGCTCCCCGGAGCGCGGATGGTCGAGGTGGTGGGCCTTCTTGCCCTCGTCGTCCAGGAGCTGTTCGATGCCGGGCAGGTCCGCGAGGGCCTCCCGGGTCGCGTCCAGGTCCTCGGGGCGCCGTACGTAGATGTGGGCGAGCTGGTGGTCGGCGACGGCGAAGGCCCGGGACGCCATCGGGTCGAGGTACTCCATGCCGTCCTGGGTGTGGACCTCCAGCAGCCCGGCGCGACGCAGGGCGCGGTTGATGTCCACGGGCCGGTCGACACGCGTGATCCCGTACTCGGAGAGCGCGACGACGGTGCGGCCCTCGGCGCGTGCGTCCTCGATGAGGGGGGCCATGGCCCGGTCGAGGTCGGTCGCCGCCCGGTGGGAGCGGGGGTCGTCGGGGCCGTAGCGCTGGAGGTCGTAGTCGAGGTGCGGGAGGTAGCACAGGGCCAGGTCCGGGGTGCGGGTGGCGATGATGTGCCGGGTCGCGTCGATGATCCACTGCGAGGAGACGAGATCGGCGCCGGGACCCCAGAAGTGGAAGAGGGGGAAGGTGCCGAGCTTCTCGGTGAGCTCGTCGTGCAGGGCCGGCGGCCGGGTGTAGCAGTCGGGCTCCTTGCGGCCGTCGGCGTAGTACACGGGGCGGGGGGTGACGGTCCAGTCGGTGTCGGCGCCCATCGCGTACCACCAGCAGATGTTGGCGACGGTGTAGCCGGGGTGGGCGCGCCGGGCGGCGTCCCAGAGCTTGTCGCCCTCGACGAGGCCGTTGTGCTGGCGCCACAGCAGGACGTCGCCGAGCTCGCGGAAGTACCAGCCGTTGGCGACGATGCCGTGCTCGGCGGGGGTGGTGCCGGTGAGGAAGGTGGACTGGGCGGCGCAGGTCACCGCGGGCAGGACGGTGGACAGGGGCGCCTGCACTCCGGTGGCCGCCATGGCCCGCAGGTTCGGCATGTGTTCCAGGAGCTGGGGGGTCAGGCCCACGACGTCGAGGACGAGGAGCGGGGTGGGGTCGGCGGTCATGGCAGCTCCTTGAGTCCGAGGTCGACCAGGAGGTCGCGGGCGAGGGTGAGTTCACTGGCGATGCCGTCGGCGAGCTGGGCGCGGGTACGGGGCCGCAGCTCCGGCGGGAGTGCCTGCCAGGTGTACGTCTCGACCTCGAGGTGCCGCGTCAGGGGCTTCTGGCCGCCGACGAGCCGGGTCAGCACGGACTGGAGCACGGGGAGCGTGGAGGTGAGCGGGGGCGCCGGGGGTGCGTGCAGCGGTACGTGGAAGTGGGAGCGCCAGGGAGTGCTGTCGGGGAGCGTCCCGCCGGTCAGTGCCTCGTCGAGGTCGTCGGTCCCCCGCAGGCCCGCGGCGGTGAGGGTGCGTGTCTGGTGCAGGAAGCGCGGTTCGGCGAAGGCGGCCAGGGCGCTGCGCACCTCGGGCAGGTGGGGGTGCTCCGCGTGCAGGGCCGCGGAGAGCTGGGCCTTCACGACGGGCACCCCGGCCGCGGACAGGACGTCGAGTGCGGTGTCCGGGTCCTCGAAGGAGGTGGCGAGGTGGCAGGTGTCGACGCAGATGCCGATGCGGTCGTGGCCCACGGCGGTCAGGGGCGCGATGGCGTCGGCGGTGGTCTCCACGGTGCAGCCCGGCTCGGGTTCGAGGCCGATCCTGATGGACTTCCCGGTGAGTTCGGCGAGGGCGTCGAGCCGCTGTGCGAGCGTGGTGAGCGCCTTCTGCGCGATGCCTGCCGCCGTGGGATCGGCGGCGTACGGGGTGCGCCAGGCGATCGGCAGGGTGGAGATGGTGCCCTCGGTGACGTCGTCGGGCAGCAGGGCGGCGAGGAGCCTGGCGAGGTCGGTGGTGTGGGCGAGCCGTTCGGGGTCGGTCCAGTCCGGTGTGTAGACGCGGTACTTGACCTCCTCGGCCCCGAACCCCTCGTACGGGAAACCGTTCAGGGTCGCCACTTCGAGGCCGCGGTGCTCCAGTTCGGTCCGCAGGGAGCGCAGTGCGGAGGGGTCGTTGACCAGGGTGCGGGCGGCGTCCTTGGCGAGCCAGAGACCGATGCCGATGCGGTCGCGCCCGAGCCGTCTGCGTACGGGCTCGCAGTGGTCGCGCAGCTGGGCGCGGACTCCGTCGAGGGTCTCGGCCGGGTGCACGTTGGTGCAGTACGCGAGGTGGACGACGGAGCCGTCGGGGTGGCGGAAGCGCATCGTGTCACTCCCCGCCGCGGAGTATGGAGTTGCCCTCGTGGAGCGGGTCGGGGGCGGCGATGTCGAGCTGGAGCCGGCCGCTCTGTCCGTAGAAGGCGACCGGGTTGCGCCACAGCACCTTGTCGACGTCGTCCTCACTGAATCCGG
Source organism: Streptomyces sp. NPDC056452 (assembly GCF_042796085.1). Taxonomy (NCBI): domain Bacteria; kingdom Bacillati; phylum Actinomycetota; class Actinomycetes; order Kitasatosporales; family Streptomycetaceae; genus Streptomyces; species Streptomyces sp. NPDC056452. The sequence continues at coordinate 3,840 of NZ_JBHTRI010000063.1, forward strand.
CCTCGAGCATGGCGTCCGCGACCTTGCGGGTCTTCAGCGGGCCGCTCCTGCCCCAGTCGGCGGCCGAGTTGACGAGGATCTTGTCGGTGCCGTGGTTCCTGAGGATCGTGACCATGCGGTCCTCGTCCATCTTGGTGTCCGGGTAGATGGAGAAGCCGGCCCAGCAGCCACTGTCCACGGCGTCCTTCACGGTCGTCTCGTTGAGGTGGTCCAGCAGGACGAACTCCGGGGCCAGGTCCGATTCGCGGACGACGTCGATGGTGCGGTGCAGACCGGCGAGCTTGTCGCGGTGCGGGGTGTGGACGAGCGCGGGCAGGCCGTGGTCGGCGGCGAGCTGGAGCTGGGTGGCGAGGGCGGTGTCCTCGGCCGGGGTCATCGAGTCGTAGCCGATCTCTCCCACGGCGACGACTCCGTCCTTGACGAGGTAGCGGGGCAGCGCGTCGAGGACGGGGGTGCAGCGGGGGTCGTTCGCCTCCTTGGGGTTGAGGGCGAGTGTGCAGTGGTGCGCGATGCCGTACTGGGAGGCACGGAAGGGTTCCCAGCCGAGGAGGGCGTCGAAGTAGTCGAAGAAGCTGGCGGGCGAGGTGCGGGGCTGGCCGAGCCAGAAGGAGGGTTCGACGAGGGCACGGACGCCCGCGTCGTACATCGCCTGGTAGTCGTCCGTGGTGCGGGAGGTCATGTGGATGTGGGGGTCGAAGATGCGCATCAGGACTCCTCCGTGGGGGCGGGGGCGGGGGCAGGGGCCGTGAGATCCAGGACGACCCGCAGACCGGCGGGGACCGCCCGGCCCGCCGCGGTGCGTTCGGCGGCGAAGTCGCCGAGCATGCGGGCGAGTTCGGCGTCCCCCCGGGCGCGGCGGCCGAGCTCGGCGACCGCTTCGACGGGAACCTCGGTGAAGAGGCACTTGAGGACGGCGTGCCGCCAGCCGTGCGTGTCGAGGTGGGCGGCGGCGTACGGGCCGACGGCCGCGGCGACGAGCCGGGTGTCGTTGGTGCGCAGGGCGTCCTCGACGAGCGGAAGGGCGGTGGCACCGAGGTCCAGCCGGTGCAGGGTGAGCAGGACGGCCCGGCGCTCGGCGGCGGTGCCCTGTTCGTAGAGCCTGGTCACGGCGGGCAGTCCGGCTCGGGCTTCGAGGAGCAGCAGTGCGCGTACGGAGTCGGCGTGTTCGAGTCCGCAGTGCCGGCCCGCGGACGCGAACCGCAGCTCCCAGGGCGGGGTGCCCGTGTCGGTGCCGGGGTGTGCGGCGGCGTGCGCGGCCTCGGCGAGCGCCTCGTCGAGCCAGGCTCTGGCCGCTCCGCGCAGCAGGGCGTCGAGTTCCTTACGGCTGATCAGCACGCGGCGGCTCCGTTCGTGTCTCTGGCGGCACTGCGCAGGAACTCCAGCGAGGTGCGGGCGAGTTCGGGTCCCGCGTGGGAGTGGCGCGGCAGCTCCACGACGGTGAGGCCCCGGTACCCGGTGGCGGCGAGGGCTTCGAGCACCGGTGGGAAGTCGATCTCGCCGTCGCCGAACGGCAGGTGTTCGTGGACCCCGCGCCTCATGTCCTCGATCTGGACGTGGCGCAGCCAGGGCGCGGCGGACTTGACACAGTCGACGGGCGGGTCGGGTTCCAGGCACTGGCAGTGGCCGATGTCGAGGGTGAGGCCGAGCGGTTCCGGGTCGCCGAGGAGGGTGCGCAGGTGGTGGAAGTCGGCGAGTGTGGCCAGGAGGTGGCCCGGCTCGGGCTCGATGGCGAGGGGGATGCCGGCGCGGGTGGCGGCGTCCAGTACGGGGGTGAGCGCGTCGGTCAGCCGTTGCCAGGCGGTGCCGGCGGTGGTGCCCGGCGGGGTGATGCCGCTGAAGCAGTGCACGGCGTGCGCACCCAGGTCGGCGGCGACCTCGACGGCCCGGACGAGCAGCCCGGTGCGGGCCGCGCGGGCGTCGGGGTCGGGGTCCAGGAGGGACGGGCCGTGCTTGCGACGCGGGTCGAGGACGTAGCGGGCGCCGGTCTCGACGGTGACGCCGAGGCCCAACTCGGTGAGCCGGTGGGCCACATGGCGGGTGCGGGCGGCGAGGTCGGGGGCGAGGGGGTCGAGGTGCATGTGGTCGAGGGTCAGCCCGACCCCGTCGTACCCGAGGTCGGCGAGGAGCCCGAGGGCGTCGTCGAGGCGGAGGTCGGTCAGACCGTTGGTGCCGTAGCCGAGGCGGAGGGTCATGTGGGGCTCACCTTCCGTGCGAGCGTGCGGGCGAGGGGGACGAGTCCCATGACGGCGAGCCCGCCGAGGGGTGCCCCGGCCCGGACGGCCAGCGCGGCCTGCAGCGGGATCATGGCCCGGATGCCACCGCCGACGGCGCGCTGGGTGAGGGGCGGGGACGGGTTGAGGGCGGCGTGGAGCAGGGGTGGTGCGGCGGTACGGAGGTAGGCCCCGGCGAAGGTGGTGAGCAGGAGCCGGTCGGTGGCGGCCCGGGGGCGGAGGGGTGGTCGGGGTGGTTCCTCCGCCCCGACCGCCGCGCCCGCTGCCGGGAACCGCGGTGGGCCTTGGTCGCCCCTTCGTTCGCGTACGACGGCGGCGCCGAGCGCCATGGTCGCCGCGAGCGCCGCGAGGGGTACTGCCGTGGACCCGCCCTGCGCCTCGTGGCGGGAGACGGCGGTGACCGCGTAGGTGTGCGCCCCGAGCAGGAGGGCGGCGGGGAGCGCGGCGCGGGTGGCCCCTCGTTCCGCTGTCCCCGTCGCCGTGGCCGCGGTCGGTGCCGTCGTCGCAGCCGTGGCCGGCCCCGTGGCCGTCGCGCCGAGCAGGAGGTCCAGTGTGCGGGCCGCCGCCATGGCTGCCGGGCCCGCCTTCGTGTGCTTCAGGTGCAGGTCGTAGGCCCAGACCGTGGCCGCCAGCCCGGATGCCACCGCCAGGGCGGGGCGGCCTGCGCGTGCCGCCAGGGTCAGGCCCGCGGCTGTCAGGACGCCCGCCGCTGCCAGCGCCGCGCCGGGTGCGATCCGGCCGGACGGGATCGGACGGTGCGGACGGTCGACGGCGTCCTCGTCGCGGTCGGCCCAGTCGTTGAGGGCCATGCCGGCCTCGTACAGGCACAGTGACGCGCCGACCGCGAGGGCCGTGCCGCGGGTGGGGCGCCGGCCGGCGGCGGCCGCCCCGGCGAGTGCGTCACCGGGGACGGTGAACAGGGCCGAGACCCGCAGCAGTTCCGCCCAGGCGCGGAGGGCCGCCCGGGCAGGGGGCCTGTCCGGTGCGGGCGCAGTCCCGCCCACACCGGACAGGCTGTCTGATGAGCTGACGCTCCGGGTACGGCCGGCGCCCCGAACGCTGCGCGTGCTCCTGGCACCGAGCAGTGCGGGCACTCCCGTCAGCGTCGCGAACAGCCGGAGCGGCCTCACAGGGCCGCCCGCAGCCGCTCGGCGAAGGCCAGCAGTACCGCGTACTGCTCGGACAGCGCTGCCGGGCCGCCGTCCGGGTCCTTGAAGTAGAAGCCCAGCTCCGGGCGCGCCCCCGTCAGCCCGCTCTCATGGGCGCGGGCCATCAGCCGGGCCAGGTCCAGGACGAGTGGGGCGGCCAGCGCGGAGTCGCAGCCCTGCCAGATCGTCTGCAGGATCATCCGCGAGCCGAGGAAGCCGTCGAACGCGATGTGGTCCCACGCGGTCTTCCAGTCACCCATCGCGGGGACGTCGTCGATGTGGACCTCGCCCTCGGGGGCCGCCCCGAGCGTGTCGGCGAGGACGCGCTCCTTGCCAGCGTTCTTCGCCGCCGCGGCGGCCGGGTCGGCCAGCGCCGCTCCGTCCCCGCCGCCCAGGAGGTTCGTGCCCGACCATGCCCGTACCGGCAGGGCACGCTGCACGAACATCGGGGCGAGCACGGAACGGAGCAGCGTCTGGCCTGTTTTGCCGTCGCGTCCCGCGTGAGGAAGTCCGCAGGAGTCGACGGCGTCCTGGAGTGCGGGGCTGCGCAGCCCCGTGGACGGGGTGAAGTTGACGTAGGGACAGCCGGCGCGCAGGGCTGCCGCCGCGTAGAGGGAGCTGGCGGGCAGGCGGGTGGCGTCCTCGCCGGGTGCCGGTTCGGTCGAGGCGACGTTGATGACGACCGTGCGGGCGAGTGCGTGGCGGCGGGCGAAGTCGTCGAGGTCCGCGGCGAAGGCCGTGATGAGTTCCTCGTCGGATCGGGTGTCGCCGGGGAGGGGTCCCCCGGGGCGTATCTCCGCGTCCGCGGCGGCGAGTTCGGCCCGGACGGCGGACGGCAGTCCGTACGGCAGGACCTCTCCGGCCGCGAGGGCCTCGGCCCGCTTGGGCAGCGGGCAGTCGATGGTGTCGTGGCCGCCGAAGACCAGGGAGGTCAGGGGTGGCAGTCCGCTGTCTGCGAAGGGTGGTGTCTCGGTGACCATGCCGGTCGCCGGGTGCAGGCCCGCGGCGATGGCTGCGCACCCCGCGGTGGCGGTGGTGGCGACGGAGCCGCGTGCTCCGATGAACCAGACTCCGGTACGAACGGCATGTGCGGTCACGGGCTGCCTCCCTGGGGGGATGAAGAGGGGTGGAGGACGGCGGGCGGGGGAAGGTGTGTGGGCCTCCCCCGCCCACCGTCGGCAGAGGGTGGCCGCCCTACGTGGAGGGCAGCTCCTTCAGCTGGATGTTGCGGAAGGACACCTGGTCGTCGGCCCCGTGGTTCTGCAGGCCGATGTAGCCGTCCTTCAGGCTGCGCACCGGGTCGGTGTTGGTGAAGTCGTTGATCTTCACTCCGTTGAGGAAGATCTGGAGACGTTCGCCCTGGACACGGATCTCGTAGCTGTTCCATTGCCCGGGAGGCCGCAGGACCTGGTCACGGGCTTTGATGTTGGCCGATTTGAAGGTGTAGACGGCACCGGTGGTGCGGTCGGCGGCGTCCGTGGCGTCGATCTGGATCTCGTAGCCGTTGTTCACCGCGGACCAGGGGTCGTCGGACTCCGGGAAGCCGACGAAGACGCCGGAGTTGTCGTCGCCCGCCATCTTCCAGTCGAGTTTGAGTGAGTACGACTTCAGCTCCTTGGCCTGGTAGGTCAGCAGCCCCATGCCGCCCTCGGAGCGCAGCTCACCGTCGGTGACGGCGAACTTTCCCGGGCCGCCCTGCTTCCAGCCTTCGAGTGTCTTGCCGTTGAAGATCGACCGGTAGCCGGTGTCCGGCTTGCAGTCGGCCTTCACCTGGCCGGTGGCGTAGCGCAGTCCGCCCAGCAGGTGCTGGCGCAGGGCGGGTTCCGCGTAGGACTCCTTGGTGTGGCCGAGGCCGGTGTAGAAGGAGCGGCCGCCCTGGTAGGCCTGGCACCAGGCGATGGGGTGGTCGCCCTTCATCGTGCCGCCGGTGTAGCTGGTCTCGTCCAGCGTGGCCAGGACCTGGGCCTTGTCCCGGGGGTTGGTGCGGTAGTTGTACCACTCGTCGGTACGGTCCCAGGCGTCGTCCAGGTGGGCGGTCGCCGGGTGGTCGTGGTTCTCCACGCGGACGGTCGCGGGCTGGATCTGCGGGTGCGAGGCGAAGTACGCGCCGACGAGCCCGCCGTAGAACTCCCAGTCGTACTCGGTGTCGGCGGCAGCGTGGACGCCCATGTAGCCGCCTCCGGTGGCCACGTAGTTCTCGAAGGCCTTCTGCTGGTCTCCGTTGAGGACGTCACCGGTCGTCGACAGGAAGACGACGGCGTCGTACCGCGCCAGGTTGCTGGTGGTGAACTGGCCGGCCTCCTCGGTGGAGTCGACGGTGATGTTGGTGTCCTTGCCCAGTTCCTTCAGCGCGGCGACGCCCGTCGGGATGGAGTCGTGGCGGAAGCCGCCGGTCTTGGAGAAGACCAGGACGCGCTTGGCGGTCCGGTCGGGGGCGCTGTTCGAGAGCTCGAAGTCGTCGACGTCGTAGAGCGCTCCGGCCCCGCCCTTGAAGACCAGGAAGAGCTCGGTGGCCTTCTTGGGTGCACCGCGCAGGGGCACGTCGATGTCCTGGAAGGTGTCCCAGCTGCCGGTCACTGGTACGGGCGCCGAGCCGAGGATCGTTCCGTTGGGCGATCCGGTCCGCACCTCCAGGAAGCCTCCCGCGCCGGCCGAGGAGATGCGGGCGGTGAGCTTGGTGGTGCCGTCGAGGATGTACGGGGTGAAGGAGATCCAGTCGTCGTTGTCGATGTCTCCGACGGTCCGGCCGCCGTGGGCGCTCGCCTTGCCCGGGGTGGTGATGCCGGAGGAGTTGTCGAAGTGCTCGGCCTGGCGGTGGCGCGGCTGGAGGTGGGCCTGGTCGCGGCCGGTGAGCGCGGCCTGGCCGCCGCCCCCGCCGTCGGTGTACGAGGCCGAGACGCCGCCGTAGATGTTGGCGTTCGGGTCGTGCCCGCCTTCCATCGCCGTCTTGATGGTGCCTTCGCAGCCGTGTTCGGTGGTGATGTCGTGGCCGTGGCTGTCGTGGCCCAGGGTGAACCTGACCTCGACCTTGGCGCAGTCGATGGTGCCGTCCTCCGGGTCGGTGACGGTGACCTTGAAGGGCACCTCGTCCCCGAACTCGAACTGCTGGCCCTCCGCCGGGAATTGCAGGTTCACGACGGGTGCGGTGTTGCCGACCGTCACATGGGCGCTCGCGGCTCCGGTGCGGCCGGTCGGGTCCTTGGCCGTCACGGTGGCGGTGTACGTGCCGTTCTTCTTGTACGTGTACGAGGGGTTGGCCTCCGTGGACTTTCCGCCGTCGCCGAAGTCCCACGCGTAGGTGAGGGCGTCGCCGTCCCCGTCCGTGGTGCCCGCCGAGGAGAACTTCACCCGGAGCGGTGCGATGCCGGAGGTCTTGGTGGACGAGGCCTCGGCGATGGGTGAGCGGCCGCCCGTCGCGTTCTCGATGCGGTACAGGGCGGAGTTCTCGTCGCCGCCGAACCAGTCGACGCCGTAGTCCAGGACGTACAGCGCGCCGTCGGGGCCGAAGGCCATGTCCATCACCTGGGTCCCGGTCCACGGGATGTCGTTGATGGACTGGACGGCTCCGTCACCGTCCTGCTCGATGCGCTTGATCCACTGCCTGCCGAACTCACCGGCGAAGAAGTCCCCGTCGTACTCCTCGGGGAACTTGACCGGCGAGTCGAGGTCCGCGTCGTAGCGGTAGACGGGCCCGCCCATCGGGGACTCGGATCCCGTGCCGAACTCGGGCACCGACCCACCGTCGTACGGGATCCAGGCGGCCTGCGCGGGAGGCAGGTCGACCAGGCCGGTGTTGTGCGCCGACTCGTTCTTCGGTGCCGCGCAGTCGAAGGCCGGTCCGGAGGTCTTCGTCGCGAAGTCGTAGTCCCTGTAGGGGTCGTTGTCGCCGGTGCAGAAGGGCCAGCCGAAGTTGCCGGCCTTCGTCACCCGGGCGAACTCGACCTGGCCGGCCGGCCCGCGGTTCGGGTCGGCGGCGCCCGCGTCGGGACCGTAGTCGCCGACGTAGACGATGCCGGTGGCCTTGTCGACGCTGAAGCGGAAGGGGTTGCGGAAGCCCATCGCGTAGATCTCGGCGCGGGTTTTGTCCGTACCGGGGGCGAAGAGGTTGCCCTCGGGGACGGTGTACGAGCCGTCGTCCGCGACCTTGATGCGGAGGATCTTGCCGCGGAGGTCATTGGTGTTGCCCGACGTGCGGCGCGCGTCGTACGCCGGGTTGCGGTCCGGGCGGTCGTCGATCGGGGAGAAGCCGTCGGAGGTGAACGGGTTGGAGTCGTCACCGGTCGACAGGTAGAGGTTTCCCTGCGCGTCGAAGTCGATGTCTCCGCCGACGTGGCAGCAGATGCCGCGGGTCGCGGGGATGTCGAGGACCTTCTTCTCGCTGGCGTTGTCGAGGGTGCCGTCCTCCTTGAGCACGAAGCGGGACAGCCGGTTCACCCCGTCGAACTTCGCGAAGTCCGCAGCGGTCCCGGTCTCCGGGGCGTCGCCGGCGGGCGTGTCCAGCGGCGGGGCGTAGTAGAGGTAGATCGCCCGGTTCTCGGCGAAGCCGGGATCGATGCCGACCCCTTGCAGCCCTTCCTCGTCGTGCGAGTAGACGGGGATGGTGCCGGCGATCCGGGTGTTGCCGGCGCTGTCGGTGATCCGCAGGTCTCCGCTGCGTGAGGTGTGCAGGACGCTGCGGTCCGGGAGCACCGCCAGCGACATGGGTTCGCCGGTCTCCACGTTGGTCTTGGCGAGGGTGACCTGCTGGAAGTCCTCGGCGGCGGCGGGGGCGACCGGTGCGTCGGCGGTCGCCGCGGGCGATGACCCCAGGGTGAGGGTGGCGGCTGCGAGCAGTCCGCCGGTGAGGAGAGCGAGTGTCTTACGGGCGCGGAGCCGTTTGCTGCTTCTGTGCACGTGCGTCCTCCGGAGAGTGCCGGTTGTACGGGCGGGTGGATCCGTACATTTCGCGCGGGGACTGCCGCGCTCGTGACCCCGGGGCGCCGTGAGGGACCCGGGTTACGCGAGTCATGCTGTGTACACCTAGGGGACGGTAGACCTGTTCGTCCGGGACGGAAAGCCCTTACGCAGCACCTGGATAGGCCTTTTTCCTTTGGCAGGACAAAGCGGTGCGGGGGCAGGGCGAGGTGGCCCGGCGGCGGTGTGCGCATACCGCGGGCTGTGGTCGCCGGGCGGGCCCGATGCGGCCGGCCACGTGAGGTGCCGTGCGGCACCTCACC
>NZ_JBHTRI010000064.1:0-11912 GCF_042796085.1 Streptomyces sp. NPDC056452
GCCCGCGTCTCCGCGGGCCGGCCGGGGTGCTGATACCGGTTGCTGCTAGCGGGCATCCGGTTCGGGGCCGTACCAGACGGTCGTGACGTTGCAGAACTCACGGATGCCGTGCCCGGCCAGCTCCCGCCCGTAGCCGGAACGCTTCACTCCGCCGAACGGCAGGGCGGGATGCGAGGCGGTCATGCCGTTGAAGAAGACACCGCCCGCCTCCAGGTCGCGTACGCAGCGGCTCGTCTCCCCCTCGTCGCGCGTCCAGACGTTGGAGCTGAGCCCGAAGGGCGTGTCGTTGGCGAGGTTCACGGCTTCGTCCAGGTCCGCGACCCGGTAGAGCGTCGCCACCGGGCCGAACGTCTCCTCCCGGTGGATCCGCATACCGGGGGTGATCCCCGCCAGAACGGTCGGGGAGTAGAACCAGCCCCGGTCGAGGCCTGCGCCCAGCCCCTCCGGCCGGCCCCCGCCGCACAGCACGGTGGCGCCCTCGCGTACGGCGTCGTCCACCAGCTCCTCCAGGTCGGTGCGGCCCTGTTCGCTGGCGAGCGGTCCCACGTCGGTCGACTCCTCCATCGGGTCGCCCACGGTCAGGGCGCGCATCCCGGCGGTGAAACGCTCGGCGAACTCGTCGTAGACGTCGGCATGGACGATGAAGCGCTTCGCCGCGATGCAGGACTGCCCGTTGTTCTGTACGCGGGCGGTGACGGCCGTGTCCGCCGCCCTGCGGACGTCCGCCGACGGCAGGACGATGAACGGGTCGCTGCCGCCCAGTTCCAGCACGGTCTTCTTCACCTCGTCACCGGCGACGGAGGCGACCGCCCGGCCGGCCGGCTCGCTGCCGGTGAGGGTCGCAGCGGCGACCCGGGGGTCGCGCAGGATCGCCTCGACGGCGCCCGAACCGACGAGCAGCGTCTGGAAGCAGCCGGCGGAGAAACCGGCCCTGGTGAACAGGTTCTCGAGGTACAGGGCGGTCTGCGGCACGTTCGAGGCGTGCTTGAGCAGCCCGGTGTTGCCCGCCATGAGGGCGGGCGCGGCGAAGCGCATGACCTGCCAGAGCGGGAAGTTCCACGGCATCACCGCGAGGACGACGCCCAGCGGGCGGTAGTGCACACGGGCCCGGGACGCCCCGGAATCCTTGACGTCCGCCTCCTCGGGGTCTTCGTCGGCGAGCAGACGCTCGGCGTTGGCCGCGTACCAGCGCATCGCCTTGGCGCATTTGGCGGCCTCCGCCCGGGCCGCCTTGACCGGCTTGCCCATTTCGGTGGTCATGGTGCGCGCGATGTCCTGCTGGTCCTCGTCGAGGAGGTCGGCGGCCCGGTTCAGCAGGCGGGCCCGCTCGGCGAAGTCCGTGGTCCGGTAGCGGCGGAACGCACCGTCGGCGACGGCGAGCCTGCGCTCGGTCTCCTGCTCGTCCAGTGCGTCGAATGTCGCGAGCGTCTCGCCGTTCGCGGGATTGACCGTCGCGATGGGCATGGCAGTGGCCTCCTTGCATGGGTTCTTCGACCGTGCCGCGCCACGCCCTGCCGCGCAACGCGGACCCGTGGTGCACACGTACCCGGCCGGCACGGATCATGCGTGCGCGAGGCACGCAGTCCGCGCCGGCCGGGCGGGGATGTGACCGCTCGTCACACGAGGACGGGTTCCGGGACGGGCCCGCTGCGGAACGTGCGGCCGTCGGGGAGCGGCGTACGCGGCAGCAGGCCGGTGGTCCGCGGCGCCTCGGCGTATCGCGTGAACCAGACGACCTTGCCGTCGGTGGTCCGGCAGGTGCCCCAGCTGTCGCTGAGAGCCATGACCCTGCTGAGGCCGCCACCGCCGCCGCTGAGCAGCCTGGGCATCCGGGAGTCGTTGTCGGCCACGGACACCGTCAGATGGCGGCCGGTCCAGCGAAGTTCGACGACGCACTTGTTGTCGTCGCCGACATGCCGCTGGACGTTGGTCAGGAGCTCGTCCGCGGCCCGGCACACCGGCCGGACGTGCAGATCGAGGCTCCAGTGACGAAGGTGTGCGGCGACGATGCGCCGCAGCTGGGAAATGCGCTCTGCCGACACCTGCAGTTCGACCAGATAGTGCCGGTCGAGTGGAACGGTCATCGTCGAGGCTCCTCACCGCGAGGCCCACGTGCTTCACCCCGTCTGTACCAACGACCCCCGAACACGAAGCGTGAGCAGTATCCACTTCTGGGTCACTCATCAGGGTGACCCGAGGGGGCCGGTTGCGCAACCGAGGGGCAGGGCCACGCTGTGTCACAGGTAGGGCAGCAGTTTGTCCGGGGTCAGCGGGAGTGTGCGCAGCCGCGCCCCGGTGGCGTGCCGCACGGCGTTCCCGATGGCGGCGGCCGTGCCGACGATGCCGATCTCACCGATGCCCTTGCTGCCCATCGGGTTGAGGTGGGGGTCGTCCTCGTCGATCCAGTGCACCTCGATCGCGGGGACGTCGGCGCACGACGGCACATGGTAGGAGGCCAGGTCGCTCTCGGTGAAGTCCCCGAAGACGGGGTCCATGGTGCTGCCCTCGGTGAGGGCCATGCCGAGGCCCATGACCATGCCACCCATGAACTGGGAGCGCGCTGTAAGGGAGTTGAGGATGTGTCCGGCCGCGAAGACGCCCAGCATCCGCCGCACCCGGACCTCGCCGGTGAGGGAGTCGACCGCCACCTCGGCGAAGTGTGCGCCGAAGGCGTGCCGGGCGTACGGGGACTCCTCCCCGGTCTCCTGCTCCGTGTCCGCCGTGACCGTGATGCCCTCCGGTGGGACCGGCCCGCTGTGTCCCGCGAGCCGGTCCGCCAGGGCGGTGGCCGCCTTGTGCACCGCCGACCCCCAGGACGCAGTTCCCGAGGAGCCACCGGCCACGGAGGCCTCGGGCAGGTCGCTGTTGCCGATGTCGATCCGGACGTTCTCGTGCGGGGTGCCCAGAGCCGAGGCGGCGATCTGCGCCAGGACGGTGCGGGCGCCGGTGCCGATGTCGGTGGCGTTCACCCCGATACGGAACGAGCCGTCCGGTGCGGCATGCGCGGAGGCGGCGGACTTCGAGACGAGCACCGGGTACGTCGCCGAGGCGACCCCGGTGCCGAGCAGCCATGGCCCCTCCTGCCGGGCGGCGGGGCTCGGGTCCCGGTCGTGCCAGCCGAACCGCCGGGCGCCTTCGTTCAGACAGGCCGCGAGGTTGCGGCTGCTGAACGGGCGTCCGCTGTCGGGTTCGGCCGCCGGTTCGTTGCGCAGGCGCAGTTCGACCGGGTCGATCCCCAGGACGCAGGCCAGTTCGTCCATGGCGGATTCGAGGGCGAACATTCCCGGCGCCTCGCCCGGTGCGCGCATCCACGAGGGGCTCGGCACGTCGAGCGCGCTCACCCGGTGCACCGTGCGGCTGTGGGGAGAGGCGTACATGACACGGGCCGGTACGGCGGCCTGCTCGACGAACTCCTTGATCGTCGAGGTGTGCGTGACGATCTCGTGGGAGACGGAGACGAGCACGCCGTCGCGGTCGGCACCCAGCCGCACCCGCTGCACCGTGGGCGCACGGTGGCCGACGATCGCCGCCATGTACCTGCGGGGCAGCGCGAGTTGGACCGGGCGCCCCGTGTGCACCGCGGCCATCGCGGCCAGAACGGCCTGGGGCCGCGGGGTGCCCTTGGATCCGAAGCCGCCGCCGACGTGCTCGGAGATGACGGTGATGCGGTTCCGCTCGATCCCCAGCGCCCGGGCGAGGCTGTCGCGCACTGCGCCGGAGCCCTGGCTGGAGTCGTGGACGGTCAGATGTCCGTCGGCCCACCGGGCGGTGGAGGCGTGCGGTTCCATGGGGTGGTTGTGCAGACCTCCGAGCGTGTACGTGGCGTCGATACGCACCGGCGCGCCGGCGAACGCGGCGTCGGCGTCGCCACGTTCGCGTACCGCCGGGTGGCCCCCGTTGGCCTGCTCGGGCGTGTAGAGGCCGGGGTGGTCCTCGGTGAGGATCACGTCGTGGCCGGTCGTCCTGTACTCCACGCGGACGGCTGCCGCGCCGGCCCGGGCGGCTTCGGGGCTCTCCGCCAGGACGAGGGCGACGGGCCAGCCCCGGTGCGGAACCCGGTCGTCCTGGAGGACCGAGAGGATCGGGTCGTCGGGTTCCTTCAGCCGCGGCGCGTTGTCCAGGGTGAGGACGGTGTGCACTCCCGGAACGGCGAGGGCGTCGGCGGTGCGGGTCGCGGTGACGTGCCCGCTCGGGACCGTGGCGGGGACGACCCAGCCGTACAGGCAACCGGGCGGGGTGTGCTCCGCGGCGTACCGGGCCGTGCCGGTGACCTTGTCCCGGCCCTCGCGCCGGACGACGGGGGCGCCGGGCTGCTGGGGTGCGTGGCTCATGGCGGAAGTCCTCGGTTCGTCGGAGTGCGGGCCGGACGGCTCAGCGTGGTGGCGCCGGCAGGGCGGCGAGTTCGGTCAGGGCCCCGATCGCCAGATTGCGTGCCAGGGACACCTTGAACCCGTTGTCCCGCAAGGGCCTGGCGGCTTCGAGTTCGGTGTCCACCGCCCGGGCGAAGGTCTCGTCGGTAGCGGGTGCGCCCCGCAGTACCTGCTCCGCGGCCAGGGCGCGCCACGGCCGGTGGGCGAGCCCGCCGAAGGCGAGCGAAGCCTGCTCGACACGGCCGTCGCGGACGGTCAGCACGGCGGCGACCGAAGCGAGCGCGAAGGCGTACGAGGCACGGTCGCGCGCCTTGCGGTAGAGGGAGACGGCGCCGTCCGGACGCGGTGGCAGCACCACTTCGGTGATCAGTTCGCCGGGCCTGATCACGGTGTCCTGGTCGGGGTTGTCGCCCGGCAGGCGGTGGAAACCGGTGACGGGTACGGAGCGTTCGCCCTCGGGTCCGTGCAGCCGGACGGTCGCGTCGAGGGCCGCCAGGGCGACCGCCATGTCCGAGGGGTTGGTGGCAACGCAGTCCTGCGAGTGGCCGAGCACCGCGAGATCGCGGTGGGCGCCCTCACGGGCCGGGCAGCCGGAGCCCGGGGTTCTCTTGTTGCAGGGCTTGGAGACATCCTGGAAGTACGGGCACCGGGTGCGCTGGAGCAGATTCCCGCCGGTTGTGGCGGTGTTGCGGAGCTGCCCGGAGGCACCGGCGAGGAGGGCCTGCGACAGGGCGGGGTAGCCGCTCCGTACATCGGGGTGGGCTGCGAGGTCGCTGTTGCGTACGGTCGCACCGATCCGGAGGCCGCCGTCGTCCGTCCGCGTCACCCGGTCCAGCGGGAGCCGGCTGACGTCGATGAGCAGGCCGGGCGACTCCACGCCGAGCTTCATCAGGTCGACGAGGTTGGTGCCGCCGCCCAGGAACCGGGCTCCGGGGCGTTCGGCACAGGCGCGGACGGCGTCGGCCACGGAGCCGGGGCGCAGATAGGCGAAGGGTTTCACGGGGCCACGTCCTCGATCGCTCGGACGATGTGGGGGTACGCGCCGCACCGGCAGAGATTGCCGCTCATCCGTTCGCGGATCTCCTCCGGTCCGAGGGCGGCCGGGCCTTCGGGGACCGTTGCCGTGCGCGGGGTGACGTGGGAGGGAAATCCGTCCGCCGCCTCGCCGAGCATGCCGAGCGCCGAACAGATCTGTCCGGGGGTGCAGTAGCCGCACTGCAGGGCGTCCCTCTCCAGGAAGGCCTCCTGCAGGGGGTGCAGCCGGTCGCCGTCGGCCAGCCCTTCGACGGTGGTGATGCGGGCACCCTCCTGAGCGACCGCGAACAGCAGGCAGCTGTTGGCGCGGCGGCCGTCGACGAGCACGGTGCAGGCACCGCACTGACCGTGGTCGCAGCCCTTCTTCGCACCGGTGAGGCCGAGGTGTTCGCGCAGCGCGTCCAGCACGGTGGTGCGGTGATCGAGCGTCACCGTCCGTGCGGTGCCGTTGATGTGCAGGGTGAAGGTCGAGCGGGTGCCCGGAAGCGGAACCTGTCCGGCGTCCGAATCGCCCTTCCCGGGGGTGAGGTCCATGGACTGGCGCCTTCCGGTTTCGTGCGGTGCGGGCATCACGCGGGGCCGCGGCTCTCCAGGCGCAGCCGGATCTCCTGTTCCTGGTCACCCGCGGCCGTCCCCACGACCCGGACGGCGAAGGTGTCCGCCAGGTGCTGACGGAGGCGGTCGACCGCCCAGTAGCCGCCCTGCGCCTCGACGGTCACGGGCGCGGACAGCTGCGTGGGCCGGGCACCGGCGAGCTCTTCGGACACATCGACGGTCGCCGTCCACACCGTCGGGCGTGTCGGCGACACCTCCTCGGGGGTGTCGCTCGCCGGGCGGTCGGAGACGAAGGCACGGCGCAGCACGTCGAACACGGTGCGCGCGTCCTCCTTCGGGCAGCCGGTCACCGCCACCACGACGTCGCCGCTCTCCCGGTGCTCCTGTGCCTGTGCGTCCGTGCTGTTCACAGTGTTTCCTTTCGGCTTCGAGGAAGGCGATACCGCAGCCGAGGCCTATCGCCACGAACCGGTCGGCCATTGCACTCGTGCGGGTGAAGCGGGAGCCCACGTGGAGGGCCCTACGACGGCCGGGTCCGGACGACGACGCGGTACGCGTGGCTCCGGATCCCACTTGGGCGGGTACCCCGCCCCGGTCGGACGAACAGCCGCGACGTGCCACGGAGCGCACCCACTCCAGGCTCGCCCAGTGGCTCCGTGTCGGCGACACGAGCAGGTTCAGCCGGCGGAAGGGCGGGCATGAGCAAGGCGGCCTGCCCCGCTCATGATCGTGTAGCCGGTTCGAACCGCGCGAAACACTTTCACCAGGACACCGTCACAAAATATGAATTACCTTCACCAACTGTCTGTTATCGATCCTCCCGGGTATGCGCCATGCATGGACGTAACAAACGGAGTCAGGGATTCTCTCGCCGTCACCCTTGCCGGGCCCGGCACGATCGGGGTTGTCGTCGGCATCGCGGGACTTGCCGTAGCCGTCGTGCTGGTCGGCGCCTTCTGGTGGGGCATGCGGCGCCGGGACCAGGAACTTCCGCCGCCGCGCCCCGAGGAGCAGCCGCACCGCCCCGATCACCGGACGGAGATCCGGGAGAGCGACAAGCACGGCTCGGACAGCTTTCCCGAGAACGGCCGGGGACTCTCGCCCTACGAGCTCGGCGACCACGGCAACGAGGTGATCCCGCCCGACACCGACCGCCCGCGCGACTGAGACGCGGACGCCCGGGCGCGTGTCCGGCCGCCGCCTCCTCGCGGCCCCGGCGGCGAGGAGGCCGTGTGTTGCGGGAGCGGTCGGCACACATGAGGCTGGTGCTGGCCCCCGCGGCACCGAAGAAGTCATGCCGCAGAACCGATAAGGCAGAGCGACCATGACCGCAAGCGAACCGGCACCGCTGACCGGCGCCACCGCGCCGTGCTGGGTCCATCTCGTGACCCAGGAGCTGGGGGCCGCCCAGCGCTTCTACGGTGCCGTCCTCGGCTGGACGTTCCGCACCGGCCCCTTGGGCAAGGACTACGCCATGGCCCGTTCGGACGGAGTGCCCGTGGCGGGAATCGGCGCAGTCGCCTCCGCCTACCAGGTGGGCGTGGCCTGGACCCCGTACTTCTCGGTCCGGGACGCCGACGTGGCCTCGTCCCGCATCCGCGAACGCAGTGGCACGGTGGCGGTGGGCCCGCTGACCATCGGCAAGGGACGCGCCGTCCTGGCCGCCGACCGGGACGGCGCGTCCTTCGGCGTCTGGGAGTGGACGGGGCGCGCGGCCTCCCTCGCACCGTCCGGGCACCGGGCGCACGCCTGGCTCAGGCTGCGCACCAGAAACGCCTTCGACGCCGCGATCTTCTACGGCGAGGTCCTGGACTGGGAGAGCGGGGCGCCCGGCTGCTGCGAGGTCTCGTACGTCAAGGAGGAGGTGCTCGTGCGCTGCGACGGCCGTCCACTGGCCCGGATCAGCTCCGGGGCCGTCGAGTCCGCACCCGACCCGATGGTGCGCCCGCACTGGCAGGTGCAGTTCCCGACCACCGATGTGGCGGCGACGGTCCGCCTCGCGGAGGAGCACGGAGGCACGCTCCTGGAGCGGCGCAGTGTGCCGCACGGCAGCGAGGCGACGCTGCGCGACCCGGACGGCGGGCTGTTCACCGTGACGGACGTACGCAGCCCCGCCGAGACGGACGACGACTGAAGGGTTCACCCGGCGGAAGCGGAACCCCCGTCGCCCGGTCGGCCGCCGTCGCCGGACTTCGGATTCCCCCGGGCGATGGCCCACAGCGGGAAGACGAACCAGCAGGCCAGGAACCACAGCGCCATCGCGCCCACCAGCCACAGGGCCAGCACGTTGTGGAGCGCCACCCGCAGGATGAGCAGCAGGGTCGAGCACATCGTGCAGAAGAGCAGTCCGAGCCCGAGCTTCGTCAGGCGCGAGGCCCAGGTCACGGTCTGCGGCTTCATCCGTCTGCCGGTGAGCAGCCGGTGGTAGGACACCGGCCCGATCAGTGCGGCGGCCGTGGCCGATCCCAGCATGACCGTGACGACGTAGATGTTCCGGTCGGCGGTGGAGAGGTCGGCGAACCGGGGCTGGAAGACCACCGCGAGCAGGAAACCGAACAGGATCTGCACACCGGTCTGGGCGACCCGCAGTTCCTGCAGCAGATCCGTCCACTGCCGGTCCGCCCGTTCCTCCTCCGTCTCCTCACGGCCGCTCCTGGCCTCCGAGGCCCTCTCCCCACCCTTGCCCGCCGGTATCCGTCCCATCGGTGCCTCCACCACGTCGAGTGGGTGGTACTGGTGCCCTGCGGTCGCGCTGTGAATCCTCTCGGCGGGAGAGCACGTGGTATTCCGCCAAGCACAGTGCGGGCCGGGCCCGTACAGGCGAACCGGCTGTGCGCAGGTGGACGGCACACGTGCCCGTGCAGTCCATGGTGGCACCTACCTGGGATTTCACCACGCCGGCCGGGCGCCGTCCTCCCCCGCACAGCGGGTGCGGACGGCGGCCGGCGAGCGGCCGGAACCGGGCGATCAGAGGCCAAGCCCTCGACTCACCGTGACCCCTCGCCTAAGATCTTGTGTACGGCATCGCGCGTCGGTCACCGTCCGGGTGAGGCGTGGAGGTAGCCCGTGAGATGCCCGTTGGAGGCATTCCACAGTGTCAGTCGAGTTGAATCACACCATCATTCACTGCCGGGACAACCGTGAGTCCGCCGATTTCCTGGCGCACATTCTGGGCCTGGACGCCGGAAGGGAATGGGGCCCCTTCATTCCGCTCGTTCTCGCGAACGGCGTGACGCTGGATTTCGCGACCATTCCCGCCGAATCGATCACCGCGCAGCACTATGCGTTCCTCATTTCCGAGGCGGAGTTCGATACGGCCTTCGAGCGGATCAAGGCGCAGGGGATCGCGTACTACGCCGATCCCCATCAGAAGCTGCCCGGCGAGATCAACCACAACGACGGCGGGCGCGGGATCTACTTCCCCGACCCGAACGGGCACGGGATGGAACTCATCACCCGCCCGTACGGCGGCTGGTCGTAACAGCGGCCGCCTGTGGCGCATCCGAGTGGCCCGGCCGGGAGACGGCCGGGCCACTCGCCGTCAGGGGCTCTCGATCGGGAGGGTCAGTTCGGGCCGGTCCCACATCACCGCGGGCGGGCTGGCCGGCACCGTACCGGTGCGCTCCGCGCCCACGCTGCGGTAGAAGCCTTCGGCGGGCGGATGCGAGACCACACGTACATCGCTCAGTCCGGCGCGGCGCGCCTCGTCCCGCAGGTGACCGACGAGGAGGCGCCCGATACCCAGCCCCTGGGCGTCGTCGCCGACGAACATGAGGTCGAGTTCGGGCGGGGAGACGACCAGCGAGTAGAAGCCGAGCACGCGGTCGTCGGCGCCGACGGCGACGAAGACCCGGTGGGTCTCGATGTAGTCCGGGCCGACCCGGTACCCCTGGACCATCGGCGCGTACGGCCCGTCGTAGGCGCGTGAGGTGGTGACGAGACGGGTGAGCCGCTTGGCATCCCGTGCGACGGCCCGCCTGATGCGGACCCCTGCGGGTCCGGTGGACCCGCCACGCCGGTACGTAATGCTCGACTTCATATACCGAGTATTACGTACCGCGAATCACGGTGCCCAGGGGGCCATGCCCCACGGGTTCCGGTTCAGCCCCGGCCCCGCTGCTCCCGCCACTCCCCCACGACGGCCTCGACGTCGAAGGGCCCGAGGTTCAGGGGCGGGCCCTCGGGCGGCATGAGGAGCGCCTTGCGGATCTTGTCGTTGATCTCGTTCAGCAGGCGCCGGACCTCGGCTTCCGTCCCGGCGCCCGAGACCGCGTCCCTGGCGTCCTCCGCCTCTTTCCGGAGGGCCAGCGACGGCGGGAGTACGGACAGCCCCTCCCGCTGCATCTTGGCCTTGATCCACCAGGTCTCGTCGTAGGGCCGTTCGAGCCCGGGGATCGGCTTGCCGAAGCCGGGCAACGCGGAGAAGTCGCCGCGCTGTTCGGCCTCGCGGATCTGCTTGTCCACCCAGGATTCGAAGCTGACGCCGGTGGGCTTGCGCTCGGTCACCGTGTGCCCCTCTCAGAACTCGTCCGGCAGGACTCCGGATCCGGGCCCGGGTCCGGCGCATTCCACGATACCGAGGGGCTCGTCCGCATGAACTCTGTCAGGCGGGTACACGACAGCTTGCACAGCGGCCCGGCACTTCGACCCGGGCCCGTCGGAAGGGAGTTGACGAAAGTGAGACAGCGCTACGCACCGACCGCGAACCGACAGGGGGGTCCGTCATGACGACCGTGGTGATCATCGTTGCCGTCGTCCTGCTGGCGGCACTCGGCTACGTCCTCGTCCGTCGCCGGACGGGCGGCGGCCATGGACTGCGGCGTCGCTTCGGACCGGAGTACGACCGCACGGTCGAGCGGCACAACGGCGACACGAAGGCCGCCGAGCACGAGCTCGCCGAGCGCGTGAAGCTGCACGGCCACCTGGAGGAGCGGCCCCTGCCCCCGGAGGCGCGCGAGGGATACACCGACCGCTGGGCCGCGGTGCAGGAGCAGTTCATCGACTCGCCCACCGAAGCGGTCGCCCAGGCCGACGCGCTGCTGGCACAGCTGGCCCGGGACCGGGGCTTCCCCGACGGCGCCGGCTTCGAGGAGCAGACGGCCGCCCTCTCGGTGCACCACGCGGAGCACGTCGACGGGTACCGCAAGGTGCACACGGCAGTGCGCGGCAAGGGCGGCACCGAGGACATGCGCAAGGCGCTGATCGAGTCCCGCGCCCTCTTCGACGTACTGCTCGGACAGTCTCCGGACGAACCGGCCCACACGAGCCGGCACCGGACGAACGGAAGGACCGCCTGATGCACCGCACCGGACCCACTGACAGTTCTGCCACCGAGGCGCCCCGGACCGCTGCGGAGGCGCGGCGCGCCGAGACTCCCCCCGGCTCGACGGAAGCGCGGCGCACCGAGACGTCTCGGACCGCCCCGGAACCGCAGCACGACCCGGCGCCCGGGACTGCCGCGACGCGGACCGCGACACCCGGCCCCGACCCGACCCAGGTCATGAACCGGGGTCCCGGCGATGCCGGTGCGCCGCCCGCCGCGCCCCCGGCCACGGCACGCCCGGCCACCGCACGCCCGTCCAGCGCCCCGGCCCCGGCGGGCAAGCCGGCCGGCAGGTCCGGGACCGCGCCGACGGGCACGCCCCTGCTGCCCGTCAAGGAGCAGGACTCGCTGACCGAGCGCATGCAGCAGGCCGTCGCCGACTTCGTCGAGAGCCCGCGCCAGGCGGTCGAGGAGGCCGAAAGCACCTTCGACAGGATCGTGGCGGATCTGACCGAGGCGCTCGAGGAGCGCAGGCGCACCCTGCACACGAGCTGGCAGGCCCAGGACACCGAGGCCCGGACGGAGGAGCTGCGGCTTGCCCTGCAGCAGTACCGTGACGTCGGCGAACGGCTCCTGCGAGTCTGACAGGAACCCCGCAACGGCGGCCCGGTGCGACGTCCTTCGAGGAC
>NZ_JBHTRI010000065.1:0-9383 GCF_042796085.1 Streptomyces sp. NPDC056452
CCAGGCAGGGCATCCGCAGCCGGCCGTTTTCCCGGCAGCTCCGGCCATACCCCGAACAATGACGTAATTGATCTCCCCACCGGCGCAGAGGCGCTCTAGGCTCTGCTGTACCGCCGAGTCGCGCAGTGCGGGGACGGGCACCGCACGCGTACCGGACCAGCAGCGGTACTTGAGCGGCGCTCCCGGACGGGGGCACCGCCGGGCAAGGAGGGCCGCATGACCGTACGGCGAGTAATGGGCATCGAGACGGAGTACGGGATCTCCGTCCCCGGTCACCCCAACGCCAATGCCATGCTCACCTCGTCCCAGATCGTCAACGCCTACGCGGCGGCGATGCACCGGGCGCGCCGCGCCCGCTGGGACTTCGAGGAGGAGAATCCGCTGCGCGACGCGCGAGGCTTCGACCTCGCCCGCGAGACCGCCGACTCCAGCCAGCTCACGGACGAGGACATCGGCCTCGCCAATGTCATCCTCACCAACGGTGCGCGGCTGTACGTCGACCACGCACACCCCGAATACAGCTCACCGGAGATCACCAATCCGCTGGACGCGGTGCTCTGGGACAAGGCCGGCGAGCGCGTCATGGCCGAAGCCGCCGAGCGGGCCGCCGCCATCCCCGGTGCCCAGCCGATCCACCTCTACAAGAACAACACCGACAACAAGGGCGCGTCCTACGGCACGCACGAGAACTACCTGATGAAGCGGGAGACCCCCTTCTCGGACATCGTGCGCCATCTGACCCCGTTCTTCGTGTCCCGGCAGGTCGTCACCGGTGCGGGCCGGGTCGGCATCGGCCAGGACGGTCACGAGCACGGGTTCCAGATCAGCCAGCGCGCCGACTACTTCGAGGTCGAGGTCGGCCTCGAGACCACGCTCAAGCGCCCCATCATCAACACCCGCGACGAACCGCACTCGGACGCCGAGAAGTACCGCAGGCTCCATGTGATCATCGGCGATGCCAACCTCTCCGAGATCTCGACCTATCTGAAGCTCGGCACCACGGCACTGGTGCTTTCCATGATCGAGGACGGCTTCATCAATGTCGACCTGGCCGTCGACCAGCCGGTACGCACCCTGCACCAGGTCTCGCACGACCCGACCCTGCAGCAGCTGATCACGCTCCGCAGCGGCCGGACACTCACCGCGGTACAACTTCAGATGGAGTACTTCGAGCTGGGACGCAAATACGTCGAGGAGCGCTACGGGGCGGACGCCGACGAGCAGACCAAGGACGTCCTGGTCCGCTGGGAGGACACCCTGAACCGCCTGGAGACCGATCCGATGAGCCTGTCGGGCGAACTGGACTGGATCGCCAAGCGGGAGCTCATGGAGGCGTACAGGCGGCGCGACAGCCTGGACTGGGACGCTCCCCGCCTGCACCTGGTGGACCTCCAGTACGCCGACGTACGGGCCGACAAGGGCCTGTACAACCGTCTGGCGGCCCGCGGCAAGATGAAGCGTCTGCTCGACGAGAACGACGTCGAGCGGGCCCGTACGAAGCCTCCCGAGGACACCAGGGCCTATTTCCGGGGCCGCTGCCTGGAGCAGTACGCGGACGACGTGGCCGCGGCCTCCTGGGATTCGGTCATCTTCGATCTGCCCGACCGTGACTCACTGCAACGGGTGCCCACGATGGAGCCGCTGCGCGGTACACGTGACCACGTGAAGGAGCTCCTGGACCGCTGCCGCACGGCGGAAGAGCTGGTCCGGACGCTGTCGGGCGGCTGAAAGGCCCGTCGGCTGGGAATCAATCAGATGACCTCCGGACGTTGAGACAAGTACCGGGCCAATGTCGGACTCCGTAGGTAGGGTCTGATCAAGTGCTTCGAACCGAGCGGGGTGAGCTACATGGCGACCAAGGACACCGGCGGCGGACAGCAGAAGGCGACACGTTCCACCGAGGAGGCCGAGGAGCAGGCGCAGGAAGCGCAGGCATCCGAGGACCTCAAGGAGCGGCAGGAGAAGCTGGGCGAGGACGTCGACGACGTCCTCGACGAGATCGACGACGTCCTCGAGGCCAACGCTGAGGACTTCGTTCGAAGCTTCGTGCAAAAGGGCGGCGAGTAGCAGCCGGCTCTCGACCCGGTCTGCCCGCCGACGGACTCGTGCCGTCGGCGGCCGCTTCCGCGGGATGTCTTCGCCCTCGGCGGACATCCCGCGGAAGCGCCTCTGCACCAGGTTGATCACTGTCACCGGGCGGGTAGGGTCCCTGGCGTACTGCTTCAACTGCAATTCGGCCATCGGCAAGTTGGGGGATGATCCTGACTCCTTGCGCAGGGCCATCGCATACCTGGAGGGAAACGCGTGGAAGCCAACACTCGTAGCACCGGGCGTCTACCAGCTGCCTTCCTGACGCCGGGTTCGTCCTCGTTCATGGACTTCCTGTCCGACCAGTCGCCCTCGATGCTTCCGGGCAACCGGAACCTGCCACCGCTGAAGGGAGCCATCGAGGCACCGCACGGTACGACGATCGTCGCGGCCTCCTTCCCGGGTGGTGTGGTGCTTGCCGGTGACCGGCGGGCGACCATGGGGAACATGATCGCGCAGCGGGACATCGAGAAGGTGTTCCCGGCCGACGAGTACTCGGCGGTGGGGATCGCCGGCACGGCCGGTCTCGCCGTGGAGATGGTCAAGCTGTTCCAGCTCGAACTGGAGCACTTCGAGAAGGTCGAGGGCGCCACACTCTCCCTGGAGGGCAAGGCGAACCGGCTGTCCACGATGATCCGCAGCAATCTGGCGATGGCCATGCAGGGCCTGGCGGTCGTCCCGCTGTTCGCCGGCTACGACGTCGACCGTGAGAAGGGCCGGATCTTCTCGTACGACGTCACCGGCGGGCGTTCCGAGGAACACGGTTACGCGGCCACCGGCTCGGGCTCGATCTTCGCCCGCGGGTCGATGAAGAAGCTGTACCGCGAGGACCTGACGGAGGAGCAGACACTCACTCTGGTCGTGCAGGCGCTGTACGACGCGGCAGACGACGACTCGGCGACCGGTGGCCCCGATGTGGCACGCCGGATCTACCCGATCGTCACCGTCATCACGGACGAGGGCTTCAGGAAGCTCGACGACGCGGAATCCGCCGAGATCGCGCGCTCGATCCTGGAGCGCCGGCTCGAGCAGCCCGACGGCCCGCGTGCCGCGCTGCTCTGACCGGTCCCTGATGCTTCTCCGATGCACTCGTCACTGACAGAAAGGGACGGATAGCCGGTGTCGACGCCGTTCTATGTCTCACCCCAGCAGGCCATGGCCGACCGGGCGGAATACGCCCGGAAGGGCATCGCCCGTGGTCGCAGCCTGGTTGTGCTGCAGTACGCCGACGGCATTGTGTTCGTCGGCGAGAACCCGTCCCGTGCGCTGCACAAGTTCAGCGAGATCTACGACCGGATCGGCTTCGCCGCCGCCGGCAAGTACAACGAGTACGAGAACCTCAGGATCGGCGGTGTGCGCTACGCGGATCTGCGCGGATACACCTACGACCGCGACGATGTGACGGCCCGTGGGCTGGCCAACGTCTACGCGCAGACCCTGGGCACCATCTTCTCCAGCGCCGCCGAGAAGCCGTACGAGGTGGAGCTGGTGGTCGCCGAGGTCGGTGCGGGGCCGGAGGGCGACCAGATCTACCGGCTTCCGCACGACGGTTCGATCGTGGACGAGCACGGCTCGGTCGCGGTCGGCGGCAACGCCGAGCAGATCAGCACCTTCCTCGACCAGCGCCACCGTGACGGGATGTCGCTCGCGGAGGCGCTCAAGCTGGCCGTGCAGGCGCTGTCCCGCGAGGCCAACGGCAATGAGCGGGAGATTCCCGCCGAGCGGCTCGAAGTCGCGGTCCTGGACCGTACGAGGCCGCAGCAGCGCAAGTTCAAGCGAATCGTGGGCCGGCAGCTGACGCGGCTGCTGGACGCGGACGGTGCCGGAGCGACCCCGACGGACGCTCCGTCCGACACCGAGGAAGCCGACGCCCCGGACGGGACGACCGGCGAGAGCGCCGGTGGCAGCACCGGCGAGTCCACGCAGGAGTAGTCCGCCCGGGCGGGTATCCGTGACGGTGCCCCCGACAGCCGCGACCGGCTGTCGGGGGCGCCGTCACGTCCGGACGCCGTCGGCGGGAGGCGCGGTGGAGCCGCGGACCACGAGGCGCACGGGGAGGCTGCCCGGCTCCGCGGACCGGCCGTCCAGGACGGCGAGCAGGGCCGCCATACCGCGCTCGCCCACCTGTTCGGCCGGGAGCTGCACCGTGGTGAGTTCCGGTTCCACCGCCGTGGCGAGGGCGAGGTCGTCGAAGCCGGTCACGGAGATGTCCTCGGGCACCCGCAGCCCCCGCCTGCGTACCGCCTTGCAGGCACCCGCGGCCAGAATGTCGTCGTCGCAGACGATCGCCGTCGGCAGCCGCCCCGGAGCGGCCAGGACCGCCTCCGTGGCCTCGCGCCCGGCCCGTACGTCCAGCGGGGACGTCACGCGGCGGACGGCGGCGCCGGGGACGTCCCGCACGGCGTCCGCCAGGGCGCGGGCCCGCTCCGCGAAGGTCCAGGTGTCCACGCCGGAGGCGAGGTGGACGAAGCGGCGGTGGCCGAGGGCCAGCAGATGCTCCGCCACCTGGCGCATGCCGTCCGCGATGTCGAGGTTCACCTGTGCCGCCGCGCCGTGCTCGGCGGGGTCGCTGTCCAGCATCACCAGGGGCAGATCCGCGCCGCGGAGCGCACCCAGGGCGTCGGCGGCCATCGAGGAGGCGATGACACCGTCGAGCGCCGCGCGGGCCGATGCGAACGGGTCCTTGGCCGGTCCTGTGCCGTCGGGCGAGGGGTAGAGCACGACGCCGAAGTCGTGCTCGGCGGCGACGGCGGCGGCGCCCGTGTAGACCCGGGCGAAGAACTCGTTGGTGAGCGCGGGCACCACGAGGAGCGCGGTGCGCGTGCGGCCGAGCCGGAGACTGCGAGCGGCGAGGTTGGGCCGGTAGCCGAGGTCCCGGGCGCTGTCGCGGACACGCCCGGCGGTCGCGTCGGACACCCGTCCCTGCCATTTGCCGCCGAGGACGAGCGAGACGGTGGCCTGCGAGACACCCGCGGCCCGGGCCACGTCGCGGCTGGTGGGCCGGGGTGGGGCGGGCCGCTGCGCGCTGCTCACTCGTGCCTCCGTGCTGGACCGGCCAGCTGCCGTGGGATGGACTCGCGGACTGCGCACATGGTACGTATGAACCTCGACGTTATACGTAAAACCTCGGTGAGCGCGAAGCGCACCGGGGGAGAGAGGCGGACATGGCCGCGGGATATCTGGACATCCTCCGGGCGCGGCATGCCGCCCGGCTGCTGGCAGGAACCCTGGTGGGGCGGCTGCCGAACGCCACCGCCCCCATCGCGATCGTCCTGTTCACCCGGGCCGAGGGCGGCAGCTACACGCTGGCCGGCGGCCTCGCCGCCGCGTACGGCCTGGCCACGGCAGTGGGGCAGCCCCTCCTGGGCAGGGCCGTGGACCTCTACGGCCAGCCGCGCGTCCAGTTCCCCGCCGCCGTGCTCTCCGCGCTCGGCATGGCCGCGCTGGCCCTGGTGGGCCTCGGCTCCCTCCCGCTGGCCGTCGCGGCGGTGATCGTGGCCGGAGTCTTCACGCCGCCGCTGGAGGGCGGCCTGCGGGCCCTGTGGCCGACGGTGCTGGGCCGCGAGGACCGGGTCCACCGCGCGTACGCCATGGACGCGGTGGCCCAGGAAGTGATGTTCACCCTGGGACCGCTCCTCGTCACGGTCCTGGTGTCGCTGTGGTCAC
Source organism: Streptomyces sp. NPDC056452 (assembly GCF_042796085.1). Lineage (NCBI taxonomy): Bacteria > Bacillati > Actinomycetota > Actinomycetes > Kitasatosporales > Streptomycetaceae > Streptomyces > Streptomyces sp. NPDC056452. Next base: position 5,755 of record NZ_JBHTRI010000065.1, read on the forward strand.
CGGTCGCCGCGCTGCTGGTCATCAACGCCATCGGCGTCCTCGGCGCGCTCTCGGTGGTGCTGTCCGAGCCGTCCCGTACCTGGCGCTCCGCTCCCCGCGAGGCGCACTGGCTCGGGGCGCTGCGCTCACGCGGGCTGCTGGCCCTGCTGGGCGCGTTCTTCTTCGTCGGGCTCGCGCTCGGCTCGATCACGGTGGCGGGGGTCGCGTACGCCGACGACCACGGCCGGGAGTCCGTGTACGGCTGGCTGATGGCCGCCCTCGGACTGGGCGCGCTGATCGGCGGCGTGGCGTACGGGGCGCGCCAGTGGGCCGGGGCCCCGGAGCGGCGGCTGCGGGTCGTCGTCGCGCTGCTGGCCCTGTGCTACCTGCCGCTGATGCTGACCCCCGGGGTGCCCGCCATGACCGCGCTGTCCGCGCTCGCGGGAGTGTTCCTCGCGCCGGCCATCGCCTGCTCGTTCATCGTGGTCGACCGGCACGCCCCGCGGGGCACGGTGACCGAGGCGTTCTCGTGGCTCGTGACGACGTTCGGTGTGGGTGCCGCGGCCGGAACGGCCGTGGCGGGCCCGGCCGTCGAGCTCGGCGGAACGGCGTCGGGTTTCGCCGTCGCGGGGGCCGGGGGAGTGGCCGCGCTGCTGGTTCTGCTGGCCACCGGAAGGGTCCTCGCAGTTCCCGGGCGTGGGCCCGCTGTTGTGACGGGATCGGAAAATGATCGAAACGGTGCTGCCGAACCCGGTTTCAGCTCAGGCCGTAAGGCGTAATGTTCAGTCATGGACCGCCGCATTTTCGGGCTGGAGAACGAGTACGGCGTCACGTGCACGTTCAGGGGACAGCGCCGACTGTCACCTGACGAAGTGGCGCGCTACCTCTTCCGCCGTGTTGTGTCATGGGGCCGCAGCAGCAATGTCTTTCTGCGGAACGGCGCCCGCCTCTACCTCGACGTGGGATCGCATCCGGAATACGCGACACCCGAATGCGACAACGTGACCGAACTGGTCACGCACGACAAGGCAGGCGAACGCATTCTCGAAGGCCTGCTCGTCGACGCCGAACGCCGCCTGCACGAGGAGGGAATCGCGGGCGACGTCTATCTCTTCAAGAACAACACCGACTCGGCGGGAAACTCCTACGGGTGCCACGAGAACTACCTCGTGGCCCGGCACGGAGAATTCTCCCGGCTCGCGGACATCCTCATTCCGTTCCTCGTCACCCGGCAGCTGATCTGCGGTGCCGGCAAGGTGCTGCAGACCCCGCGTGGCGCGGTCTACTGCGTCAGCCAGCGTGCCGAGCACATCTGGGAGGGCGTCAGTTCCGCCACGACGCGTTCCCGGCCGATCATCAACACCAGGGACGAACCGCACGCCGACGCGGAGCGGTACCGCCGCCTCCACGTCATCGTCGGTGACTCCAACATGTCCGAGACGACCATGCTGCTCAAGGTCGGCGCGACCGACCTGGTGCTCCGCATGATCGAGGCGGGCACGGTGATGCGCGACCTCACCCTGGAGAACCCGATCCGGGCCATCCGCGAGGTCAGCCACGACATCACCGGGCAGCGCAAGGTGCGCCTGGCCAGCGGCCGGGAGGCATCGGCCATCGAGGTCCAGCGCGAGTACTACGAGAAGGCCGTCGACTTCGTCGAACGCCGTGGCATCCGCACCGGCACCGTCGACCAGGTCCTCGAACTGTGGGGCCGCACGCTGGACGCCATCGAGGCCGAGGACCTCGACCGGATCGGCACCGAGATCGACTGGGTCATGAAGTACAAGCTCATCGAGCGGTACAGGGCCAAGCACAACATGACCATGTCGAACCCGAGGGTCGCTCAGATAGACCTCGCCTACCACGACATCCACCGGCGGCGCGGGCTCTACTACCTTCTGGAGCGCAAGGGCCAGACCGCCCGCATCTGCAACGACCTGAAGATCTTCGAGGGCAAGTCGGTGCCCCCGCAGACGACCAGGGCACGGCTGCGCGGCGACTTCATCCGCAGGGCCCAGGAGCAGCGGCGGGACTTCACCGTCGACTGGGTCCACCTCAAGCTCAACGACCAGGCACAGCGCACCGTGCTGTGCAAGGACCCGTTCCGCTCCGTCGACGAACGGGTGGAGAAACTGATCGCGGGTATGTGATCCGGACGGGAGATCTCCCGCCCCGCAGGCGACCGGGCCCCGTACGTTCCTCGTGCGGGGCCCTTCGCTCGGCCTAGAGTGTCGGGGACCCATTCACGTGCCGTCTGAGATCTGAGGAACCAGTGCGCCGACTTGCCGGCCTTCTCGTCGTCCCCCTTCTGCTGCTGTCAACGGCGGCATGCGGCGACGACAAGGCCTCCGACTCCGCCTCGTCCGAGGGCAATCCCGCGATCACCGCGGGAGCGAAATTCGGCGAGAAGCCCACCCTGGCGAAGGGTGAGGGCGATCCGCCCAAGGAGCTGAAGACCGAAGTCATCAGTGAGGGTGACGGCGCGAAGCTCAAGAACGGCGACGCGATCCAGGTCAACTACCTCGGCCAGGCCTGGAACTCCACCAAGCCGTTCGACAACAGCTTCGACAAGGGCCAGCCCTTCGACCTGACGCTCGGTGCGGGCATGGTCATCCAGGGCTGGGACAAGGGTCTGGTCGGCCAGAAGGTCGGCAGCCGAGTCCAGCTCGTCATCCCGCCGGAGCTCGGCTACGGCGAGCAGGGGCAGGGAGACATCAAGCCCAACTCCACCCTCGTCTTCGTCGTCGACGTGGTGAAGGCGACGCAGGTTCCGAAGTCCGCCAAGGGCACTCCGGTCGCCCAGGACAACATCGACCTGCCGAAGGTCGGCACGAACACCGACGGCAAGGCACCGACGGTCACGTTCCCCAAGGGCAACCCGCCCAAGAAGCTGGTCTCCAACTACATCCTGGAGTCCGACGGGGACGTCATCAAGGAGACCGACAGCATCGTCGTGAACTACGAGGCCTACCTGTGGAAGGGTGCCAAGAAGTTCGACAGCACCTACGACACGGGCAAGACCGCGACCTTCCCGCTGGCCCAGATCACCGTCAAGGGTCTGAAGAACGGGCTGGTCGGCAAGAAGGTCGGCAGCCGTGTGCTGCTCGTCATCCCGCCGGACCAGGCCTTCGGCAGCGAGGCGCAGCAGACCATTCCTGCCAACTCGACGCTCGTGTGGTCCGTGGACATCCTGACAAAGATGTAAGACTGTCCCGGTTGCCCAGTTCATCATTTAGAGGAGCAGTTCAGTGAGCATCGAGAAGCCCGAGATCGACTTCCCGGGTGGCGAGCCGCCGGCCGACCTGGAGATCAAGGACATCTGGGAGGGCGACGGACCGGTGGCCCAGGCGGGCCAGACCGTCTCCGTGCACTACGTGGGTGTGGCGTTCTCCACCGGCGAGGAGTTCGACGCTTCCTGGAACCGCGGCACCCCGCTGCAGTTCCAGCTCGGTGCCGGTCAGGTCATCGCAGGCTGGGACCAGGGCGTCCAGGGCATGAAGGTCGGCGGCCGCCGCCAGCTCACCATCCCCGCGAACCTCGCCTACGGCGACCGCGGCGCGGGTGGCGGCGCGATCGCGCCCGGCGAGACGCTCATCTTCGTCTGTGACCTGGTCGGCGTCTGATCCGTCCGGACGTAAGGAGCGAGGGCC
>NZ_JBHTRI010000066.1:0-9121 GCF_042796085.1 Streptomyces sp. NPDC056452
GGGGAGAGACCGGGCCCTCCGGTCTCTCCCCCGCCGTCGTACACGGTCAGTCGAAGCGGAGGCCGCGCGTCGTGGCGGAGGCCGCCGCGAAGGCGAGCAGGCTGCTCCCCTCCTCGGCGACGGCGTCGCGGTCCTTCCTGCTCAGTGCACCGAACGGCTCGATCACGAGGGTCGCCGCCTTGCGGGCCTGCTCGATCCGCCACAGCCCGCGTACGAAACCGTCCACGAGGAACGTCGACTTGATCAGGCCGTTGCGGGTGAAGACCAGCTTGCGCTGCTCGTCGGTGAGGATGCGGCTGCGGTCGGCGTGCGACAGCAGGATGTTGTCGAACTCCGGCAGGAAACGCACCGGAACGGGCATCCCCGGGTCCGGCAGGGGAGCGTCGGCAAGGTCGAGGAGCTCCAGACCGTTCTCGTCGCGGAAGGTGCGCAGCCGGGGCCTGAGCCGGTTCACCGAGTCGGCCAGCCGTGTCATTCCGGACCAGGTCTGGATGTCCTTGACGGTGGCCGGCCCGAAGGCCGCGAGATACCGCTCGACCATCGCGTCGGGCGAGGTGCTCTCCGCGAGCGTCCCGCCGAGCCAGGACTCCGCCGTCGTGTGCACGGCCTGGCCGCTCTCGCCCCACAGGCCGCGCGGCGGCACCTGCACCAGCGGCACCAGATTGCGTACGGCATTGGCCAGGGCGAACGGATCGCGGTCCGGCCAGCGTTCGGCGAGCAGGGTGCCCAGGCCGCCCAGGGTGAGCGGCTCCTTCTCGACCAGCTCACGGCCCAGCGCCACCACGTCCGCGGTGTCGAGCCCTGCCAGCTTCCGGCCGAAGGTGCCCTTCAGGCCCTGCTCCAGGGCGCCCTGGAGCACCGGCCGGAGCGCCAGGCAGTCCTGCGCCGTGACCAGGTGGATCGTGCCCCGCATCAGCACCAGCCGGACCACCTCGCGGTCCCTGACCCGGTCCGCCAGGTCCTCGATACGGAATCCGGCCAGCCGGGTCCACAGCCCGATGTAGGGCGGGTTGGGCGCCTGGGCCTGCATCCCCACCAGATGTCCGACCGCCTGTACGGCCGGCAGAACGGCGCGCTCCAGCAGCAGCTGCCGGGCCAGCAGGCTCCGGTTGAGCGCCCGTCGGTCCAGCACGTTCGGGTCTCCTGTCACCATGACCGGATCCTCTCCTCGTATCCATGAAAAGACGGCGGTGCCCCGGGTCACGCGGACCCCGGGGCACCACCGCAGCACACAGGACCGCCGGTCTCAGCTCATCCTGACCAGGACCGTGCCGCTGTACTTCCGGCCGAGCAGAGCCACGAACGCCTCCGGCAGCTCCGCGACCCCGCCCTCGACGACCGTGTGCGGGAAGACGATGCGCTCCTCGCGCAGCCAGGTGCTGAACTGGGCGTTCCAGCCCTCGATCTGGTCGGGCGTGTGCAGCGTCGCGAATCCGCGCAGGGTCAGGTCCTTGGTGATGGCGGACATCAGGGGCAGCCGGGGGCTGCCGCCGTCACCCGCGCCGTGCTGCCCGGACAGGGCACCGCACAGCGCGAACCGGGCGCCGCGGGCCGCGACCTGGACCGCGGCCTCGAACTGCTCGCCGCCCACGTTGTCGAAGACCACGTCGAGGCCGTCGGGCGCCAGTGCGGCGAGCTGCTCGGCCACCGGCCCCTCGTGGTAGTCGAACGCGGCGTCGAAGCCGAGCTCCTCGACCAGGAAGTCGATCTTCTCCTTGGACCCGGTGCTGCCGATGACGCGCTTGGCGCCCCGCAGCTTCGCTATCTGCCCGGCCAGCGCGCCGACACCGTTGGTGGCTCCCGACACGAACACCGTGTCGCCCTCGGCCACCGCCGCCGTACCGACCATGCCGTGCCAGGCCGTCGGCCCCTGGGACAGGAAGTACTCCGGGCCCGGCAGGAGGGAGCGGTCACGCTTGAAGAACCCGTGGGCGTTGCCGACCGCGTAGTCGCGCCAGCCGGAGAAGTGCTCCACGAGGTCGCCGACGGCGAGGGTGTCGCTGTTCGACGCGACCACCGTGCCGACGGTACGGCCCCACATCGCGACGCCCGGCTGGAAGACCGGGATCGGCAGCTTCGTGTCGGGGTTCATCTGGTCGCGGGCCACCGAGCCGAGCGTCATCCAGTCGTTGCGTACGACGACTTCGCCGTCGGCAGGCGCGGACAGCTCGGTCTCGCCGAACTCGAAGTGGTCCAGGGTGACTTCGTCGACCGGGTAGGCCGCGAGGCGGACCTCCCTGCTGACGGGGGGAAGTTCGACGCTGCTCATGTGGTGCTCCTTCTCAGGTGGACGGGGAGGCTGACCAGGTTGTGGTTCACATCGCCGGCCCTCCAGAGCAGCTCGCTCTCCGGCACGGCCAGCCGCGCGTCGGGGTAGCGGCCGGTCAGCTCCTCCAGGGCGACGGCGAGCTCCACCCGGGCCAGCGGCGCCCCCAGGCAGTGGTGGATGCCGTACCCGAAGGCGAGGTGGGGATTGACGGTCCGGCCGAAGTCGGCGGTGTCGGGGTCGGCGAACACCGACCCGTCACGGTTGGCGGAGGCGAAGGAGAGGAACACGGCGTCCCCGGCGGGGATGACCGCGCCGCCGATCTCCACGTCCTGGGTCGCGATCCGCGGCAGCCCCGAGGTGTCGTTGCCGGTCAGGTTGACCGTACGCAGGAGCTCCTCCAGCGCCGCCGGGACGTCCTCCGGGTGCTCGCCGAGCCGGCGCCAGACGTCGGTGTGGCGGTCGAGCAGCGTCAGGGCGAAGTTGGAGATCTGGCCGGCAGCCGAGTCGAAACCGCCGCCCAGCAGGGTGTAGCCGAGGCCGACCAGCTCCTCGAAGCCGAGCCGGTCCTCGCCGTCACGGGCGGTGATCAGGGCGGAGAGCACATCGTCGGCGGGCTCCGCCTGCTTGCCGGCCACCAGCCCGGCGATATAGGCACCGAGGTTCTCGCGGCCCTCGACGGCCAGCTCCTCGGGACCCGACACATCGGCGAACTGGCGTACCCACGTGAGGAACTGGTCCCTGTCCTGCTCCGGGACACCCAGCAGCTCGCAGATGACGGCCATGGCCAGCGGAGCGGCGAAGCCCTCGACCAGGTCCACGGGACCGCCGTCCGACTCCTTGTCCAGCGCGTCGAGCAGCCGGCCGGCCAGCTCCCGCACCCGGGGCCGCATCCCCTGGATCCGCGCCGGCGAGAACGCCTGCTCGGCCAGGACGCGCAGCCTGGTGTGGTCCGGCGGGTCGAGCGAGATGATCATTCCCGGCGGGGCCTGGAACAGCCCGCTGAAGGTGGGGGCGTCCGGCGCGTACGAGGCGGCGCGGCTGAAACGGGTGTCGTCCAGTACCGACTTGATGTCCTCGTGGCGGGTCACCAGCCAGGCATGACCGCCTCCGCTCCACTGCACCCGAGCGACGGGCCGCTCCGCGCGCAACTGCGTGAAGATCGGGTCGGGGCCCCGGTAACTCGTACCCGGGAACGGGAATTCGGGCAGGTCTTCACTCACCCCGGTCGTTCGGGCGGTCATGGGCAGTGCCTCCAGACGGAAGGTCTCGGGTCTCGGGTCTCAGGTCAGCGTGCGGAAGAAGGAGCGCAGCTCGTCGACGAGCAGCTCGGGCTGCTCCAGGGCGGGGAAGTGCCCGCCCTGCTCGTGGTCGGTCCACCGCCGCAGATCGGTGAAACGGTGCGCGCACCAGGCGCGCGGCATCCGGGCGTCCTTGGGGAAGACGGAGCAGGCGGTGGGCACGTCGACCCGGCCGAGCGCCATCTTGTTGTGGCTCTCCCAGTAGATCCGGGCGGACGAGGTGCCGGTGCCGGCCAGCCAGGCGAGCGTCACGGCGTCCAGCAGCCGGTCGCGGGGGATGACCTTCTCGACGTCGCCGTCGTGGTCGCTCCAGGCCCAGTACTTCTCGATCATCCAGGCCAACTGGCCGACGGGCGAGTCGGAGAGCCCGTACCCGAGTGTCTGCGGACGGGTGGCCTGCAGCACGGAGTACGCGCCCTCGTGGGTCTGGAACTCCTTGAGCGCGGCCAGGCCGGCCAGGTCCCGTTCGTCCAGCTCCACCTGTTCCTGCGGCGGCCGGGCGAAGGGCATCGCCAGGTGGATGCCCATCAGGTGCTCCGCGTCGCTCTCGCCCAGGATCCCGGTCAGGAAGGAGCCCCAGTCGGTGCCGTGCGCCGCGTACCGCTCGTATCCGAGCCGGCTCATCAGCTCGGCCCAGGCGGCCGCCGTGCGCTCCACCGTCCAGCCCGCTTCGTCCGGCTTGTCGCTGAAGCCGAAGCCGGGCAGCGACGGGCAGACCACGTGGAAGGCGTCCGCCGGATCCTCGGGGTCCGTCAACGGGCCGATGATGTCCTGGAATTCGATGACGGATCCGGGCCAGCCGTGGCTGAGCAGCAGCGGCTTCGCCTGCGGGTGGCGCGAGCGCACGTGCAGGAAGTGGATGCCGAGACCGTCGATCTCGGTGCGGAACTGAGGCAGCGCGTTCAGCCGCGCCTCGGCCGCCCGCCAGTCGTAGGTGCTCCGCCAGTACTCGGCGAGCTCCTGGAGGTAGGCCAGCGGCACCCCCTGCGACCAGTCACCGACCGTCTCCTTGTCGGGCCACCGGGTCCGGGACAGCCGCTCGCCGAGGTCGGCGAGATCCGCGTCGGGGAACCCGACGCGGAAAGGCGTGAGTGCCGTGCTCATACGTCTTCCTCCTGGACTGCCGCCGGGGTGTGGTGCCACGGCACGCTACGGATGGCTGCTCGAGCACGGGTCGACCTCACCACGTGACCGGCAGCTCCCACAGCCCGTAGATCACTGCGCCCTCCTTACGGGGTATCTCCAGGAAGGGCTTGGCGAGCTGCAGCGTCGGGATGCGCTGGAACAGCTTGCTCCACACGATCTCCAGCTCCAGGCGGGCGAGGTCCGCGCCGATGCAGTGGTGCACGCCGTGCCCGAAGCCCAGGTGCTTGCGGCTGCCGCGCGTGATGTCGAGCTTCTCCGGCTCGGGGAACACCTCGGGGTCACGGTTCGCGGCGAGGCCGAGGCAGAGGATGCCGTCGCCCTTGCGGATGACCGAGCCGCCGATCTCGATGTCCTCCAGCGCGACCCGGGGCACCGCGGTGTCGCCGATGGTCGCGAACCGCACCAGCTCCTCGACCGCAGGCTTGACCAGCGAGGGGTCGTCCAGCAGGAGCTTCAACTGGTCGGGGTTCTCCAGCAGGCAGGCCGTGCCGAGCGAGATCTGGCTGGCCGTGGTCTCGTGGCCGCCGTTCATCAGGAGCCGGACCATGTTGAACAGGTCGCGGTCGGTGTACTCCTCGCCGGACGCCTCGTAGTCGGCCATCGCACGGCTGAGCAGGTCCTCGCCCGGCTCGCGCTTCTTCAGCTGGATGAGGTCGCTGACGTACGCGTTCACCTCGACGATCGCGGCCTGGCGCTCCTCGGTGGAGCTGTGCCCGCCGAGCAGTGCCGTGCCGTGCTTGATGAAGAACTCGTGCCGGTCCTGCGGAATGCCCAGCAGCTCGCAGATGACGGTCATCGGCACCGGCAGCGAGAACGCGTGGTGGAAGTCCACCCCGGGCTCCATGGCCAGCAGCTTGTCGAGGTGGTCGTCGACGATCTCCTCGATCCGGGGCCGCAGCCGGCGCACCTGGCGGCTGGTGAACGTCAGGGCGGCCTTGCGGCGGGTGTCGCTGTGCGCCTTGCCGTCGTAGCCGATGAAGGACGTCTCGGTGCGGTACTCCGGCGGGGCGATGAAGTAGAAGGGGAAGTTGTCGTGCCGGCGCGAGGCGCTGACCCGGGGGTCCGTCAGCAGCTGCCGGATCGTCTCGTAGCCCGCGATCGTCCAGATGCGGAGGCCGGATCCGGACAGCGTGACCTGGGAGACGTCCTTCTCGACGATCTCCGCGTACTCCTTCGGAGGAGTGAAGGGGCACTGCCGTTTGTAGGGGAAGGTGCTGGTCTCCGCCTCGGCGGTGCCCGGCTCCGTAGCACTGGTTGTCACAGTGGATCCTTCCTCGTGGGGAATCGTTCCTCGTGAAGAACGTCGGGTTTCCGACGGCACAAAGTTCCCGGTGCACGGTGCCAGCGCCCGCTCGGGCACAGCTGGAGTCCGTGCGCCGCGGTACGAGCACGGCGCGAGCGCGGCCCGAGCCGGTTTCCGGACAGGCTTCCTAGCCTCCCGGGATGGGCATTGCAGCGAGTGAGGGCCGGTCCGCCGCGACCGGGCCCCTGAGCGGGCTGAGAGTGGTCGAACTGGCGGCGATCGGGCCGGCGCCCTTCGCCTGCATGGTGCTGGCCGACCTGGGCGCCGAAGTGATCCGGATCGACCGGGCCGACGGCCGCCGCTCCTTCGAACAGTGGCACCAGGTCCTGGACCGCGGACGCCACCGCATCGCACTGGACCTGAAGAGCCCCGACGACATCGCGGAGCTCCTGAGCCTCCTCGACAGCTCCGACGTCCTGGTCGAGGGCTTCAGACCGGGGGTGGCCGAGCGGCTCGGTATCGGCCCCGAGGTGTGCCTGGACCGCAATCCCGCCCTCGTCTACGCCCGGATGACGGGCTGGGGGCAGGAGGGACCGCTCGCCAGGACTCCCGGACACGACATCAACTACCTGGCGCTCAGCGGCGCGTTGTACGCGATCGGGGAAGCCGGCGGGCCGCCCGTCGTCCCGGTGAACTTCCTGGGGGACTTCGCGGGCGGCTCGATGTTCCTGGTCGCCGGGGTCCTCGCGGCCGTGTACGAGCGGCAGCGGACCGGCCGGGGGCAGGTCGTCGACGCCGCGATCGTGGACGGTGCCGGGGCGATGCTCGGCATGCTGGTCGGCATGGAGGCGGCCGGTCAGTGGCGGCACGAGCGCGGCGCCAACCTGCTGGACGGCGGAGCGCCGTTCTACACCACCTACGCGTGCGCCGACGGCGGCTACGTGGCCGTCGGCGCCCTGGAGGAACGCTTCTACGCCGCGCTGCTGCACGGCCTCGGACTGGCGGGCGCGGCCCTGCCCGACCGGGACGAGGCGCACAACTGGCTGGCGCTGCGCAGGGAGTTCGCGAGCCGGTTCATCACCGGGGACCGGGATCACTGGGCGCAGCTGTTCGAAGGCACCGAGGCCTGTGTCACGCCGGTGCTGAGTGCCGCGGAGGCGGCATCCCATCCGCACCACCTGGCACGCGGAAGCGGTCCTGCCGCGGTGGCCCCGCGGTTCAGCCGCACTCCAGTGGAATTCCACTGACACCGGGCATCCTGCCGTCCGATGGTCCAAGGCTGTCCAGCCACCTGCGGAACCCCCCAAGGACTATCCCGGTCCCCCCAAGATCTGAGAGGTACACCATGGCTATTTCCTCCGAGCAGGCTCCGTCCACGGAGACGGAGGTGGCAAGGGACGAGACGGCTGCGGACAAGCGAACCGGTGCGGCGCCGCCCGACCCGAAGCGCTGGATGGCCCTGCTGGTGCTGCTCGTCGCCGCCTTCATGGACATGCTGGACGGCACCATCGCGAACGTGGCGGCCCCGGCCATCCAGCAAGGGATCGGCGGCGGCTACTCCATCATCCAGTGGGTGCTGGTGGGCTATCAGCTCAGCTTCGCGCTGATGCTGATCCTCGGCGGCAGGCTGGGCGACATCTACGGCCGCAAGCGGATGTTCCTCCTCGGCGTCGTCGGCTTCACGCTGGCATCGCTGGGAGCCGGACTCGCCCAGGAGCCCTGGCAGCTGGTCGCGTCCCGCATGGTCCAGGGCGCCTTCGCCGGAATCATGGTCCCGCAGATCCTGGCCATCATTCACGTCACCTTCTCCGCCAAGGAGCGGGCCGGCGCCTTCGCCATGTACGGCGGTGTGGCCGGTGTGGCCGCCGCGGTCGGCATGGGCGCGGGCGGACCGCTGGCCGAGTGGGACCTCTTCGGCCTCGGCTGGCGTCTGATCTTCCTCATCAACATCCCGGTCGGCATCCTCGGACTCATCTACGCCCCGCGCGTGCTCCGTGAGTCCAAGGCACCGCACGCCCTGAAGCTCGACGTCCGGGGCGTCGTCCTCGCCACCGCCGGTCTGCTCCTGCTGATCTTCCCGCTGCTCCAGGGCCGCGAACTGGGCTGGCCGCTGTGGGGCTTCGTGTCGATGGCCGCATCGGTACCGGTGCTCGCCGCCTTCATCCTGTGGCAGAAGAAGAAGACCCTGCTGGACGGCTCACCGCTCGTGGAACTGGCGCTGTTCCGTATCCGCAGCTTCTCCTCCGGGCTCGGCGTGAACCTCGCCTTCTACATCGGCATCGGCATGTTCAACATCGGCTGGACCGTCTACATGCAGGTCGGCCTCGGCTGGTCGCCGATGCGCTCGGGGCTCACGAGCCTCCCGTTCTGCATCGGTGCCTTCCTCACCTCATCGGCGGCCATGGTCGTCCTGGTGCCCAAGTTCGGCCGCAAGGTGCTGCAGTCCGGCGCGGTCGTCACCGTGATCGGCGCGCTGGCCTTCCTGTGGGCGGCCGGCGAGTACGGCAGCGGCATCAGCTCCTGGCAGCTCGTGGTGCCGATGCTGCTGATCGGTCTCGGCTTCGGTCTGATCGCGGCCCCGCTGCCGCAGATCGTGATCTCCGAAGTGCCGCAGAAGGACGCCGGCTCCGCCTCGGGCATCGTCCACACCAACGCCCAGCTCGGCTTCGCCGTCGGCGGAGCCCTGGTCAGCGTCGTCTTCTTCGCCGGACTGGTGGGCAACACCGGAACGGCGATCGACGACCAGTCCGCCGAACTGCGCAAGGAACTCGTCGCCACGGCCCAGCTCACCCCGGGAGAGGCGGACACCACCGTCGCGGCCTACCGGACGTGCGCGGTCGACCGGGTCGAGGAGAAGGACCCGGCCGTCGTCCCGGAGAGCTGCGCCGTCCCCGCACTCCAGAACCAGCAGGCGGCCCCGGTCCTGGCCGGCTACGCCAAGGACGCCACCGGAACCTCCTTCGCCGGGAGCCTGCAGACCACCCTGTGGGTCTTCGGCGGAGTCGTCGTCCTCGCCTTCCTCCTGATGCTCGCGATCCCGCGGCAGATGAGGCTGGAAGCCCCCGAGGACGAGGAGGAGGCCGGCAAGGCCCCCGAGGCCGCCCCGGCCTCCTGACCCCGTAACACCCCCGCTCACGGTGCGGCGGGAGCGGACGGCCTCTGCCG
>NZ_JBHTRI010000067.1:0-7819 GCF_042796085.1 Streptomyces sp. NPDC056452
GCCCCGCTCATTACTGAGCGGGGCGGGCCCCCGTAAGGGTGCAACGGGTCCTACGGACGGCGTGGTCTCACTGGGTGCGGTTCTCACCGCGGTAGTACTCGAAGACCCAGCCGAAGAGGCCGATCAGCAGCAGCGGGGCCGAGAAGTAGGCCAGCCACCAGCCGAAGACGACGCCCAGGAAGAGAAGGGCGCCACCGATGGCCAGCGAGAGCGGCTGCCAGCTGTGCGGGGAGAAGAAGCCCACTTCACCGGCTTCGTCCGCGACATCGGCTTCCTTGTTGTCCTGGGCCATCTTGTCGACCCTGTTGGCCGTGAAGGCCAGATAGAAGCCGATCATGATGGTCAGGCCGAAGGACAGGACGAGCGCGGTGGTACCCACCGGCTCCTTGGACCAGACGCCGTACGTGATGGCCATGGCCAGCATGAAGACGCTCAGCCAGATGAACAGCTTGCCCTGGATCTTCACTTGCCGGCCTCCTTGCCGCCGACGAGGACCTTGTCACCGTCGGAGTGGTGCTCCAGCAGCTCGAGCGCCGCGATCTCCGGGTGGTGCAGGTCGAACGCCGGGGATTCGGAACGGATCCGCGGCAGCGTGAGGAAGTTGTGCCGCGGGGGCGGGCAGGACGTCGCCCATTCGAGCGAACGGCCGTAGCCCCACGGGTCGTCGACCTCGATCTTCTTGCCGTACTTCGCGGTCTTCCACACGTTGTAGAAGAACGGCAGCATCGACAGGCCGAGCACGAAGGACGAGATCGTCGAGATCGTGTTCAGCGCGGTGAAGCCGTCCGCCGCGAGGTAGTCCGCGTAACGACGGGGCATACCTTCCGCGCCGAGCCAGTGCTGCACCAGGAACGTGCCGTGGAAGCCCACGAACAGCGTCCAGAAGGTCATCTTCCCGAGCCGCTCGTCCAGCATCTTGCCGGTGAACTTCGGCCACCAGAAGTGGAATCCGGCGAACATCGCGAAGACCACGGTGCCGAAGACGACGTAGTGGAAGTGCGCCACGACGAAGTACGAGTCGGAGACGTGGAAGTCCAGGGGCGGCGAGGCCAGGATCACGCCGGTCAGACCACCGAAGGCGAAGGTGATCAGGAAGCCGACGGACCAGAGCATCGGTGTCTCGAAGGACAACGACCCCTTCCACATCGTGCCGATCCAGTTGAAGAACTTCACACCGGTCGGTACCGCGATGAGGAATGTCATGAACGAGAAGAACGGCAACAGCACACCGCCCGTGACGTACATGTGGTGCGCCCACACCGTGACCGAGAGGCCCGCGATGGAGATGGTCGCCGCGATGAGACCGATGTAGCCGAACATCGGCTTCCGGCTGAACACCGGAATGATCTCGGAAACGATTCCGAAGAACGGCAGGGCGATGATGTACACCTCTGGATGGCCGAAGAACCAGAAGAGGTGCTGCCAGAGCAATGCGCCGCCATTGGCCGCGTCGAAGATATGCGCACCGAATTTACGGTCCACCTCCAGCGCGAAGAGCGCGGCGGCCAGGACCGGGAAGGCCAGCAGGACCAGAACACCGGTCAGCAGGACGTTCCAGGTGAAGATCGGCATGCGGAACATCGTCATGCCGGGGGCGCGCATGCAGATGATCGTGGTGATGAAGTTGACCGAGCCGAGGATCGTGCCGAAGCCGGAGAAGGCCAGACCCATGATCCACATGTCGGCGCCGATACCGGGCGAGCGGACCGCGTCCGAAAGCGGGGCATAGGCGAACCAGCCGAAGTCGGCCGCACCCTGCGGGGTGAGGAAGCCGGCCACCGCGATGATCGAGCCGAAGAGGTACAGCCAGTACGCGAACATGTTCAGCCGCGGGAACGCCACATCGGGCGCGCCGATCTGCAGCGGCATGATCCAGTTCGCGAACCCTGCGAACAGCGGCGTCGCGAACATCAGCAGCATGATCGTGCCGTGCATCGTGAACGCCTGGTTGAACTGCTCGTTCGACATGATCTGCGTGCCCGGCCTGGCCAGCTCGGCGCGCATGAAGAGCGCCAGCAGGCCACCGATGCAGAAGAAGGCGAACGACGTGATCAGGTACATCGTGCCGATGGTCTTGTGGTCAGTGGTGGTCATCCACTTGACGACGACACTCCCCGGCTGCTTGCGCCGTACCGGCAGCTCGTCCTCGAACGAGTCGTCTGCTGCCGCGGCACCCTGGGATTCATTGAGGATGCTCACAGTTTGTTCGTCTCCGCATTCCTGGCCGGGTCCGTCTGCTCGATGCCTGCCGGCACGTAGCCCGTCTGACCCTTCTCCGCCAGCTCCTTGAGGTGCTGCTGGTAACGCTCCGGAGAGACGATCTTGACGTTGAAGAGCATCCGGGAGTGGTCGACGCCGCAGAGCTCGGCGCACTTGCCCATGTAGGTGCCCTCCTTGTTCGGAGTCACCTCGAAGGAGTTCGTGTGGCCCGGGATGACGTCCTGCTTCATGAGGAACGGCACCACCCAGAAGGAGTGGATGACGTCACGCGAAGTCAGGACGAAGCGGACCTTCTCGCCCTTCGGCAGCCACAGGGTCGGACCCGGGTTGCCGGTCTGCGGGTTCCTCGTACCGGGGATGCCCACGTCGTAGACGCCGCCGGCGTCCGCGGGGAAGTCCTTGCGGTACTTGTCGGGGATGGCATCGAGTTCCTTCGGGATCTCGCCGCCCGTGGAGGGCGAGCCCTCCACGTTCTCGATGTAGTTGAAGCCCCAGCTCCACTGGTAGCCGACCACGTTGATGGTGTGGGCGGGCTTCGGTGTGAGCTCGAGGAGCTTCGATTCATCGCGTGCGGTGAAGTAGAAGAACACCGAGACGATGATGAGGGGTACCACTGTGTACAACGCCTCGATGGGCATGTTGTACCTGGTCTGCTGGGGTACCTCCACCTTGGTCCGGCTACGCCGGTGGAAGATGACGCTCCAGATGATCAGCCCCCAGACGAGGACACCCGTGGCGAGCGCTGCCGCCCACGAGCCCTGCCAGAGGGACAGGATGATCGGGGCCTCTTCCGTTACCGGGGTGGGCATACCGAGGCGTGGGAAATCCTCCCAGTTGTATGAACAACCGGAGGCCGTCGCCAGGACCAGGCCCGCAGTCAGCACCTGCGGCAGCTTCCGCCGCATCGGGCGCCGCGACAAGCGGTCGGAGCCGTTGGGACTCACGTAGCGCCTTCCCGAGAGTCTCGCCCGCACGGTCGGCGCGCCCGTCTCACTTGGTCGGTCGCCGGCCCTGACGCGGGCAGGGGTTTGGATGTTTATGCGGACCAAACCCTACTGGACGCTATTTGGGGTCGCGCGGGGAGGGTGCCCAACGCGCCGCCCGACTCCCCGAAGGGGTGGAATCCGGGCCTCCGGCGGTCATCTGACGCTCCCTCTCCCGGCTCGGACGGCCACCCGCCCCCAGGTGGGCGCCGGTGCGGGCTAGCGTGGCGGTGTGTCCTACTTCGATACCGCCTCCTCCGCTCCCCTGCACCCCGTCGCCCGCCAGGCGCTGCTTGCCTCGCTGGACGAGGGCTGGGCCGATCCCGCCCGCCTGTACCGCGAGGGGCGGCGGGCCGGACTGCTGCTGGACGCGGCCCGGGAGGCCGCGGCCGAGGCGGTCGGATGCAGGCCGGACGAGCTCGTCTTCACCTCCTCGGGTACCCGGGCGGTGCACTCCGGGGTGGCCGGGGCGCTCCACGGCCGTCGGCGTGTCGGCCGCCATCTGGTGGTCTCCGCCGTGGAGCACTCGTCGGTGCTGCACGCGGCCGCGGCGCTGGAGGCGGCGGGCGGGTCGTTCACCGAGGTTCCGGTTGACCGGGCCGGTGCGGTGGACCCGTCGGCGTACGGCCGGGCACTGCGGGCGGACACGGCGCTGGCCTGCCTGCAGTCGGCCAACCACGAGGTGGGGACCGTGCAGCCGGTGGCCGGGACCGCCGAGATCTGCGCCGCCGCGGGCGTGCCCCTGCTGGTGGACGCCGCGCAGTCGCTGGCGTGGGGGCCGGTGCCCGGCGGCTGGTCGCTGCTGACCGCCAGTGCCCACAAGTGGGGCGGACCCGCGGGGGTCGGCCTGCTCGCCGTCCGCAAGGGCGTCCGGTTCGCCTCCCAAGGCCCCGCCGACGAAAGGGAGTCGGGCCGCGCCGCGGGTTTCGAGAACATCCCGGCGATCGTGGCCGCGGCGGCCTCGCTGCGTGCGGTGCGCGCCGAGGCGGCGGCCGAGTCCGTACGGCTGCGGGCCCTGGTGGACCGTATCCGCACCACGGTGGCCGGCGTGGTGCCCGATGTGGAGGTGGTCGGCGATCCGGTGCGGCGGCTGCCGCATCTGGTCACCTTCTCCTGTCTCTATGTCGATGGAGAGACCCTGCTGCATGAGCTGGACCGGGCGGAATTCTCTGTTTCATCCGGTTCGTCCTGCACGAGCAGCACCCTGACTCCCAGCCATGTCCTCAAGGCCATGGGGGTGCTCACCGAGGGGAACATCCGCGTGTCGCTCCCCTCCGGGACCACCGACGCCGAGGTCGACCGGTTCCTCGAGGTGCTTCCGGGTCTGGTGGCGGGAGTACGGGAGAAGCTCGGAGCCCCCGTCGCGGCGGCCCCCTCCCCCGCCCCGCAGGCCTCGCTCGTCGTCGACGCGCTCGGCAGGCGCTGCCCGATTCCGGTGATCGAGCTCGCAAAGGTGATCGGAGAGGTACCCGTGGGCGGCACGGTGACGGTCCTCGCCGACGACGAGGCCGCCCGGCTCGACATTCCCGCCTGGTGCGAGATGCGCGAGCAGGAGTACGTGGGTGAGGAGCCGGCGGACCGGGGTTCGGCCTTCGTGGTCCGCCGGCTCCTGTGAGCCCGTCCTAGGAGAGGTGCGCCCGGACCTCGGTGGCGGCCTCGTCGCCGTACGCCTTGGTGAAGCGGTCCATGAAGTGGGTACGGCGCAGGGTGTACTCCTGGGTGCCGACCGTCTCGATGACCAGGGTCGCGAGCATGCAGCCGACCTGGGCGGCCCGCTCCAGGCCCACGCCCCACGCGAGGCCGGAGAGGAATCCGGCCCGGAAGGCGTCGCCGACGCCGGTGGGGTCTGCCTTCCGCTCCTCCTCGGCGCAGCCCACCTCGATCGGGTCCTGACCGGCCTGCTCGATGCGGACGCCGCGGGCGCCGAGGGTGGTGACGCGGTGGCCGACCCTGGAGAGGATCTCCTCGTCGCTCCAGCCGGTCTTGGACTCGATGAGCCCCTTCTCGTACTCGTTGGAGAAGAGGTACGTGGCGCCGTCGAGGAGGATCCGGATGTCGTCGCCGTCCATCCGGGCGATCTGCTGCGAGAAGTCCGCGGCGAACGGGATGCTCCGCGCGCGGCACTCCTCCGTGTGGCGGAGCATCGCCTCGGGGTCGTCGGCGCCGATGGAGACGAGGTCGAGGCCGCCGACGCGGTCGGCGACACTCTTCAGCTCGATCAGCCGCGCCTCACTCATCGCGCCGGTGTAGAAGGAGCCGATCTGGTTGTGGTCGGCGTCCGTCGTGCAGACGAAGCGGGCCGTGTGCAGGACCTCGGAGATCCGGACCGAGTCGGTGTCGACGCCGTGCCGGTCGAGCCAGGCACGGTACTCGTCGAAGTCGGCCCCGGCGGCGCCGACCAGGATCGGCCGGGCGCCGAGCATGCCCATGCCGAAGGCGATGTTGGCGCCGACACCTCCGCGGCGCACGTCGAGGTTGTCGACCAGGAAGGAGAGGGAGACCGTGTGCAGCTGGTCCGCGACGAGCTGGTCGGCGAATCGGCCGGGGAAGGTCATCAGGTGGTCGGTGGCGATGGAGCCGGTGACTGCAATGCGCACGGGGAGGCTGCTCCTGCGGAAGTCGAAGGGGACGCGTGAGCGCGCCCTCCGGGACGGCATGACAGTTCACGCTACCCGGTGGCGCCACCGGACCCGAAGGGGAAAACTACCCGATAGTAGGTCTTTCTACCTGAGCTCCACCGTGCGTACGGTGCGGATATGTCGAACAACATCGTTTCGCGTGAGTCCGAGATGAGCCTGGCCGAGCTGCGAGGTGACTGCGCGCGGATGGCGCCCCACTGGGTCGTACCCGTGAAGACTGCCACCGAGCCGGTGACACCGTCCTTGATTCACGGAGTCACGGTGCCGCCGTCCTCGGCCCGTCTGATCGACGCCATGTCCGAGTACGGGGACTGACCGGGGCACGAGTCCGGTAGGGGCGGCTCCCCCGCGCACCGCGGTGGAACCGCACGCTCCCCTGCTCCGTCCCACCGTTGTCCCCACTCGGGGGACAGGCGTTGAGCCAGTGGCGGCTATGCAGTCGAAGGAGCGATCCGGTGAGCACCGAGCAACCCGAGAATGACGTGACCGGCCCCCGGCGGCGACGTTCACCGCTCGCGGTGGCCTCGGTGGCGGCAGCTGTGCTGATCGCCGGCGGCGGCGGTGCGTACTGGGCCTCGACCGCTGCGGGCGACGGCGGGGACGCGACCAGCCCCGCCGCCGGTGACGGCTCTCCTCCCCTGCTCTCCCTGGACGCGTCGGCGGACAGCCCGTCGGCCCCTCCGCAGGGCATCGCGCCGGGCGAGCCGGATCCCCATGGCAGCGGGACCGTCTACCGCGCCTCGGGAGATCTGCCCGACGGCCCGGACAAGGCCGCCGTCCACCGCGCGACGGGGACGGTGACCTCGGCAGAGGTGGCACGCCTGGCGAAGGCCCTCGGGGTGCAGGGAACGCCACGCGCCGAAGGCACTTCCTGGAAGGTGGGCGTCGACGGGGACGGGTCGGGCCCGATCCTGCGGGTCACCAAGCAGGCCCCGGGCACCTGGACCTTCGCCCGGTACGGCTCCGGCGGCCCCGACGCGTGCGAGTCGGTGACGGTCTGCTCGAAGGACACCGCGCCGGGGCCCGGCACCGGCTCGCCGGTGAGCGAGAAGGCCGCCAAGGCGGCGGCTGTTCCGGTGCTCAAGGCCGTGGGGCAGGACGATGCCGCACTCGACGCGCGCCAGGTGATGGGCTCCGTACGGGTGGTGAATGCCGATCCGGTGGTCGGCGGGCTGCCGACCTACGGCTGGTCCACCGGGATCCAGGTGGGCGCCGGGGGCGAGGTCGTCGGCGGCAGCGGGCAGGTGAAGGGCCTGACGAAGGGCGATACCTACCCGGTGATCAGCGCGGACGAGGCGCTGAAGCAGCTGAACGCGGAGGGCCGGCAGAACGCGAAGCCGTCCGTCGGCGGCTGCGCGACGCCCGTACCGCTGGAGGGCGACCCGTCCTCGCCGAAGACCGGCTGCGCTTCGCGGAGCGGGGCGCCGGTGGCCACCACCGTGACGGTCGACAAGGCCGTCCTGGGACTCGCGGCGCAGTACGTGGACGGGGAGCAGACGCTCGTCCCGTCGTGGCTCTTCTCCGTACGGCCCGAGGCGGGCGGCCCGGGGAGCACCGTCACCCAGGTCGCCGTGGACCCGGACTACCTGGCGGAGAAGGACGGCACGGAGCCGGCTCCCGAGCCCACGAAGGACCCGGGGACGGACCCGGGAGAGGCGACCGGCAGCGGGCGCCAGATCATCTCGTACAGCGCCGACGGGCGGACACTGGACGTGACGTTCTGGGGCGGCGTCTGCAGCACGTACGCGGCCCACGCCAAGGAGAGCGGGTCCACGGTCCGGGTGACCGTCACGGAGTCGAAGCCGGAGCCCGGGAAGGCCTGCATCATGATCGCCAAGGAACTGACCCGGACGGTGACCCTGGACGAGCCGCTCGACGGCCGGAAGGTGCTCGACGCGTCGGGCGCGACGGTGCCGCGCACCTGAGCCGCACCGCACGCACACGGACGACAGCGGCGGCGCTCCCGGAGTCCGGGAG
>NZ_JBHTRI010000068.1:0-7213 GCF_042796085.1 Streptomyces sp. NPDC056452
GTGTCCCCCCGACCGGTCACCTCACGGTCGGGGGGACACGGACGTCGGCATGTCCGCGCCGCACCACGACCGGTGAACGAGCGCCAGGAGTTGACCGCCGCTCCGTCAGCTCCGCACACGGGGCGGCAGTTCCGCCGCACCTGGAACGGCCGGCCACCCCGCCGGTCACGCGCGAACGGCCGCTACCCGACCGGGAGGTCCCGACATGGCCAGCAAGTTCACCGAGCTGGCGATCGACTGCGCCGACCCCGGCGGTCTCGCCCGGTTCTGGTGCTCGGTCCTCGACTACGTGGTGCAGGACGAGGACGACGAAGTCGTCACCATCGGCTCTCCCGCGGTTCCTGAGGGCAGGAACCGTCCCGGCCCGGTGCCACCGACGATGACCTTCGCCCGTGTGCCCGAGGGGAAGGCCGCCAAGAACAGGCTTCACATCGACGTCAACGCGACGGACAGGGAGCAGGACGAAGAGGTCCGCCGCCTGCTCGGCCTGGGGGCCCGGCACGCGGATGTCGGCCAGACCGGGAATGAGAGCTGGGTCACACTCGCCGACCCGGAGGGGAACGAGTTCTGCGTGCTGGCGGGCCGCCACCCCTGATCGGAAGCCGCTCACCACGCAGGGCCAACGAGTCAGGGCCCTGCCTCACCGAAGTGAGGCAGGGCCCTGACCTGGGCTCGAAGCCCTCTTGCACCGTCGGGACGACAGGATTTGAACCTGCGACCCCTTGGCCCCCAGGAGTAGGGGTCATCCCTTTTGTCTGAACATACGTCCAGAAATCAGGGGGCACAGCGTGTGGTGACGTGCGTGCCGTTCAGGTGCGCGGACACCGTCTGGTCCCCAACTGGTCCCCACGGGGCGTGTCCGTGACACGCACGTCCAAGGGTCGGGGTCGCCCGTCAGTACTGCGGAGCCCTGGGGAAGCGGGCGAACTGCCAGGTCGCGGTCAGCGTCCACGCCGCGACCGATACTGCGTCGTGTCCGCTGGACTGGCAGTTGTATCTGCCGCGGGAGTGGACGGACGAGCCAGGTCGCTGCCGCCGGGCCGGCATCCCGACGGCACCGTCCATCAGGAGAAATGGCGCCTCGCGCTCGGGCTGCTGGACAACGTGACCGACTGGGGGCTGACAGCCCCGGTTGTGGTCGCTGATGCGGTCTACGGCGTCAGCACGCCCTTCCGTCACGGCCTTCAGGAGCGGGGCCTGTCCTATGTGCTGGCGCTGACCGGGAAGGAAGTCGCCCACGAGCTGAACATCGAGCCGTATCAGCCGGATTACGGAGGTCTGGGTCCGCCGACCTTGGCCCGATACCGGACGGCGCCACGAGCTCTCCTTCTCCATGCGGCCGAGGCCGCTGCCGTCGGCCACTTCACCAAGATGGTCTGGCGACAGGGCAGCAAAGGCGCGATGACCTCACGGTTCGCGGTCCTGACGGTTCGGACGGCGGGCAAGCAGTCCCTGGCCGCCGTCCGAACCGTCAGGCGGCGGACACAACCAGTGGGACGGAGCCTTGCCCACTTCCACGGTCCTGGTCGAGTGGCCTGCCGACCAGGAGACCCCGACGGGTTTCTGGGTATCGAACCTGCCGCCCGAGACGCCCGTCGCCGAGCTGGTGCGGTGGGCGAAGATGCGCTGGCGCATCGAACACGACTACCGCGAACTCAAACACGGCCTGGACCTGGACCACTTCGAAGGCCGCACCTGGCGCGGCTGGCACCACCACGTCACCCTCGTCACCGCCGCCCAAGCCTTCCTCACCTTCAGGCGGCTCGACCCAGAAGTCCACACGCCGGCCTAACCCTCTATCAGATCCTGGACCTACTCCAGGATCTGCTGAAGAGCAGGACCGGCACCTGCACCACCTGCAACCGACCCCTACCCCGCAACCGAACCAGACACAGAACCTAACGAAGCACTACTAGCCGGACATCGGCAACGACGACCACCGGCCGACCGGCCATGCGACGACTACGGCCCGGCCGATCACCTCGTCCTCGTCGATGGTGCCTCCACCGTGAAGGTCCTGGTGATACCGGGAGTCCGAGGAGTCCTGGCGATGGTCGCCCATCACCCAGAGCTTCCCCTTCGGCACCTTGATCGGCCCGAACGGCTTGTCCCCGCAGGGGGTGTTGCCGGCGTAGATGTACGGTTCGTCCAGCGCCTTCCCGTTGACCTTCACAGGGCCGCTCCCCGAGCATTCCACGGTGTCGCCGCCGACCGCGATCACCCGCTTGATCAGATCCTTCTCGTCCGCCGACGGCATCAGACCAACGAAGCTGAGCACCCTCTGCAGCGCGTTCGGCTTGTCGGGCTTCCCCGGGAGCCAACCGCCCGGATCATGGAAGACCACTACCTCTCCGCGCTCCGGCTCGGATCCAAACCACGGTGTCAGTTTGTCGACCAGCACACGGTCGCCGACCTGCAGGGTGCTTTGCATCGACCCCGACGGGATTGAGAACGCCTGTACCAAGAACGTCTTGATGCCCAGCGCGATCACCAGCGCAAGGACGAGGAGGATCGGGAGCTCCTTCCAGAAGGAGCGCGTCTTCCGTCGCCTCTCGCCGCCCGTCGCTCCGTCGTCGGTCTGGCCACCGCCTGTCTCGCCGTCCTCGGATCTCGACCGTTTGCCGGTGATCAGATCTCCCACAACCATGCCTCCCCCTGCACCCGACCGCGGGCGCACCGTGTCCGAAGCGGTGCCTCGTGCGCACAGCGTCCGAGCCCACCACCCCCACAACGAACGGGAGTTCCGAGAATTCCGAAGCTTTCAGCCCCGCACCGGGCCCGGCCGCCAGGTCATCTTCCGGCACTACCCGTTTCGAGCATGGCTATGGCGAGCGGCGCGGCGGACTGCGAGCCCAGGCGGGCGTGCAAGGCCGCGGCCAGGCGGTCGACGGACTCCGGAGATGTGGCCGAGTCCGCGAAGGCGGGCAGCAGGAACAGTAGGCGGGCGTGGTGTCTGCGACGGTGCCGCCGGGCGGGCCGCTGTCAGCAGCCGCGACCAGGTCCGGCCAGGACAGTCCGGGGCCCATAAAGTGCCCGCCGGTGCGCGCGAGCGGTTCGGCACGGTCCCAGTCGGGATGGTGCACCAGGTAGTCGACCCCCTCCTCGTCAGGAACGGCCCGGTAGACAACGTGGAGCTGGTGGCCGGCATCGAGCGGGACGGTGAAGAGGGGGGCCATTCAGCCCGCCGCCTGTCCGTCGTCTGGAGATCGGGGCCCGGTGGCGACGCCTCACGACCGGGCCGCAAGCACTGCCCGCGCTTGCTCACCTGCGGGAGTCGAACGGCCAGGCTCCTGAGCCCCCGTCGACCTATGTGTGGTCCCTCTACGTGGACCGCGATCGGCAAGACGAGTTCTCTGTCAGCCTCGGGTGAGACATCCCGCTTTGTCGGGTCAACCTGAGAGGGCACGACAGGAGAACCACCCCTCATGTCGAGCGCCTGGAGAAGGAACTGGCCCGGAACAAGGCCGCGCTCGAGGTCACGGGAAAAGCTTCCGCGCTCTTGGAAATGATCTCCGAGAGCGCGGACTGACCGATGCCACCGACCCGGTCGCAAGCGCGAAACGGACATCGGCTCGCGTACTGCCTTCCGAGACGGCGCAGAGGTTCAGTCGTCAGGCTATGTCGAGTCAGACAGTGCCGTAGACACGTCAGGGGAGGGCTCTTCGCCTGGCGTCTTGGCAAGCGGCACACCACGTAGGCAGAGCAGCGCCAGCGCCGCGCATCCGCAGACGAGTGCAATGTCGGCGACGTTCCCCACGAAAGGGCCGTAGTCGATGAAGTCCACGACATGCCCGCGGGCGAAACCTGGCTCGCGGAAGAGCCTGTCACCCAAGTGGGACATCGTGCCGCCGAGTAGCGTGCCCAGCACAAGCGCCCACCCACGAGAAGTCAGTCTGCGTGCGGCACGGAGGATGCCGACCACTGCGCCCGCCGTGGCCAGGGTGAACACCCATGTCGCGCCGGAGCCGATGGAGAACGCGGCGCCGGCGTTGTACAACAGCCGGAAACGGATCAGAGTCGGGATCGCGGTGATGCTCTCGCCGGTGGACAGCGCGGAGACCGCCCAGAACTTGGTGAGTTGGTCCACGAGCAGGACCACTGCCGCCAGCGTGAGCATTACGCTGGGTAACCGTTCCGATCCCCGATTCAACCGCGGCATCATTCGTCGCTCCTTCTCATGTGGTTGTTACCTGCATTCGTGGTGGTCAGCCGTCCGGCTCACCGCACTGCGGAGCGCGAGCTGTTGCGACGATCCGCTCGAGGGCCGCGGCGTGGCCTTGGAACGCCTGCCGGCCGTCAGCCGTGAGCCGTACAAGGGTGCGGCGGCCGCCGACGTACTTGTCCTTCCGGACCTCGACATAGCCCGTGGCGGCAAGTGAGGAAAGGTGTTTGGAGAGCGCAGAGTCACTGGTGGGGATCGCGTCTCGCAAGAATCCGAACTCCGTCCAGCTCGCCGGTGCCAGCAGTGCGACGATCGTCAGGCGCGCGGGGACATGCAGGAACTCGTTGAAGCCGTCGTCCATCAGCACCGCCCGCCGACACCACGTTCACGCTGTTCACGTGCCACGACTACGACCCCCCGCTTGTGCGCGATCAGCACCCCCGCCACGCACAGAGCCGCGGCGGCCACCACGTGCGGGACCAGTACGCCAACAGCCCCCGCAAGGTCCGAAAGCAACCGGAACAGTCCCACCAGTCCCAGCCCGACCGCTACCCCGTGGAGCGCGTCCTTGCGGGTGAGGGGCATGCGGACGGGCGCCTTGCGCACGTAAACCGCGATCGTGCCCGCTGCCAGCAGCAACGAGGGGAAAAGTACCGCCCCGCCCCATGGATTCGGCAGGTCGTAGGAGGCGAACGCCGCGAACACGAGTAGCGCCTCGGCAAGAAGGTAGGGCCAGGAAAGTCCGTAGCGCACGCGCTCGGCGCGGGCCTGCTCGCCTCGGCGCCGAACCTCGTCCAGTGCGTTCTGTACGTCGTGAAATGTCATGTGGCTCCCCACCCTCGCCTGGCACACGTACTTTCCTCTCGGGAAAGTACCAGGTGCTTTCCCGAGAGGAAAGTAGGGGAGGCGGACCACGATCGCCACCCCAACGCGACGAACGGGTCACCGCAGGGAGCACGTTCCGCCCCTGCCGCCGTAAATGCCGGATGTACTGCTGCGGACCCTCTACCGTGATCATCGCGACCTGAGGCGGGCCATTTCGCCCGGGAGGGCGAGGTGTACGCATTTACTGCGGCAGTGCCGAGAGGGCGGGGCGGGTGACCGAACTCGGGAGCGGGGGCGCGTTGCGTGTGCCGCGCGCCCGGGTGGTGCCCGTGGCCGCTCCGCCCGCGTCGTACACCGCGGCGGTCGAGCGGTACCTCACCGGCGCGGGCATCGCGAAGTCCTCGGCGCGGATCTACCGGATCTCGCTGACGACGTGGGGGGTGGATGCTCATCGGCGAACCGGCGCCGACCGGGCCCGTCCGCCGGGGCGCGAAGCCGCCCGTTTTCCCCGTCGCCGCGATCGACGACCCGGCGCCGCCGGAAGTCCTGGCCGAGCTGGCGGCGGCGCGGGCGGACGAGATAGACGCCGACACCGTCAACCGGGAGCTGTCCATCGCGCGCAAGGCGATCGGCTGGTGGCACGCCAGGGCTGGATCGCCGTGGACCCGACAATCGGCATCGAGCGGCGGCCGGCTCCGCCGGACCGCACCAAGGCTCTGGCGGAGAACCAGCTCGCCGCCCTGTAACGCCCGGACGTAGCCCTGCGGGAGAAGACGTTCTGGAAGATGCTCCACGAGTCCGCCGCGCGGGCCGACGAGGTGCTGTACCTGGACGTGGAGGACCTGTACCCGCAGGACAAGCGGGGAAAGATCACCGCCAAGGGCGGGGCGACCGAGTGGATTCACTGGCAGTCAGGCACCGCCCAACTCCTGCCCCGACTCATCGCCCGGCGCACCCGCGGCCCGCTGTTCCTCACCGACCGCAAGACCCCCGCCGGAACGCCCACGCTCGACGTGTGCCCGGAGACCGGCCGGGCCCGGCTCTCCTACCGCCGCGCTGAGGAGATCTTCGAGGAGAACACCCGGCTGCCGGCCAACCCCCTCGCCTCGGCCGACGACATCGAGGACCTGAACGACTGGACGCTTCACCGGCTCCGGCACAGCGCCTTGACGCACGACGCGAAGGACGGCACCTCCACCCCGATGCTGCTGGCCCGCTCCCGCCACGCTTCCGTCCCCTGCCTGGAGCGGTGTGCCCGTCCCGGCGTCGACTCGGTCGCCCGGCACGTCGCCGAAGGCGCCCGCCGCCGCACGTAGATCCGAGCGGATCAGGCCTTCAAGATCATCCCGTTGCCCCTTTTACGCGTGACCCGCCAGGGCGCCCTCCTCCTGCACTGGCTCGACTCTCTGCAGGCTCCCGACCAAACGGCCTGACCTTGCGGGCGATCACCGGTCGGACTGAAACATCCGGCTTCTCCCTGGTCGCCTTGCGGTCGTCCGCCCCGCTCATGGTGCGAGGGCCGGGAAGGGTGGCCGTGGTGAGGCTCAGGAGGGTGCCTATGTCGAGGTTCACCTCGCCGTACGGACGCACGTGGGACCAGAACGGTGGGGTCAGGCCGCGCCGGTCAGCGGGAGTGAGGGTCCGCCCACTCCGGTTCGTCCAGGACGTCCTGGAGCATCAGGGTGTTCACGTAGACCAGGGCCGATTGCAGGATCCGCAGGCACAGAACGAACATCTCCTGCTCGTCGAGCCGGTTGGACGCGATCTTCCCGCCCTTGCCGTAGGCGATCACGGAGTTCGCGCCGTTGGAGGACTCCATGACGTTCAGACCCTCCTCGATCTCGCGTTGGAGGTCACGCAGCCGCAGGTAGCGGGAGACGAGGATGGTCTTCTGCGCGCGGCCGACCTCCAGCATCGCGGCGATCTCGGAGGCGGTGCAGTTGATCAGCTGGGAGTGGATGGCCAGGGACTTCTTCTCCACGTGCCAGTAGATGAGCACTCCGCGGCCGCGGTAGCGGGAATGCCACTCGGTGAACAGGTTCTGGTCGTAGGCGCGGACGTGGGTGGAGTCGGAGGCGACCGCGGTCGAGCCCTGGCGCCACAGCTCGGTACTGCGGGTGGCGAAGGTGGCGTTCGCGATCTGGATGGCGACAACACGGGCCGCCTCCGCAGAAGGTACCGGCGCCCGGCGCGAAGGCGGAGCTCGGGCTGCGCAGCCCGAGCTCC
>NZ_JBHTRI010000069.1:0-6963 GCF_042796085.1 Streptomyces sp. NPDC056452
TACTGCAGGGGGGACCCTGTGGGAGAGTAGGACGCCGCCGAACAATTATTCCGGGAAAGCCCCGTGCCCTTGTGGCACGGGGCTTTTCTGCGTTCTGAGCGTCTAGGGTCGGACCATGCGCTACGAACTGGTCATCTTCGACAACGATGGTGTGCTCGTCGACAGTGAGCCGATCTCCAACACCGTCCTAGCCGGCTACCTCACCGAGCTCGGTCACCCCACCTCGTACGAGGAGTCTGTCCGCGACTACATGGGGGCCGCAGTCCACCGGGTGCACGATCTGGTGGAGGAGCGGACAGGTCAGAAACTGCCCGCGGACTTCGACGAGGAGCTGCACCGCCGGACGCTCGCCGCGTTCCAGGAGGCGCAGATCGCCGCGGTGGACGGAGTCGAGGAGCTCCTGGGCGAGCTCGTCGCCGACGGGGTGGCGTACTGCGTCGCCTCGTCCGGAAGCCACCAGAAGATCGCGGCCGGGCACCGGAAGCCCGGGCTCGACCAGTGGTTCGAGGAGGAGTGGATCTTCAGCTCGGAGGACGTCGGGAAGGGCAAGCCGGCCCCGGACCTGTTCCTCCACGCCGCCGAACGGATGGGCGTCGCCCCCGAGCGGTGTGTCGTGATCGAGGACAGTCCGCTCGGCGTCGAAGCAGCCCGTGCCGCGGGCATGGACGTGTACGGATTCACCTCGATGATGCCGGCGGACCGGCTCGTCGGGGTCACCGGGCACTTCTCCGACATGTCGCAGCTGCCCAAACTGCTCGCCTGATCGATCTACCCAGGGGTAGATCGATGGCTCTACGCTCGCGGCCATGACGGATGCGCGGTTGCGGCACGGCAGGGCTTCTCTGGCATTGAGCTTCCTGGTGCAAGGGGTGACCTTTGCTCTGCTCGTGACGCGTATCCCCGCGATCCAGGACCGGTACGGGATATCCGACGGGCTGCTGCCCGCCTTCCTTGCCGCTGTGCCGATCCTCGCGGGGATCGCCAGCGTGGCCACCGAGAAGGTGGTCGCGCGGGTGCGGCCGGGGATCGTGCTCAGGTGGGCGCAGCCCGTCGTGCTGCTGGCGCTGCTGGGTGTGGGCGCGGGCACCGAGTTGTGGCAGGTGGCCCTCGCGCTCGGTGCGTTCGGGCTCGCGGTCGGTGCGCTGGACGCGTCCATGAACATGATGGGCGTCAGCCTTCAGCGGGCGTACGGGCGCAGCATCATGCTCGGGTTCCATGCCGCCTACAGCCTGGGCGGCATCGCCGGGGCGTCCATGGCCTGGGCGGGAGCGCACTGGGATCTGTCGTTGCTCGTGTCCTACCTGCCGGCCGTGGTCGTCCTGCTGCCCGCGGCGCTGCTGGGGAGCCGGTGGTACGCGGAGGGCAGGGCGGCGGGGGATGCGGCGGCGGAGCCGGTGAAGGGCGGTTCCGTCCCGTTCAAGTTGCTGATGCCGCTCTGTCTGGTGATGGCCTTCGCGTACATCGGGGACTCGACGGTCTCCAACTGGAGTGCCAAGTACCTGCAGGACGTGCTGGGCAGTTCGGAGCAGCTGGCGACCGTTCCGTACAACGTCTACATGGTGACCACGCTGCTGGGGCGGGCCGTGGGGGACCTCGGGGTGCGGCGGTTCGGGGCGGTGGCCGTCGTTCGCTTCGGGAGTGTGCTGGCGGCGGGGGGCTTCGGGGTGGTTGCCGGGGCGCCCGGGGCGTGGTGGGGGATGCTCGGGTTCACCATGCTGGGGCTGGGGCTCTGTGTGATCGTGCCGCAGACCTTCGCTGCCGCGGGGCGGATGTTCCCGGGGGCGAGCGATGTGGCTGTCGCCCGGCTGAACGTCTTCAACTACGTGGGGTTCCTGGTCGGATCACCGTTGGTGGGGGCCCTGGGCGACGCGTGGAGCTATCGGGGCGCGATGCTCGTACCGATGGTGCTGGTTCTTGCGACGCTCGTGTATGCCCGGTCGTTCGGCTCCGAGCCCGCCCGATACGGTGGCGGGCATGAGCGGGCGCGCGCGGCTGATGTGGGATGACGCAGTATCGGGATACGACTTCGGTGACAGTCATCCCATGGATCCGGTCAGGCTTGACCTGACGATGGGGCTGGTGCGGGCGTTCGGGCTCGATTCCGCGGTGGATGTGAGATCGGCCAAGGCCGCCGGTGCGTCCACCCTGCGGCTGGTGCACCGCGAGGACTACGTGGCGGCCGTGCGGGCCGCATCCGCGGATCCTGCGGCGGCTGACCAGTCGTACGGGCTGGGGACCGTGGACGATCCCGCCTTCGCGGGGATGCACGAGGCGTCCGCGCTCATCGCCGGGCTTTCGGTGGGGGCTGCGGAGGCCGTGTGGCGCGGGGAGAGTGCGCACGCCGTGAACTTCACCGGTGGGCTGCACCATGCGATGCCGGGAGGTGCCGCCGGCTTCTGTATCTACAACGATCCGGCGCTGGCCATTGCCCGGCTGCTGGAGCTGGGGGCCGAACGGGTCGCGTACGTCGATGTGGACGTCCACCACGGGGACGGGGTGCAGGCCGCGTTCTGGGAGGACCCGAGGGTGCTGACCGTGTCGCTGCACGAGCATCCGCGCACCCTGTTCCCGCAGACCGGGTGGCCGGAGGAGACCGGCGGCGGGGCGGGTGAGGGCGGTGCGGTGAACGTGGCGCTGCCCGCCGGTACGGGGGACGCGGGGTGGCTGCGGGCGTTCCATTCGGTGGTGCCCGAGTTGCTGGCGGACTTCCGGCCGCAGGTGCTGGTGACCCAGCACGGGGCCGACACGCACTTCGAGGATCCGCTGGCCCATCTGGCGGTGTCGCTGGATGCGCAGCGGGCCGTCATGGCGTCGTGCCACGAGCTCGCCCACGAGTACGCGGAAGGCGGGCGCTGGGTGGCGCTCGGCGGGGGCGGGTACGCGGTGGTCGATGTGGTGCCGCGGTCCTGGGCGCATCTGGTGGGGATCGCCGCCCATGCGCCGGTGGACCCTGAGTCGGTGATTCCGTCCTCGTGGCGGGACGAGGTCTACGCCCGGACGCGGCAGTTGGGGCCGGCCCGGATGACGGACGGCCGTACCCCGTCGTGGCAGTCGTGGGACGCCGGGTACGACCCGGCGGACCGGCTGGACCAGGCGGTGCTGGCGACCAGGCGGGCGGCGTTTCCGCTGCGGGGGCTGCTGGCCTGAGTAGGGGTTACGCCAACGGTGGGGCGCAATCGGGGTTTTGGTCCTGCGGTGTTCCCGGTGCGGGAGCATCGGGAGGGTGTTGAGCACCGGGGCGCTGCGCGCCCATCTGCTGGCGGCCAGGCTGGCCGGGCCTGTGGCCACGTCGCGGCAGAACAGTCTGCAGAGCTACCGGCTCTTCGCGGCGAGGGATCCGCGCGTGATGCTGGGCCTCGATCCGGACCGGTTCTGGGGCGAGCGTGACCTGCTGCGGCTGATGGCGGAGAAGTGCGGTGTGTCGGACGATCCTGATCACGTCTCGGGCCTTGATGTGATCGACCCGGAGCGGACCCTGGCAGGTTTGGGCGCGTTCGCCGAGCGGCTCGGGGCGGCTGCGGAAAGGCGGGCTCCGGTGCTGTTCGGGACCGGTCATCCGCACCGGTTGCTCGGGTTCTACGCCGGACTGGCAGACGCCTTGTCGGCGGCTGGGTGCGCGGTGCTCACACCCGCGCAGGGCCGATGTATCGACATAACGACCAGGTTCGGCGTACGCACGTACAACCTCGACTACGTACGGGGAGTCGCGCTGGTGCGCGAACCGGGCGTGCGGACCCCCGGTAGTGCGACCGGCGCGCACACCCATTCGCCGCTGCCGGTTCGGGCCGTGCTGGAAGGGATCGCGGAGACCTGCGGGGTGCTGCCCGAGCTGGTGGTCGGAGACCATGGATGGGTCTGCGGGGCAGGTCAGCTGGGTATCGAGGCCATCGGTCTGGCCGATACGGACGATCCCGCGCTGTTCGTGGGCGAGGCCGAGGGGCGGGTGTCCGTCGCTGTTCCGCTTGATGACGCCGTGCGGTCGGACTACTACCGCCCGCTTACTCGCTATGTACTCAATCGGGCGTGTCTGTCACAGTAGGCGGCCTGTCGTCTCACCTCTTCCCCACTCGCATCACCCGCCCCTAATCTGGGGAGTGAGCGCACAACGACGAAGAGTCACCGGAGGGGAAGCCGGTGCGCGTCTCGTGCGGAAGGTACAGGTGGGTCATGGCTGCTGGCAGCGAGAGGCCTCTCAACGAGGTCAAGTTTCTGACCGTGGCGGAAGTCGCCTCGGTCATGCGAGTGTCGAAGATGACCGTGTACCGCTTGGTGCACAGCGGTCATCTGCCGGCGATCCGGGTGGGCAGGTCCTTCCGGGTCCCGGAGCAAGCGGTTCACGAGTATCTCCGCGAGTCCTTTGTGGGGGTGGAATCGGCCTGACGTTGCCCTCGGATTACGCCCCTCACCCAGTGGCGGGTAGGCTAGGCCGACGTAGGTCGTGTGGGCCCAGACGCCCCGCACCAGTGAAGAAGAAGTGAGCGAGGGTAGTCGTGGGCTCTGTTATCAAGAAGCGGCGTAAGCGGATGGCCAAGAAGAAGCACCGCAAGCTGCTCAAGCGCACGCGCGTTCAGCGTCGCAACAAGAAGTAAGCGAACGCAGTTCGTGAATCCGAAGCCCCTCCGCCGTTCAGGCGGAGGGGCTTCGGTGTTTTTCCGGCCACGACTTCGGCAAAGCCCGCCATGGGGTCATCACAGGGCAACATCCACCGGCTACGGTGACGGCCAGGGGAAGACCCCGCTCGGTGAACGAACGACGGAAGGCGCTGATCTTGGGGAAGATCGTGCTCGTCACAGGAGTGGCCCGGCAGCTGGGGGGCCGCTTCGTACGGCGTATCCAGCGCGACCCCGGTGTGGACCGGGTGATCGCCGTGGACGCGGTCGCGCCCGAGCACCAATTGGGTGACGCCGAATTCGTCACGGCGGACATCAGGCAGCCCGCGATCGCCAGGGTCCTCGCCGAGCACTCGGTCGACACGGTCGTTCATCTGGATGTCTCGGGGAAGGCGCTCGGCGCCGGCGGCCGGACGACGGTCAAGGAGACCAACGTCATCGGCACCATGCAACTGCTGGGCGCCTGCCAGAAGTCACCGACTGTCCAGCGGCTCGTGATCAAGTCCAGTACGAGCGTGTACGGCTCCGCGCCCCGCGACCCCGCGGTCTTCACCGAGACGACGCCGCCCAAGTCGCTGCCCAGCGGAGGCTTCGCCAAGGACGCGGTGGAGGTCGAGGGGTACGTACGCGGCTTCGCGCGCCGTCGGCCGGACGTCGCCGTCTGCGTGCTGCGGTTCGCCAACATCCTGGGCCCGGAGCCGGACTCGCCGCTGGCCGACTACCTGGCGCTGCCCGTCCTGCCGACCGTCTTCGGATACGACCCGCGGCTGCAGTTCGTCCACGAGGACGACGTCATGGCGGTCCTGGAGATCGCGGCGCGCGAACCGCGGCGCGGAACCCTGAACAGCGGCACCTTCAACATCGCCGGCGACGGTGTGCTGCTGCTCTCGCAGTGCTCGCGACGGCTGGGCCGGCCGACCGTGCCGGTGCTGCTGCCCGCCGTCACCTGGGTCGGCTCGGCGCTCCGCACGATCGGCATGACCGACTTCTCGCCGGAGCAGATCCGGCTGCTCACCCACGGCAGGGTGGTCTCGACCGTACAGATGCGCGAGACCCTGGGTTTCCGCCCCAGGTTCACCACGGCGGAGACCTTCGCCGAGTTCGCGCGCAGCCGGGGACCGGGGCTGCTGCCGCCCGAGATGATGAGCAGGGCTGTCGGGCGG
The DNA here is from genome assembly GCF_042796085.1 of Streptomyces sp. NPDC056452. Lineage (NCBI taxonomy): Bacteria > Bacillati > Actinomycetota > Actinomycetes > Kitasatosporales > Streptomycetaceae > Streptomyces > Streptomyces sp. NPDC056452. The sequence continues at coordinate 5,774 of NZ_JBHTRI010000069.1, forward strand.
CTGGCGGATCTGCCTTTCGCCGGGGGGCCGGCCGGGGGCGGGACCGATGCGACACATTCGACTCACGGCGCCAGGTAGAGGAGCGCGACCGACGATGGCGGACGCCAAGGTCATTCCGTTCGACGACGACCGTTCGCGCTCAGGCGCTGCGCGGCGCAGGAGCGTGCTGCCGGGGAGCGGCCGGGGCCAGGCGCCTGCCGGCCCCGGTGCGGCGCCTGTGAGCGCCCTGCGGGGAGCGCAGGCGCCGGTGGCGGGTGCGCAGGAGGCCACGCCTCCCGAGGAGGCGCACGAGGTCTCCGGGCGGGCCGGCTGGGACCGGCGGATCGCGGGCGGGCTCGCGTTCCTGCGACGGCGGGTCACGGGCGACTACGACGTCGACGAGTTCGGCTACGACAAGGAGCTGACCGACCAGGTCCTCATGTCGATGCTGCGGCCCCTCGCGGACAAGTACTTCCGGGTCGAGGTGAAGGGCATCGAGAACATCCCGTCGGACGGCGGGGCGCTCATCGTGGCGAACCACTCGGGGACGCTTCCGCTGGACGGGCTGATGCTCCAGGTCGCGGTGCACGACAACCACCCGGCCGAGCGGCATCTGCGGCTGCTCGCCGCCGACCTGGTCTTCATGCTGCCCGTGGTCAACGAGCTGGCCAGGAAGGCCGGGCACACGCTGGCGTGTGCCGAGGACGCGGAACGGCTGCTGCAGCGCGGCGAGGTCGTCGGGGTGATGCCGGAGGGCTTCAAGGGCATCGGTAAGCCGTTCGGCGAGCGGTACAAACTGCAGCGCTTCGGCAGGGGCGGTTTCGTGTCGACGGCGCTGCGGGCCGGGGTGCCGATCGTGCCGTGCTCGATCGTGGGCGCGGAGGAGATCTATCCGATGATCGGCAACTCGAAGACGCTGGCGCGGGTCCTGGGCGTTCCGTACTTCCCGATCACGCCGACGTTTCCGTGGCTGGGACCGCTGGGTGCGGTGCCGCTGCCGACGAAGTGGACGATCCAGTTCGGGGAGCCGATTCCGACGGACGGGTATCCGCCGGAGGCGGCCGAGGACCCGATGCTGATGTTCAACCTGACGGACCAGGTGCGGGAGCAGATCCAGCACACGCTGTACAAGCTGCTCGTGCAGCGCAGGTCGGTCTTCTTCTGAGGTCTTCTTCCGAGGAAGCGCATGTGAAGGGGGGCCGTCCGGATCC
>NZ_JBHTRI010000070.1:0-6241 GCF_042796085.1 Streptomyces sp. NPDC056452
GAGACGCGGGCCGGCCGGGGGCGTTCAGGGTGTCCGCGAATTCGTGTGCTCAGCGCACCGTCGTGCGGACGACGGGCGAGACCGCGCCGCCTCCGACGATCCGGAGCGCGTTCTCACCCTTGATGCCGAGCTTCACCCGCAGGCTGTAGCTGTTGCTGCCGGTGGTCCTCATGGTGGCGGGGAGCGAGACCCAGCGGTTGCCCTGCTTCTGCTGGAGGGCGACGGGCGTGCCGGAGCGGATGTTCTGCGCGGAGCCGTGGATGCGGAACTCCTGCCAGGCGCCGACGCTGTCCACGGTCACCTGCGCGGTGAGTGCGGGCCGCGTCGCGAGGTCCTCCGCGCTCGCCCCGGCGGGCGGTGCGGGGACGTCGGACGACGCCGCTGCCCCGCCCACCGCGCCGGCCAGCACCGCCGCTGTCAGCAGGGCTGCCGCCGATGCGCGCCTGAATCGGTCCATGAATGGCTCTCCTTCGTGCACAAGCGTGATCAGTGAGATCCCGGAGCGCCAAACCTAGACATAATTCACATAATCTCCATGTAGGGACACGCCGTCAGAAGCGCAGGACCGCCGAGATCCGGCCGTGGTCGGCGAGGGAGTCGTCCGCGACGAACGCCACCTCGCAGCCGCTGTCCAGTGCCGCTTCGATGAGCTCGTCGACGATGTCCTCGCGGACCTGGTCGTCCGCCTCCCGGGTTCCTGCCGCCTCGACCGGCTCCAGGTGCTCGTCGGCGACCCTGACCGTCTGCTGGAAGTGCTCCTCCACCGCGACCAGTCCGGCGCGGCCCTCCCGTACCGCCGCCCATACCTCGTCGAGTCCGCCGGCGAAGGAGCGGCTGCCCCGGGCGTTGTCGAGCCTGCCCTGGATCTCGGAGGCGGCCTGCTTCCGCCGGTCCTCGAGTGCGGGGCGCAGGTCCTTGAGCAGCTCGGCCGCGGTCGTCTCCGTGGTCGTTCCCTTCGCGACCCTGCCGATCGCCGACTTGGAGCTCTCGCCGACCTCGTCGAGGAGTGCGAGTGCGGGGGCGAGGCCGACCAGGAACAGCGGCCGCGGGTCCGCAGCGAGAACCGCGCGGAGCTTCTCGTCGACGGAGCGCAGGAAGTTGCGGGCGTCCTCGCTGCTGTAGGTGCTCGGGGTGTCGCCGATCCGTTCCTCGCGCTGGGGGTTGGGTGCCTCGTGCGGAGCGGTGAGGGGGAATCCGCCGGTCCGCTCGCCGCGCAGGTCGTCGTTCGTGCCGGACCACAGGGTGGCGTGCTCGGCGGAGACGGCGAGTACCCAGAAGAACTGGGCCCCGGCCTTCGCCGCGACCAGGTTGCGGGTGAGGTAGGTGTCGCTGAGGACCACCCGTTCGGGTGCGGTGCGGGGCAGTTGCCAGATCTGGTAGCCGTCGGCGTCCGCGAGGATGACCAGAGCCTCCAGGGCGCGGCGCTGGTCCACCTCCTCGGCCGCCCGCTGGAGCTGGGCCTTCACCGCGGCCCCGGCCTCGCGGGTGACCCGGGGGTCACCCTCCAGCCGGTTGCCCGCCTCGGCCACCAGATTGCGCAGCCGCACGGAGTCCTGGGCGTTGTCGGGCGCCCGGCGGTGGGTCGGCATCGTCAGGGACAGGGCCGGATAGGGCCTGGTCGCTCTCAGTTCCTGCAGCAGACCGGCGGTCAGGGCGTCCGTATCCATCGTTCCCTCCCGGAGGGTTCGGGGTTCGCGGTGCTGGGGTGCCCGCCCCCACGGAGAGGTGCGGGCCGTGCGGGCGGTGCGGGTCGTTCGGCGAGTCAATTCATACCTTTTGATCCTAATATGAGCGAATTGTTACGTTTCTCTCCGGAGGTATGCGATGTCCACGCTCACCGTGTGGAAGTTCCAGTCGGCCGAGGGTGCCGAGAACGTGGAGACGGCCCTGAAGTCCCTCCAGAAGGAGGGGCTGCTCAAGATCCTTGACGCAGCCGTCGTGACATGGCCGGCCGGGAGCTCGAAGCCGAGGACGAAGCAGCTGATCAACCTCGTCGGCGCGGGTGCGCTGAGCGGCACCTTCTGGGGCATGCTCTTCGGGCTGATCTTCCTGATGCCGCTGCTCGGGGCGGCCATCGGAGCCGCGGCCGGGGCGCTCGGCGGGAAACTCGCCGACGTCGGCATCGACGACGACTTCATCGCCGAGGTCAAGCAGAAGGTGACGCCCGGGACTTCGGCGCTCTTCCTGCTCACCATGAACGAGGTGCCCAGCCGGATCGGCGAGTCCCTCCCCGGTGGCGGCGCCGAGCTGCTGCACAGCAACCTCGACGCCGAGCGCGAGGCCAAGCTCCGCGACATCTTCGGTGACGAAGCGGAATGAGCGGAGGGAGGCCGTTCTGCTCCGCCGGGACGGAACCCGGAACGGATCCGGGATGACCGCGTCCGAGGCCGTCACGGACGCCCTGCGCGAACTGCACGCCCGATTCGGCGGCATGAGCGGCGGAGAACGTGCCGACTACATCCCCGAGTTGACCAGAGCCGACCCGGACGACTTCGGACTGGCGCTCGTCAGCATGGACGGTCACTGCTACAGCGCAGGGGAGGCGGACGTCCCCTTCACCCTGCAGTCGGTCTCCAAACCCTTCGTCTACGCGCTCGCCCTGTCCTCGCTCGGCCTCGACGAGGTCGGCCGGTGGGTGGGCGCCGAACCCAGCGGAGAGGCCTTCAACGCCATCAGCCTGGAACCCCGCACCGGCCGGCCGGCCAACGCCATGGTCAACGCCGGAGCCATCGTCACCACCGCGCTGGTGCCCGGCACCCGGGACCTCCCCGCCTTCGACCGCATCCTGATCTGTCTCAGCAGGTTCGCCGGACGCCGGCTGGACGTCGACGAGGAGGTCTACGTCTCCGAGGCGGCGACCGGGGACCGCAACCGGGCGCTCGCCTACCTCATCCGCAGCACGGGCACCCTGCACGTCGACCCCGTGGCCGCGGTGGACACCTACTTCCGGCAGTGCTCGGTGCGGGTCACCGCCGTCGACCTCGCGGTGATGGCCGCCACGCTCGCGCACGGCGGCGTCAACCCGATCACCAGCGAGAGCGTCGTCTCCCCGGCCGTCGCCGCTCAGGTCCTCGCGGTCATGGCCACCTGCGGGATGTACAACGCCTCCGGCGACTGGCTGCTGAGGGTCGGCCTGCCGGCCAAGAGCGGTGTGTCGGGCGGGCTGATCGCCGCAGGCCCGGCACGCTTCGGCCTCGCCACCTACAGCCCGCTGCTGGACCCGGCGGGCACCTCGGTACGCGGACATGCGGCGCTCGGCGCCCTGTCCGAGCGCCTCGGGCTCCACCTCATGAGGAACCCGGCGCTCCCCGGCTCCACCGTCACGCTGGCCACCACCGCCGACGTGCTGCCCTCGGCCCCCGCGAGCCGACGGGAGCGTGCCCTGCACGAACGGGTCGGCATCGTCGCGGCGCAGGGCGCCCTCGACTTCACCGCCGCGGAGCGTGTCCTCTACGCCCTGGACGAGTCGGGCCCCGAACAGACCGGTTCCGTCGTGCTCGATCTGCGCGAAGTGACCGGGGCCGACTCCGTGGCCCTCACCCTGCTGCACGCCGGTCTGGCCCGTCTGGCCGAGGACGGGCGCCGCGCCGCCGTCGTCGACCCGGGCAACCGGCTGGGCCCGCCCGACCTCGTCCGGGAGCGGACCGGCCAGGACCTGCCGCGCTACGGCACCCGCGAGGAGGCCGTGGAACGCTGTGCACAGGCCCTGGCCGGCCCCGGCTGAGCTCTACCAGATGGCCTCGACCCATTCGGGGTGGTCGATGAACGGGTTCCGGTTGTGCTGGTACGTGTCGAATATGACGTCGTTGCGGTGCTGCTCGAAGCTGTCCGGCGGGTCCTCCTGACTCCACTGCTTGAGCACGGAGAGCCGCCCGATGTTCGGGGCCGAGCCGTTGCTCACGCTGTCGTTCGGTTCGAGGTCGGCGAAGGCGTCGTCACCCTCGTACCGCACGGCCATGTAGAGGATCATCCGGGCGACGTCGCCCTTGACCGCGTCGCGCGGCTCGAAGGAGTCGCTGTCGGTGTAGTTGCCGGGCGCCCCCGACACGCTGCTGCCGCCGTTGTCGAAGTCCTTGTTGCCGCGGATGGAGTTGACCTGGACGTCCTCGGGACGCAGGTGGTGGATGTCGGTGCCGGGACCCGTCGCCGTACCGAAGTCGCCGTGCGACTTGGCCCAGACGTGCTCGCGGTTCCAGTCACCGGTGTCGCCCCCGTTGTCGCTCTTGGACTGGGAGCGGCCGGTGTAGAGGAGGATGACGTTCGAGGAGTTGGACGGGTCCTCGTCGGTGGCCTTGAGCGCGTCCCAGACCTGGCTGTAGGAGAGCTTGGTCTGCTCACTGATGATCGTGTGCAGGGAGCTCTTGAGCGCGGTGCCGGTCTTGCCGAGGGCGTCCTGGTAGTACGTGTCGTCGAGGGCGGTGGGCGACGCCGGGGCGGCGGTCGCGTCCTTGGGGGTTGCGGCGGGTGCGGTGGCCGCGACGCCGGTGATGACGGCGATCGCGGCAGCTGTTGCCAACAGTGGACGCGCGTAGAAATGGCGACGACTGGACATGTGGGGTGTCCTCTCCGAAGCTGCGGGAATCGCGCCGCCGGCGGGGAAGGCAGGCGGGGAAGCGGTGCCACGGCGGCCATGTGATGTCTGGTCAGCCGGGAGCCTTCCACACGCACCGTGCCAGTCGTGTGAACGTTGCGTATTCATCATGTGCAGGTCAAGTGACGTCCTGCCGTCCCGGCAGGCGGGCATCGGATGCGGCGACGCCGCCCCGGCGCGAGAATTACCGCAAGGACGAGGAGGCGGCATGAGCGAAGAGTCCGAATCCGTATCCGTACCCGTGCCGGAGATCAGGGGGGTGACCCCCGACCGTCTGCTGCACACCGGCGCGAGCGACCGGCCCGCCGCGGAGGATCTGGTGCTCGCCTCCGGGCGGGATCTGACCCCCGCGACCCTGAAGTGGGCGCAGCGCAGGCTGGCCGAGGAGGGTCGGTCGGCCATTGACAAGCAGCTTCCGTAGAGGCCCTGGGCGGGGAGCGTGCGGGGTGCTTCCCGCCACTCGGTTAGCCTGAACGCAATATGAACCGTTTGACTACGTCACAGGGTGGACTCGATCTCGCCCGATTCCCCGAGGACCCGCGCGACCCGTTCCGTGCCTGGGACGCCGCCGACGAGTACCTGCTGCGCCGGCTGGAGGATCCGGAGGGGGACGAGCCGGTCGACCTTACCGGCGAGGTCGCCGTGGTCGGCGACCGCTGGGGCGCGCTCGCGACCGCGCTCGCCGGACACCGTCCCGTGCAGATCACCGACTCGTACCTCGCCCAGCGGGCGACCGTGGCCAACCTGGCACGCAACGGTGCGGCACCCGACTCCGTCCGGCTCCTTTCGGCGCGCGACACCCCGCCGGAGCGCATCGACGTCCTGCTCGTACGGGTGCCGAAGAGCCTCGCGCTCCTCGAGGACCAGCTGCACAGACTCGCCCCCGCCGTCCACGCCGGCACCGTCGTCATCGGCACCGGCATGGTCAAGGAGATCCACACCTCCACCCTGAAGCTCTTCGAGCGGATCATCGGACCGACCCGCACGTCGCTCGCGGTGAAGAAGGCCCGGCTCATCTTCTGCACCCCGGATCCGGCCCTGCCCCGGACCCCCAGCCCCTGGCCCTACCGCTACGACCTGCCCGAGGACGTCGGTGCCGTCTCCGGCAGGACCGTCACCAACCACGCCGGGATCTTCTGCGCCGAGCGCCTGGACATCGGCACCCGCTTCTTCCTGAAGCACCTGCCCGTACGCACCGGCCCGGACCATGTCGTCGACCTCGGCTGCGGGAACGGCGTCGTGGGCACCTCCGCCGCGCTCGCCAACCCCGAGGCGTCCGTCACCTTCATCGACGAGTCGTACCAGGCGGTCGCCTCCGCGGAGGCGACCTTCCGGGCCAACACGGGGGCGGACACCAAGGCCGACTTCCTCGTCGGTGACGGGCTCGCGGACGTGCCCCCGGGGAGTGTGGACCTCGTCCTCACTAACCCGCCGTTCCACTCCCACCAGGCGGTCACGGACGCGACCGCCCGCACCATGTTCCAGGGAGCGCGGGCCGCGCTGCGCCCGGGCGGTGAACTGTGGGTCGTCGGCAACCGGCACCTCGGGTACCACACCCAGCTGCGCCGGACGTTCGGCAACTGCACCACCGTCGCGGGCGACCCGAAGTTCGTGGTCCTGCGGGCCGTCAAACGCTGACCCGCGGGCGAC
>NZ_JBHTRI010000071.1:0-5905 GCF_042796085.1 Streptomyces sp. NPDC056452
CTGGTGGCCTACCCCTGTTTATGGGGCTCCGCGCGGAGGGCCCGGGCCTCGGCGGCCGGGCCCGTCGTCGCGTTCGGCGGGGGGATCAGGACTTGGACGCGAAGCCCTCCGCGGCCGTCGACACCTCGGCCGGGCGGACCACCTTGAGACCACCGGGGGTCTTGGCGTCCGGCTTCATGATGACGGTCTGGTTGGTCGACGGGGCCGCGGGGTCGGTGAAGTCGTGCGAGATCCCGAAGTCGCTGCCGAAGCCCTTGATGGTGAGCAGGGCCTTGTCGACACCCTCGCGGGTCAGGTCCTTGGACTCACAGGCCTTCTTCAGCGCCTCGCCGAAGACGGCCGCCGCGTTGTATCCGGCGACGACGCCGTTGTCGAGGCCGTCCTTCGGGTACTGGGCCGCGTACGCCTTGGCGAGCTTGGACGGGCCCGCCGCCGCGTCGCCGATCGGCAGGGTGGAGGAACCGATGTAGTAGTCCTTCTGCAGGGCCGGGCCCGCCTGGGTCGCCAGGAGCTGCGGCGCGTAGGCCGAGTTGTTGCCCACGACGGGGACGTTGAAGCCCGTGGCGGCGGCGACGCCGACCAGTGAGGCCGCCTGGCGCGGTCCGGCGCTGATCACGATCGCCTTGACGCCCGCCTGCTTCAGCGCGGAGACCTGGGCGGTCATGTCGTTGTCCGTCGGCTTGATCTTCTGCTCGACGACGGTGAGGCCCGCCTCCTTGGCCGCGTACTTGGAGCCGGCCAGGGCGTTCTCGCCGTAGTCGCCCTCGAAGTAGACGTGACCGATCTTGTCGCCCTTGGCGACGCGCTTCTCGTCGAGCAGGAAGTCGACCAGGTTGATCGTCTCGACGTCGTACGTGGCGCCGATGACCCGGACGTACTTGGAGCCGAGGAGGTTCGCCGACCAGGCCTGCGGCAGGACGATGCCCTTGTCCTGGCCGTCGATGCGCTGCTCGACGGCGGCGACGAACGGGGAACCGATGAACTGGGCGAAGCCCAGCACATCCGGCTCCAGCTCCGTGTAGGCCGCGATGGCCTTCTGCGGGTCGTAGCCGTGGTCGCGGACGGTCAGTTCGATCTGCCGGTCGCAGATCCCGCCAGCGGCGTTGGTCTCCTTCACCCACAGCTGCTGGGCCTGGGTGACGCTCTTGCCGAGCGAGGCGTACACCCCGGTCATGTCGGTGAGGGCGCCGAGGGTGATCTTGGAGTCGGTGACCCCTTCACCGGTCTTCACGCCGCTCTTGTCCGTACCGGCGGCGTCCCCCTTCCCGGCCTTCTCGCTGCACCCGACGAGGGTGAGGGTGAGCGCCGCAAGGACCGCTCCGTACACACGCATTTTCATTTCTTCTCCCCTGGATTCTTCAGACGCGTAAGGCCGCCGGGCAGGAACAGGACCACCGCGACCACCGCGGCGCCGTACAGATAGCGGGACGCCTCACCCGGTGTGAGTCCGCCCGTACCGGGGGCGGACACCAGGGGCAGGGAGTCGCTGTAGTGGGTGAGCACCTGCGGGAGCAGTGACACGAACGCGGCGCCGACGACGGCCCCCGCGACACTGCCGAGCCCGCCGATGACGATCATGGCGAGGTACTCGAGGGACAGGACCATGCCGAAGTACTCCGGCACGGTCCGCTGGAAGACCAGCGCGAGCAGGACACCTGCGAGGCCCGCGTACATCGAGGAGAGGACGAAGACCCCCGCCCGGTACTTGGCCACCGGCACGCCCATCACGCCCGCGGCGATCCGGTGGTCGCGGATGGCGTTGAGCGCCCGGCCGGGCCTGCCGCGCAGCACACCGCGGGCGAAGAGCCCGCTCAGGGCGAGGGCGAGCAGTCCCACGTACCAGAGCTTCTCGGAGGACTGGAAGGGCACCGCGGCGACGATCACCTCGGTGTCGTCGAAGGTGAACCCGAACAGTGAGAGCGGGGGCACCGCACGGCCGTTGAAACCGCCGGTGAGGGAGCCCGCGTTGAACAGCACGTGCTGGCCGATGAAGATCAGCGCGAGCGTGGCGATACCCAGGTACGCGCCGCGCAGCCGGCCCGCGATCGGGCTGAACAGTCCGCCCACCGCGCCCGCCAGCAGGACGGCGAGGACCGCCGCGAGCCAGGTGGGCAGGCCCAGGCCGGAGAGTTCGTGGCCGTTCTCGGTGCTGCTCTCACCGGCCAGGATGCAGTAGCTGTACGCCCCCACGGCGAGGAAGAAGGCGTGGCCCATGGAGAGCTGGCCGGTGCTGCCGGTGAGGAGGTTGAGGCCGATCGCCCCGATCGCCGCAGCCATCGCGAAGAGCCCGGCCTGGAGCCAGAAGCGGTCCAGGTAGAACGGGAACACGAGGAGCAGGACGGAGCCGGCGAGCCACAGGTAGGTGCGGGGGTGCCGCAGCCTTCCGGTGAGGGACGTCCCCGCGCCGGGCGGCACGGGGGCCTGCGGGACGCCGGCTTCGGCGGGCGTCCCGGCGTCCTTGACGGTTTCAGACACGGGCCAGCTCCTTCGTACCGAAGAGTCCCGCGGGCCGGATGAGCAGGACGATCACCATCACGAGATAGGGCGCGAGGTCTCCGATGCCACGTCCCAGGAAGGAGAGATCGCTCTGGTAGCCGGTGGCGAGTGACTCGGTGACTCCGACGATGAGCCCTCCGACCAGCGCGCCCGTCGTCGAGTCGAGGCCGCCGAGGATCGCGGCCGGGAACGCCTTGAGCGCCGCGAAGGAGGTGGCCCGTTCGAGGCCCGGGGTGGGGAAGACGGTGAGGAAGAGCGCGGCGACCGCGGCGAGTGCCCCGGCGACCGCCCAGGCCGACAGGGACACCCTGCCCAGCTTGATGCCCATCAGGGCCGCGGTCTGCGGGTTCTCGGCTGCGGCCCGCATCGATACGCCCCACGAGGTGTAGCGGAACGCGAGCAGGAACACCGTGATGAGCAGCCCCGCGACGACGAAGGCCGCGATGCGGGTCTCGGCCAGGGTGACCCCGCCGATGGTGACGACGTCGTCCCCCCACGGGTCGCCGAGCGACAGGACCTCGGTGCCCATCTGCCGGGTGAGTTCCGTGGTGATGAGGATGTCGACGCCGATGGTGACGATGGCCAGGACGCTGTGGTCGCTGCCCCGGTAGCGGCGCATCACGAAGAACTCGACGGCGGAGCCGACGACCGCGGCGCCCGCGATGCCGACGCCGAGCGCCGGCCAGAAGCCGATGTCGTCGTGCAGGACGGCGGTGACGTATCCGCCCGCCAGCAGGAGGGAGGCGTGGGCGAAGTTGACGACCTCGGTGGCCTTGAAGATGACGACGAAGCCGAGCGCGATCAGTGCGTAGACCGATCCGATGGAGAGTCCGCCGAGGAGGAGTTCGATGAAGGTGGTCATTCCTGTGTCCCCAAGTAGGCCTGGACGACGGCCGGATCGTTCTGGACCTCGGCGGGGGTGCCGCCCGCGATCCTTCGTCCGAAGTCGAGTACGGTCACGGCGTCCGCGAGCCGCATCACCACGCCCATGTCGTGTTCGACGAGCACGATGGAGATGCCGAGGCTGTCGCGTACGTCCGCGACCACGGCCGCGACGCGACGGCGTTCGTCGGCCGTCATGCCGGCGATGGGCTCGTCGAGCAGCAGCACCTGCGGCTCCATGCAGAGCGCGCGGCCGAGCTCCACGAGCTTCTGCTTCCCGTACGGGAGCGCACCGGCGGGCCGCTCCAGCTCCTTGTCCAGGCCGATGAACTCGGCGATCTCGCGGACCCGTTCGCGGTGGCGCCGCGCTTCGCGGGCCGCCGACGGCAGCCGCAGTCCGCTGGCGAGGAAGCCGGCGCGGGTGAGGCGGTGCCGGCCGAGCAGCAGGCTGTCGGCGACGGTGGCGTGCGGGGGCAGCGCCAGGTTCTGGAAGGTGCGCGCGACGCCGAGGCCGGCGATCTTGTGCGGGGCGAGGCCGGTGAGTTCGGTCGAGCCGAGGTGCACCGTGCCGGAGGTGGCGCGGTAGACGCCGGAGAGCACGTTGAAGGTGGTGGACTTGCCGGCGCCGTTGGGTCCGATGACGGCGTGCACGCTGCCGGGTTCGACGGTGAACGAGACCGCGTCGAGGGCGGTGAGCCCGGCGAAGCGTACGGTCACGTCGCGGACGGCGAGGGCGGCCGGGGCGGTGACGGGGGCCGTGGTGGCGGGAGCGGTGGTCACGCGGACCACCTGCTCAGGGTGCGTGAGGGTCCGCCGACGGCCTGCCGCGCGACCTCGGCCGCCTCCTCGTCGACGACGCCCAGATAGCGGCGGCGTACCTCGTCGGAAGCGGCGAGTTCGTCGGCCGGGCCCTCGATGGCGACCTCGCCGACGTCCAGGACGTACGCGGTGGAGGCGAGCCTGAGCGCGATCGCCGCGTTCTGCTCGACGAGCATGACGGAGGTGCCCGCCGCGTTGATCTCCTGGATCGTCTCGGCGATCCTGGCGGCCATCAGCGGCGCGAGGCCGAGGGACGGCTCGTCGAGCAGGAGCAGGCGGGGTCCGGCCATCAGGGCCCGTCCCATCGCCAGCATCTGCTGTTCCCCGCCGGACAGCAGCCCGGCACGCTGGTGGGCTCGCTGGGCGAGGACGGGGAACAGCTCGTGTACGCGTGAGAGCGCCGCGGTCGTTTCCTTGCGCCCGCCCCGGGCTCCGAGTGCACCGGCCCGCAGGTTGTCCGCCACCGTCATCCGGGCGAACACCTGTCGCCCCTCCGGCACCTGGATCACTCCTGCGGCCACCACCTGGGCGGGGCGCAGCCCGTCCAGGGGCACGCCGTCGAAGCGGATGGTGCCCGTGCCCGTCCCGCGGTGGAAGCCGAGGGTCCGCGACACGGCCCGCAGCAGCGTGGTCTTGCCGGCGCCGTTGCCGCCGAGCACCGCGGTGATCGCGCCGGCCGGCACGTCGACGGAGACGTCGCGCAGTGCCCGTACCGGGCCGTAGCCCACGGACAGTTCGCGGATCTCGAGCGTTGCCATGCGTCCTCCTCCTTCCGACTGGTCGTTGTGGTGCCACAGACCAGCAGGGGGCGGGCCGCGCGTCCACGGTCCGCGGCGCAATCGCTGCGGCTGACCAGCGTTCGAAGGGTGCGGTTGTGCACGCGCACAGAGGCGCGTGATCCGCTGTCGCACGCCTCGCGGCGGGTGGCATCGTCACGAGCCATGAGCGGCCCGGCTGCGGAACGGAGCGATGACATGCAGCGGCGCAGTGACGAACGGGTCCAGGCGCTGCTCGACGCCCTCCTCGAGGACCGGTCCGCGCCGGGACTCGCGGCGCGCGCGGCGGCCGGTCTGGGCCTGCCGGAGCAGGGCCGCTACGCGGTGGCGGTGCTGCGGACGGGCGGCGGACCGGACCGTCCCGTCATGGACGCGGACGGGATGACGTTCCTCCGGCGGATGCGGGCGGACTGCGAGATCGTGGTGGTCGCCCTGGGCGAGCGGGGTACGGACGAACTCACCGCGGTCATGGTGGAGCGGTGTCCGGGTCCGGGCGGGATCAGCCCGGTGGTGGACTCGCTGGCCGAGCTGGGATCGGCACGCCGGCTGGCCGATGTTGCGCTGCTGACCTGCCCCCCGGGCACGGCCGGGATCGTACGGCTGGAGGAGCGGCTGCCGGCGGCACTGGTGGTGAGCCGGCCGGAGCTCGCGGCCCGGCTGGTCGCGAGTGTCTTCGGCCCGCTGCTGGACCTGGACCCGGCCGACCGGGACCTGCTGGTGCGGACGCTGGAGGCCTGGCTGGAGTGCGGAGGGTCCGCGGGGCGGGCGGCGGGCCTTCTGTACTGCCACCGCAACACCGTGCTGAACCGGTTGCGGCGGCTGGAACAGCTGACGTCGCGTTCGCTGTCACGGCCGCGCGAGCTGATCGAGATCATGCTGGCCCTGGAGGCCTTCCGGCTCTCGGTGGCGGCGCGGAGGTGAGGGGGCGGGCC
>NZ_JBHTRI010000072.1:0-3206 GCF_042796085.1 Streptomyces sp. NPDC056452
AACACAGTGGACGCGAGCAACTGAGGACAAGCCCTCGGCCTATTAGTACCAGTCAGCTCCACCCGTTACCGGGCTTCCACATCTGGCCTATCAACCCAGTCGTCTACTGGGAGCCTTAACCACTCAAGGTGGTGGGAATACTCATCTCGAAGCAGGCTTCCCGCTTAGATGCTTTCAGCGGTTATCCTTTCCGAACGTAGCCAACCAGCCATGCCCTTGGCAGGACAACTGGCACACCAGAGGTTCGTCCGTCCCGGTCCTCTCGTACTAGGGACAGCCCTTCTCAATATTCCTACGCGCACAGCGGATAGGGACCGAACTGTCTCACGACGTTCTAAACCCAGCTCGCGTACCGCTTTAATGGGCGAACAGCCCAACCCTTGGGACCGACTCCAGCCCCAGGATGCGACGAGCCGACATCGAGGTGCCAAACCATCCCGTCGATATGGACTCTTGGGGAAGATCAGCCTGTTATCCCCGGGGTACCTTTTATCCGTTGAGCGACAGCGCTTCCACAAGCCACTGCCGGATCACTAGTCCCGACTTTCGTCCCTGCTCGACCCGTCGGTCTCACAGTCAAGCTCCCTTGTGCACTTACACTCAACACCTGATTGCCAACCAGGCTGAGGGAACCTTTGGGCGCCTCCGTTACTCTTTAGGAGGCAACCGCCCCAGTTAAACTACCCATCAGACACTGTCCCTGATCCGGATCACGGACCCAGGTTAGACATCCAGCACGACCAGAGTGGTATTTCAACGACGACTCCACAACCACTGGCGTGGCCGCTTCAAAGTCTCCCACCTATCCTACACAAGCCGAACCGAACACCAATATCAAACTATAGTAAAGGTCCCGGGGTCTTTCCGTCCTGCTGCGCGAAACGAGCATCTTTACTCGTAGTGCAATTTCACCGGGCCTATGGTTGAGACAGTCGAGAAGTCGTTACGCCATTCGTGCAGGTCGGAACTTACCCGACAAGGAATTTCGCTACCTTAGGATGGTTATAGTTACCACCGCCGTTTACTGGCGCTTAAGTTCTCAGCTTCGCACACCCGAAAGTGCACTAACCGGTCCCCTTAACGTTCCAGCACCGGGCAGGCGTCAGTCCGTATACATCGCCTTACGGCTTCGCACGGACCTGTGTTTTTAGTAAACAGTCGCTTCTCGCTGGTCTCTGCGGCCACCCCCAGCTCACCGAGTAAATCGGATCACCAGTGATGGCCCCCCTTCTCCCGAAGTTACGGGGGCATTTTGCCGAGTTCCTTAACCATAGTTCACCCGAACGCCTCGGTATTCTCTACCTGACTACCTGAGTCGGTTTAGGGTACGGGCCGCCATGAAACTCGCTAGAGGCTTTTCTCGACAGCATAGGATCATCCACTTCACCACAATCGGCTCGGCATCAGGTCTCAGCCTTAATGTGTGACGGATTTACCTACCACACGGCCTACACCCTTACCCCGGGACTACCACCGCCCGGGCTGGACTACCTTCCTGCGTCACCCCATCGCTTACCTAGTACAAGTCTGGTTCATCGGCTCCACCACTACCCTCAACTCCGAAGAGATCGGGCCGGCTTCACGGACTTAGCATCGCCTGATTCAGTATTGGGCGTTTCAAAGCGGGTACCGGAATATCAACCGGTTGTCCATCGACTACGCCTGTCGGCCTCGCCTTAGGTCCCGACTTACCCTGGGCAGATCAGCTTGACCCAGGAACCCTTAGTCAATCGGCGCACACGTTTCTCACGTGTGTATCGCTACTCATGCCTGCATTCTCACTCGTGAACCGTCCACAACTCGCTTCCGCGGCTGCTTCACCCGGCACACGACGCTCCCCTACCCATCCACACGGGCGTTGGCCCTATTGTGTGAATGACACGACTTCGGCGGTACGCTTGAGCCCCGCTACATTGTCGGCGCGGAATCACTTGACCAGTGAGCTATTACGCACTCTTTCAAGGGTGGCTGCTTCTAAGCCAACCTCCTGGTTGTCTCTGCGACTCCACATCCTTTCCCACTTAGCGTACGCTTAGGGGCCTTAGTCGATGCTCTGGGCTGTTTCCCTCTCGACCATGGAGCTTATCCCCCACAGTCTCACTGCCGTGCTCTCACTTACCGGCATTCGGAGTTTGGCTAAGGTCAGTAACCCGGTAGGGCCCATCGCCTATCCAGTGCTCTACCTCCGGCAAGAAACACACGACGCTGCACCTAAATGCATTTCGGGGAGAACCAGCTATCACGGAGTTTGATTGGCCTTTCACCCCTAACCACAGGTCATCCCCCAGGTTTTCAACCCTGGTGGGTTCGGTCCTCCACGAAGTCTTACCTCCGCTTCAACCTGCCCATGGCTAGATCACTCCGCTTCGGGTCTTGAGCGCGCTACTAAATCGCCCTATTCGGACTCGCTTTCGCTACGGCTTCCCCACACGGGTTAACCTCGCAACACACCGCAAACTCGCAGGCTCATTCTTCAAAAGGCACGCAGTCACGACTGCTGTTCCGAAGAACAACAGCGACGCTCCCACGGCTTGTAGGCACACGGTTTCAGGTACTATTTCACTCCGCTCCCGCGGTACTTTTCACCATTCCCTCACGGTACTATCCGCTATCGGTCACCAGGGAATATTTAGGCTTAGCGGGTGGTCCCGCCAGATTCACACGGGATTTCTCGGGCCCCGTGCTACTTGGGTGTCTCTTAAACGAGCCGTTGATGTTTCAGCTACGGGGGTCTTACCCTCTACGCCGGACCTTTCGCATGTCCTTCGCCTACATCAACGGTTTCTGACTCGTCTCACAGTCGGCAGACCATGAAAAAGAGATCCCACAACCCCGTATGCGCAACCCCTGCCGGGTATCACACGCATACGGTTTGGCCTCATCCAGTTTCGCTCGCCACTACTCCCGGAATCACGGTTGTTTTCTCTTCCTGAGGGTACTGAGATGTTTCACTTCCCCTCGTTCCCTCCACACTGCCTATGTGTTCAGCAGTGGGTGACAGCCCATGACGACTGCCGGGTTTCCCCATTCGGAAACCCCCGGATCAAAGCTTGGTTGACAGCTCCCCGGGGACTATCGTGGCCTCCCACGTCCTTCATCGGTTCCTGGTGCCAAGGCATCCACCGTGCGCCCTTAAAAACTTGGCCACAGATGCTCGCGTCCACTGTGCAGTTCTCAAACAACGACCAGCCACCCATCACCCCGAC
>NZ_JBHTRI010000073.1:0-4863 GCF_042796085.1 Streptomyces sp. NPDC056452
ACCGTGAGGTGACCGGTCGGGGGGACACGGACGTCGGCATGGACGGCCGGGCGGATCAGGCGAGCAGCTTCGCCTTGGCCTTCTCGTACTCCTGCTGGTCGATGTGGCCGCTGTCCTTGAGCTGGGCGAGCTTGGCGAGTTCGGTGACGTGGCTGTTGCCGGTTCCGGAGCCGCCCTCGGTCCCGGCGGCCTCCTGCACGTACTTCCGGAAGGCCGCCTCCTGGTCCTTCGCCTGCTTCACGTCCCGCTGGCCCATGCTCCGGCCGCGAACGATCAGGTAGACCAGGACGCCGACGTAGGGCAGCACGATGACGAAGATCAACCAGGCGGCCTTGGCCCAGCCGTTCAGTGAGTGGTCACGGAAGATGTCCGTGATCACCTTGAAGAGCAGGAAGAACCACAGGACCCAGAGGAAGATGTACATCATGGTCAGGAAGAGATTGAGGAGCGGATAGTCGTCCACGGGTCTACTCCGATCGCACGAATGGTCCCTTATTCGTACATCCGCCCCCACTGAACCGCATCCGCAGGCACCCGGATGCGCCCGGCCGTTCAGGCGGAGAGAGTGCCCAGGAAGGCGAAGAGCTTCGCCCGGGTCCGCTCGATCTGCTGGTCCACGGTCAGTGACTCCTCGAAGCGCCCGCCGGGCGCCGGGAGCTTCTTGCCCCTCACGTACAGGGAGCAGTCGAGGTCGGTGCAGAGGTATATGCCCACCGAGTTCCCGTCCCTGCCGGCCTGTCCCGTCTTGCGTGCGGTCATCAGGGAGACGCCGCTGCCAGGGTGTGTCGTCAGGCAGACCGAACACATGCTGCGGTGCAGGAAGCCCCGCTGCTGGGACGGGAAGCGGAGCGTGATGCCCGTCAGCTCGCCGTCCACGTCGGTGACGAGGTAGCTCCGGTCCGGTGCGGACAGGTCGCGCCACCCCAGGAAGTCCAGGTCGTCCCACGGGCGGTCGTCGAGGTCTCGGGGCAGCGGCAGCCGCTTCGCCTCGCCCTTGGAGCAATTGACGAACGATGCCCGGATGTCCTGCTCACTGACGGCTCTCATGAGTACGACGCTAAGCTTGCCTATGACCTTTAGGCAAATCAATTAGCGCTGTAGGTTCACGGTTCATGACTGCGGCCCGTCCGCGGCGATCCGCAGACGGTGCGCCGGCGGGTGCGCGATCGCGAGGTCCGGCCGCCAGGTCGCCAGGATCTGGGCCGACGGGTCGAACAGCAGGTCCGGCAGTTCATCGGGGCGCGTCCACCGCCAGGCGCTGATCAGATGCGGCTCGGTCACCTCGGCGACCGCGGCCTCGACGGACACCCTGGCCGCCATCGTGATCCGGATGGTCCCGGCCACCACGTCGTGCAGCATCGCGAAGACCGTCACCGCTGCTTCGGGGACATCCAGCCCCGTCTCCTCGCGGAGCTCACGCGCGGCCGCGGCGGCGACCGACTCGTGTGTCGGATCGATCTTTCCGCCGGGCAGCTCCCAGGTGCCCTCGCGGTGCCTGCCGAGCAGGATCCTGCCCTGCTCGTCCTGAACGACGACGCCCACGCCGAATCCCGCCTGCGCCTCGGGTGGCCGGGTGTTGCGCGTGGGACCGTTCCCGGAGTCGGCTGTCATGTCCTCTGCCCCCTGTAGCTGGAGTTCTCAGGGGCAGCCTCTCAGCCGTGCGTACGCGTGATCCAGCCGTGCTCGCTCGCGTACCAGCCCAGACGCAGCCGGTTCGACGCCCCGCTGAGATCCATCAGCCGCTTGATCCGCCGCTGTACGGTCCGTGCGCCCAGGTCGAGTTCCTTGCCGACGCCCACATCCGTGAGGCCGGCCAGCAGCAGGGAGAGGATCTGGAGATCGATGGGCTCGGGCCCGGGCAGCGGCGCCTCCTCGATCTCGTCGCCCCTGCCGAGCGTCAGGGGCAGGCCCTGGCTCCACACCTGTTCGAAGAGCGCCACCAGCGACACCAGCAGACCGCTCGACCGGGCCACCAGGGCCGCCGGTTCCGTGGCGGGGTCGCTCAGCGGAAGCATGCCGAGCGAGCCGTCGGCGATGACCAGCTTGGTCGGAACCTCGTCGACCACGCGCACCTCCATGCCCCGGCCCAGCGACTCGGCGAGACCGGCCAGGTCGACGGTCCCGCCCTCGCGGCCGGGAAACATCTCCCGGCCGATGACGACGCGGTACTTCACGCCCCGGGCCATGGCCAGCACCTCGGCCGTGTTCTCCTCGGCCGAAACCGCGAGCGGCTGGCTGCGGATGAGCACGCAGAGTTCCCGCTCGGCCCCCAGCTGGAGTTGGGAGAAGCGCTGGGAGACAGCCTGCGCGCCGGTCACGACCTCGATCAGGTCACGCACGCCGGGTGCGACGGCCTCGGGCCGGTACTCGTCGGCCAGTCTGGCCGCCGCCAGTTCCGCGCACTCCAGCTCATGGCGCTGCTGGGAGAGCAGGGGCGCCAGAGCCACCGCCGGGGGAGCACTCACCCAGCAGTCGGGCCGTTCGGCGGACCGGGTGATCAGCCCCTGGTGCTCCAGCCCGTGCAACGCTTGGAGGACATCCTTCTCCGGCAGGGTGAGACGGCCCGCCAGATGCGCCGCGTCGGCCGCCCCGTGCCCGACCAGTTCGCGGTAGGTGATCTCCTGGACGGCATCGAGGCCTATCGCACCCAGCACAGTGGTCTCCTCGGTCGAGCGTTCCGCTCAGCCGTGGAAGGCGTCATGAGGACGACGGTTCGGTGTGCGGTGTCCGATCAGTATCGGGCCCGTCGGACACACGGAAGATACATGTAGATATCAGTTACAAATCCGGCCCCGCGCGAGTGGTACATCAACGGGGTTATACCACCAGATTCAACGTGGTGGCGGAGATCCCGAGCCGCACTGTCTGACCCCAGGTCAGCTCCAGCGCGTCGGCCTCCATTCCGTCGCCGAACACCACGATCCGGTCCGACTCGACGGTGAGGGCCAGTCCCTCGCCCCGGCCCAGTTCGCCGGCGACCAGTGACGTACCGGTCGCGGGCGAGGGCCATGCCTCGCGCACGAACCAGAGCAGCCGCGGATCGGAGGGGCCCGGCAGTCGCAGCGCGCTGCCGCGTTCGCCCCAGAGGGAGCGCAGCCAGCCCGTCGCGCCCGTCCCGGTGCCGACCAGGACGCCCGAGGATGCCTGGGACTCCCCGGCGGCGTCGTCCGGGCCGATGCGGTAGCGCGCCGTCTGGTGGCCGGGCGGTCCGCAGAAGACCTCGTTCAGGGCGAGCAGCCGCTGGGTGTCGTCGGCGACGGCCTCGACCATGGTGAGCGACTCCACCCGGTCACCGGGTGCGACGGCCGCCCGGCACAGTGCCGCCGCGTCCTGCGCGCGATGGCGTACGAGGACGCCCGGGTTGCGGCCCGGATCGGTGTCGATGCCCAGGACCGGCTGGCCGGACAGGTACTTCGCCGCATTGGCGACCAGTCCGTCCTGTCCGACCACGACGACCACGTCCTCGGGCCCGAAGAGGAAGCGGTCCAGGTCCGCACGCTCCACCCGTGAACGACGCCACTGCAGGGGCACGGCGGCAGCCACCTCGGTGAGGGCCCGCTGGGTACGGTGATGCCGCCCGGCCACCTCGTCGATGGACCGGCCGCGGGTCGAGAGGAAGAACGCCGCCTGGCCGTGGGTCCCGTGCCGGGCGAGCAGTTCCTCGTACTCGGTGGTGCGGTGCACGAGGACCGCACGCGGGGCCAGACTCACGCCCGCGCCTCCGGATCCGTCCTGCCGAGCCGGGCGAGCAGGCCCGTGAGCACGTCGGGGGAGAGGGTGAGGCTGTCGATCCGGGGCAGGTTCTCCGCCAGCCGGGTCGCGGCGAGCGCGTGCAGGGTGCCGGGGTCCACTTCCGCGTGCGCCCGGAGCCAGGCCGCCTGGGCCTCGGCGCGGGCCGAGCCGATGTCGCGGGCGGCCTCCGCCTCCGCGCGGGCGAGACGCACCTTGCGGTCGGCCTCGGCTTCCGTGCGCACGCCGTCGGCCGCGGACTTCTCCTCGGCCTCGCGGCGGGCGTTGATGCCTCGCTGGTCAACCAACTGCTCCTCGCGGCGAGCCAGTTCGATCTGGCTGGCGAGTTCGTTCTCGGCGATGGTGCGTTCCCGCTCGACCGCGACGGCCCGGCGTTCGTAGGTGGCCCGGTCCGCCTCCTGCTGGATCTGCTCCCTGGCCGGCGTGCGCAGGGCGCGCTCGACCTCCGCCTCCGGGCGGATGGCGACGACGCGCACGGCCACCACGTCGATGCCGGTGGCGGGCAGCCGCGGTTCGGCGGAGAGGCCGGACGCGACCCGTTCACGTACCGAGGCGACCCCGTCCACCAGGGCGGTGGCGAGCGGTGTCCGGGCCAGGACGTCCAGGGTGTGCTGCTGTGCGGTCTCGGTGAGGAGGGTGGCGATCTGCTCCAGCGGTGCGCTCCTCCAGACCCCGGTGTCGGGGTCCACGGAGAAGTCGAGGCGGGCGGCGGCCTCGGCCGGGCCGCTGATGCGGTAGGTGACGGTCGCCTGCACGGTGACGTCCTGGAAGTCGGCCGTACGCGCGTGGAAGGCCATCGCCAGCTCCCGGTCGTTCACCGGGACTTCGGAGAGCGCGGCGGAGAGCGACCGGTACCAGAAGCTCAGCCCGGGACCGTCGTGGCTGAGCTTGCCCCGCTTGTGGTGCCGGATATGGGCGGTGGGTGCGGAGCGCAGGTGTCGCCAGCCGAAGCGCCGGGTGATGTCGGCCATGATGAGGGCCCCCTCTTTCTCGTCATGACGACGCTAATGGAGTGGCGCCATATCGTCAAGAAGACGAGAACTGGTGGGGCGGTCGCCGGCGGCCTGGTGCGGGCGGGGAACGAAGCGGCCGGCCGGCGGCTTCCGAGGAAGC
>NZ_JBHTRI010000074.1:0-3265 GCF_042796085.1 Streptomyces sp. NPDC056452
AACCACCCCCGACTGGAAAGCCGTCCACGGCACCCACCACACACCCCAGGTCCTCGACCTCCCCACCTACCCCTTCCAGCGCAAGCGCTACTGGCAGCCGAACGTGCCTGCCGCCACGGACATGGCGTCCGTCGGGCTCGGCGAGGTCGATCACCCGCTGCTCGGGGCCGCTGTCACTCGTCCTGACAGCGAGGAGCTGCTGTTCACGGGCCGGCTCTCGCTTCGCACCCACCCCTGGCTCGGCGACCACCGGGTACTGGACCGGGTACTGCTTCCCGGCACGGCATTCGTGGAGCTTGGGCTCCGAGCGGGTGGCGAGGCGCTGGCCGGTCACCTGGAGGAACTGACCCTGGAGGCCCCGCTGGTGCTTCCGGAGAGCGGCGCCGCGCCGCTCCATCTGGCAGTAGGCGTGCCGGACGAGACGGGGCGACGTTCCCTGACCGTCCACTCGCGGCTCGAAGGTGCGGAGTCCGAGCACGCATGGACCAGGCATGCCAGTGGTGTACTCGCGTCCGAGGACGGTCTTCCGGCCGGTACGGGGCTCACCGCGTGGCCACCGCCCGGAGCCG
Organism: Streptomyces sp. NPDC056452; assembly: GCF_042796085.1. Taxonomy (NCBI): domain Bacteria; kingdom Bacillati; phylum Actinomycetota; class Actinomycetes; order Kitasatosporales; family Streptomycetaceae; genus Streptomyces; species Streptomyces sp. NPDC056452. The sequence goes on from NZ_JBHTRI010000074.1 coordinate 570, forward strand.
AGCAAGTCGATCTGACCGGTCGTTACGACGCTCTCGCGGAGCAAGGATTCGGTTACGGACCCGCATTCCAGGGACTGCGTGCGGTCTGGCGGCGGGGCAACGAGGTGTTCGCCGAGCTGTCACTCCCCGAGAGCCCGGTGGGAGACGCACAGGCCTTCGGTCTGCATCCGGCTCTCCTCGACTCGGCCCTGCACGCCATCGAACTCGGCGTGCTGCCCGGCACCGGGGAGCCACGGCTGCCCTTCTCGTGGAGCGGTGTCCGGCTGTACGCCCACGGCGCCTCCGCCGCGCGTGTCCGGCTGGCGCCTGCCGGCACCGACGCTGTGACCATCGAGGTCTGGGACACCAGCGGAGCGCCTGTGGCCTCAGTGGAATCCCTGGCTGTTCGCGCCGTGTCGGCCGACCAGATCAGCGCAGCGGGCGCCAGGACCCACGATGCTCTGTTCCGGGTGGAGTGGGTGCCGGCCACGACCGCAACCGGTCCGACGACCGAGGACATCGCCGGTGCCACCGTCGTTCAGCTCCCCACCGGAGAACCCGTCCACGACACAGTCCACACCGCACTCGCCCACGCCCAGCAGTGGCTGGCCGAAGACCGCCCCGACCACGAACGACTCGTCGTCGTCACCCACAACGCCATGGCCACCACCCCCGACGAAGACACCCACAACCTGCCAGGAGCCGCCGCCTGGGGACTCCTGCGCACCGCACAAACCGAAAACCCCGACCGCGTCATCCTCCTCGACCTCGACCACCCCACCAGCCTGGACGCACTGCTGCCATCCGTTCTGGCCTGCTCGGAGAACCAGCTCGCACTGCGCGACGGCAAACTGGTCACCCCACGACTCGCCCGTGTCACCTCGCCGGAGGCGTCCGAAGCGCCCTTCGATCCCGAGGGCACGGTTCTGATCACAGGCGCCACCGGAGCACTCGGCGGACTCCTCGCCCGCCACCTCATCACCCACCACGGCACGCGCCACCTCCTCCTCGTCAGCCGCCGAGGCAACAACGCCCCCGGAGCCCAACAACTCCACGACCAACTCACAAACCTCGGCGCCCACATCACCCTCGCCGCCTGCGACGTCACCGACCCAACCGCACTCGACAACCTCCTCGACACCATCCCCACCGCACACCCCCTCACCGCCGTCATCCACGCCGCAGGCATCCTCGACGACGGCATCTTCACCACCCTCACCCCCCAACGCGTCTCCACCGTCCTCAGCCCCAAAACCGACGCCGCCTGGAACCTCCACCAAGCAACCCGCCACCACAACCTCACCACCTTCGCCCTCTTCTCATCGATCCAGGGGCTGGTGGGTGGCGCCGGGCAGGCGAACTACGCCGCCGCGAACGCCTACTTGGACGCGCTGGCCCACCACCGCAGGAGCCTCGGGCTGCCCGCCGTATCGCTGGCCTGGGGTCCGTGGGCCGAGGGCGGCATGGCTGCGGCACTCAGCGAGGCCGGCCGCAACCGTTTCGCCAGGACCGGCATGGTGGCCATCACGCCGGACCGGGGCATGGAGCTGTTCGACACCGCACTGCGCCTCGACCTGGCCGGCGTCGTACCGCTGCCGCTCGACTCGGCGGCGCTCCGCGCCCGTGGCCCGGAACTCCCGCCGCTGATGCGCGGCCTGGTGCGCGCGCCGGTCCGCCGGGCCATGGCCGGGAACAGCACCGCCGCCACCGAGGCAGCCGGCCCGGCTCTGGCCCGACGACTCTCCGGCCTTTCGCCGGAGGACCAGGAGCAGTTGCTGACAGATCTGGTACGCGGCGAGGTGGCGGCCACCCTCGAGTACTCCGGTTCGGAGGCGGTCGACGGGCGCCGGGGCTTCAAGGAACTCGGCATCGACTCACTCACCGCCGTCGAACTGCGCAACCGCCTCAACAAGACCACCGGACTACGCCTCCCGGCCACCCTCGTCTTCGACTACCCCAGCCCCCTCGCCGTCGCCCAACTCCTGCGCACCGAACTCGACAACACGGCAGGTGCGGGCGCCCCGGCGGCATCATCCGCCGCCGACTCGACTGCGGACAGCGACATCCGAAGGCTGCTCACCACTCTGTCGGTCGACCGGCTCCGCGGTTCCGGCCTGTTGGAAGGGCTGTTGAAGCTCGCCGGCCCCGATGGCCACGGAGCCGGCGAAGCCTCCGGCAACGGCAGTGCCGAGAACGGCGCCGAAGCCGACATCGACATCGACATCGACGAACTGGACGTGGACGCCCTCGTCCAGATGGCTCGCGAGAGCCTCGGATCCTGAAGAGTCCTGGAGAAGGAACAGAATGAACAACACCTCGTCCGAAGCGGTCGTGGCAGCTCTGCGGAACTCCCTCAAGGAGACCAGCAGGCTCCGGCAGCAGAACGAAGACCTTCTCGCCGCCTCCCGTGAGCCGATCGCGATCGTCGGAATGAGTTGCCGCTACCCGGGGGGCGTCACCTCGCCCGAGGACCTGTGGGAATTGGTGGCGCAGGGTACGGACGCGGTGTCGCCCTTCCCCGTGGACCGTGGCTGGGATCTTGAGCGGCTGCACAGTACGGACCCCGACCAGCCCGGCACGTCGTACACACGCGAGGGCGGGTTCCTGCACGAGGCTGCCGAGTTCGATGCCGAGTTCTTCGGGATCTCGCCCCGTGAGGCACTCGCGATGGATCCGCAGCAGCGGCTGCTGCTCGAAGCCTCCTGGGAGGCCTTCGA
>NZ_JBHTRI010000075.1:0-2523 GCF_042796085.1 Streptomyces sp. NPDC056452
CGCCCGGTTACATTCCGAACCCGGAAGCTAAGCCTTTCAGCGCCGATGGTACTGCAGGGGGGACCCTGTGGGAGAGTAGGACGCCGCCGAACAATCTTTCAAGGACCCTTGGTCCCAGCGTTCATGCTGGGACCAAGGGTCCTTTTGTTTTTCGTCGAAGCGCGTCGGATGGTCGGCTGCGCGAGAATGTCTGTGGTACCCGATGACAGGAGTCACCCCCATGTCCACCAACTCTTCCGACGACCGTCCGGAGCGCGAGCCGCGTCGCCGTGACGGCGGTGACAGGGGCGGTTTCCGTGGCGGTCGTGACGACCGGTCCGGCGCGCCTCGACGTGACACCAACGACCGTTCCAGCGGCCCCCGTCGTGATGACAGCCGTGGTGGCAGCACCGGCGGCGGTTTCCGTCGTGATGACAGCCGTGGTGGCAGCACCGGTGGTGGCTTCCGTCGTGATGACAGCCGTGGTGGCAGCACCGGTGGTGGCTTCCGTCGTGACGACAGCCGCGGCGGCGCCGGCGGTGGCTTCCGGCGTGATGACCGTGCTCCGCGTCGTGATGACCGTCCCAGCAGCGGCCCCCGCCGCGACGACAACCGTGGCGGCAGCACCGGCGGCGGTTTCCGTCGTGACGACCGGGCTCCGCGTCGTGATGACGACCGTGGTGGTCGCCCCAGCGGTGGCTTCGAGCGCCGTGACGACCGCGCTCCGCGTCGTGACGACCGTCCCAGCAGCGGCCCCCGCCGCGACGACAACCGTGGCGCCAGCACCGGCGGCGGCTTCCGTCGCGATGACCGTGCTCCGCGTCGTGATGACGAGCGTGGCGGGTACCGCGGTGGTCAGCGTGACGACCGCGGCGGTCGCCCCAGCGGCGGCTTCGAGCGCCGTGATGACCGCGCTCCGCGTCGTGACGACAGCCGTGGTGGCAGCACCGGCGGCGGTTTCCGTCGCGATGACAGCCGTGGTGGCAGCACCGGCGGTGGCTTCCGTCGTGACGACCGTGCTCCGCGTCGTGATGACGAGCGTGGTGGGTACCGCGGTGGTCAGCGTGACGACCGCGGCGGTCGCCCGAGCGGTGGCTTCGAGCGTCGTGATGACCGTGGCGGTCGCCCGAGCGGTGGCTTCGAGCGTCGTGATGACCGTGGCGGTCGCCCGAGCGGTGGCTTCGAGCGTCGTGATGACCGTCCCAGCAGCGGCCCCCGCCGTGACGACAGCCGTGGTGGCAGCACCGGCGGCGGTTTCCGTCGTGATGACCGTGCTCCGCGTCGTGATGACGAGCGTGGCGGGTACCGCGGTGGTCAGCGTGACGACCGCGGCGGTCGCCCCAGCGGTGGCTTCGAGCGTCGTGATGACCGTGGCGGTCGCCCGAGCGGTGGCTTCGAGCGCCGTGACGACCGCGCTCCGCGTCGTGACGACCGTCCCAGCAGCGGCCCCCGCCGCGACGACAACCGTGGCGGCAGCGCCGGCGGCTTCCGCCGTGACGACAGCCGCGGTGGTGGCAGCACCGGTGGTGGCTTCCGCCGTGACGACCGTGGTGGTCGTGACGACAGGAGCCGTGACCGGGACCGTGCGCCCCGTCGCGACAACGACCGCGGTGGCTACCAGGGCCGCGACGACCGCGGTGGTTACCAGGGCCGCGACGACCGTGACCGTGAGCCGATCAAGCGGCTTCCCATCCCGGACGACGTCACCGGCCAGGAGATCGACAAGGATGTCCGGCAGGAGCTGTACAGCCTGCCGAAGACCCTGGCCGACGATGTTGCACGGAACCTCGTGATGGTGGCCCGCCTCCTCGACGAGGACCCCGAGCAGGCCTACGCGTACTCGCGTATCGCACTGCGTCTGGCCTCGCGCGTCGCAGCGGTGCGTGAGGCCGCCGGCTTCGCCGCGTACGCGACGCAGAAGTACGCGGAGGCGCTGGCCGAGTTCAGGGCGTCCCGTCGCATGACCGGCTCCGTGGACCTGTGGCCCGTCATGGCCGACTGCGAGCGCGGACTCGGCAGGCCCGAGCGGGCGATGGACATGGCCGGTGGGCCCGAGGTCCAGAAGCTGGACAAGGCCGGCCAGGTCGAGATGCGCCTGGTCGCCGCCGGAGCCCGCAGGGACATGGGCCAGATCGACGCGGCAATCGTCACGCTGCAGGGCCCCGAGCTCGCCTCCAGTGCCGTCCACTCGTGGACCCCGCGCTTGCGGTACGCGTACGCGGACGCGCTCCTGGAAGCAGGGCGCGAGGACGAGGCACGTGAGTGGTTCGGCAAGGCCCTCGAGGCCGACAAGGACGGCGCGACCGATGCGTCGGACCGGCTCGCCGAGCTCGACGGTGTGGAGTTCGTCGACGCCATGGGTGAGGACGACGAGCACCCGGCCGTGGTCGAGGCCGAGACGCCGGGCGCCTCGGAGCAGGACGACGAGGACGACGGCGTGGAAGAGTACTACGACGACGACGACGTGGAAATCGAAGAAGTCGAGGACGACGACGCGGAAGGTTCCGCGAAGGCGTAAGCGCTGAACGGCTCATAGAAGAGGGC
>NZ_JBHTRI010000076.1:0-1569 GCF_042796085.1 Streptomyces sp. NPDC056452
GGGTCAGCCCTTGCGGGTCTTGACCTCGTCGGTGAGCTGGGGGACGACGTTGAAGAGGTCGCCGACGACGCCGTAGTCGACGAGGTCGAAGATCGGGGCTTCGGCGTCCTTGTTGATCGCGATGATGGTCTTCGAGGTCTGCATGCCGGCCCGGTGCTGGATCGCGCCGGAGATGCCGGAGGCGATGTAGAGCTGCGGGGAGACGGACTTGCCGGTCTGGCCGACCTGGTTGGTGTGCGGGTACCAGCCGGCGTCGACCGCGGCGCGGGAGGCGCCGACGGCCGCGCCGAGGGAGTCGGCGAGGGCCTCGATGATGGCGAAGTTCTCGGCGCCGTTGACGCCGCGGCCGCCGGAGACGACGATCGCGGCCTCGGTCAGCTCGGGGCGGCCGGTCGACTCGCGCGGGGTGCGGGACAGGACCTTGGTGCCGGTGGCCGTCGCGGAGAAGGACACGGTGAGGGCCTCGACGGTGCCCGCACCCGTGGCCGGCTCGACGGGGGCCGAGTTCGGCTTGACCGTGATGACCGCGGTGCCCCTGGAGACACGGGACTTGGTGGTGTACGAGGCGGCGAACGCGGACTGGGTGGCGACCGGACCGGAGTCACCGGCCTCCAGGTCGACGGCGTCGGTGATGATGCCGGAACCGATACGGACCGCGAGACGGGCCGCGATCTCCTTGGTCTCCGCGGACGAGGGCAGCAGCACCGCGGCCGGCGATACCGCGTCGTAGGCGGCCTGCAGCGCGTCCACCTTCGGAACGACGAGGTAGTCGGCGAACTCCGGCGCGTCGGCGGTCAGGACCTTGACCGCACCGTGCTCGGCCAGCACACCGGCGGTCTCCGCGGCACCGTTGCCCAGCGCGACGGCGACGGGCTCACCGATACGGCGGGCGAGCGTCAGCAGCTCCAGGGTGGGCTTGCGGACGGCACCGTCCACGTGGTCGACATAGACGAGAACTTCAGCCATGGGACTTCAATCTCCTGCGTGCGAAAGAGGCGGGGGCGGGGAAGAGGGAACAGCCGGGGCCCGGATGACTCCCGGCCCGCGAAGGGCCGGGGCTCAGATGAACTTCTGGCCCGCAAGGAACTCGGCCAGCTGCTTGCCGCCCTCGCCCTCGTCCTTGACGATCGTGCCCGCCGTACGGGCCGGACGCTCGGCCGCGGAATCGACCGCGCTCCAGGCACCGCCCAGACCGACCTCGTCCGCCTCGATGTCCAGGTCCCCCAGGTCCAGGGACACAACCGGCTTCTTCTTCGCCGCCATGATGCCCTTGAACGACGGGTAGCGGGCCTCACCCGACTGGTCGGTCACCGAGACCACCGCCGGCAGCGACGCCTCCAGCTGCTCCGACGCGGTGTCACCGTCACGGCGGCCCGTCACCGTGCCGTCCTGGACGGAAACCTCGGACAGCAGCGTGACCTGCGGGACGGAGAGCCGCTCGGCGAGCAGCGCCGGCAGCACACCCATGGTGCCGTCCGTCGACGCCATACCGCAGATGACCAGGTCGTAACCGGTCTTCTCGATCGCCTTCGCGAGCACCAGCGACGTACCGATCACGTCCGTGCCGTG